>JAMIQH010000314.1:0-7864 GCA_035914695.1 Bacteroidota bacterium | reverse complement strand
CCGGCCTCGCACCGGGTGTGCACTACGGTGAAATCACCATGTACGCGATGCTGTTCAACGACGACTTCCCGCCGCCCGCGAACGGCCTCACCGCGACCAATCAGCCGTTCAAGGTGAACGTGGAACTGCGCATTACCAACGCCGGTGGCGGCTCGGGTCCGCAATCCTTTGTTCGCACGCTCGGTCCGCTCGTCGCGCCGAACAGTTACAACTTCACCGATCCCACCAGTGGCGATCCCATCGCGACGGTGCAGGTGACCAGCGGACAGATCGATCAGATGACCATTCGCGTCTTCCCGAATCAGTTGCCGCAGAACCTTGCCCGCATGCGCTATGTGAAGCGCTACTGGCAAATCTCGCACATCGGTACCGCATGGACGGCCAATGTCACCTTCCCGTACGCGGATCATGAAGCCGCGCTGGTCACCGATCGCAATCAGCTGCGTGGCGTCCGCCAGGCCGTTGCACTCGGCGCCTGGGAAGATCCGATCATCGGCACCACGTCCGTGTCCAACCCGATCGCGAACAGCGTGAAGGTCTTCGACCTCAACGCGATGAACATCGGCGGCAACATTGCGCTTGCCCAGCCGTACGGAGTGTTCTTCAAGAACGAGGGTGAACTGCCGACGGCGTTCAGTCTCGAGAAGAACTATCCCAACCCGTTCAACCCGTCGACCACGGTGAGCTTCAACGTCGCCGAGGATCGACTGGTGCGTCTGGTGGTGTACAACAGTCTCGGTATGGAAGTGGCGGAACTCGTCAACGAAATCCTGCCGGCCGGTCACTACACCATGACCTTCGACGCGCGTGATCTCCCGAGCGGAAATTACCTCTGCCGCATGACGGCGGGTGAGTTCTCGCAGACGATTCAGATGGTGCTGTCGAAGTAAGCCCCATCGCTTTTCTCCCCGTTCCGGAGGGTTCGCCGAAAGGTGGACCCTCCGGTCTTTTTATTCGGAGAAGTCCATGCATCGAATCACCATCCGCTGTGCATTGCATCTTTTCGGCGGCAGTCGTATGATGCAGATTGTTCACACACGATGATTTCCCATGCATCCCGCAGTTCCTCACATTCTCCAGACACGACACGGCGCGATCGATCTTGCCGCGCGTCCCTGCGTGATGGGAATAGTGAATGTGACACCGGATTCATTTTCGGATGGGGGCAGATATTTCGAACCCGCCATGGCGGTGGAGCAAGCGCTACGCATGGTAGAGGAAGGGGCCGATTTGATCGATGTTGGAGGCGAATCCTCCCGGCCGGGTGCGATGGAGGTTTCCGCGCGGGAGGAGGCTGACCGCATCCTTCCGGTGCTTGAAGGAATACGCCGACATTCCAGCGTCCCCATTTCCATCGACACCACCAAATCCGCCGTGGGCGGTGAAGCGCTCGCCGCGGGAGGCGACTTGATCAACGACATCAGCGCCGGTGCGATGGATGCGGATATGCTGGCCTTGGTGGCAGGCGAGCAGGTGCCCTATATCGCGATGCACATGCAAGGAACGCCCCGGACCATGCAGGCGAATCCACGCTACGACGATGTGTTGGCGGAGGTGTGTGCTTTTTTGGAAGAACGTGCGCGGCAATGCGAGGCGATGGGAATTCGACAGGTGATACTCGATCCCGGTATAGGTTTTGGAAAAACCCTCCGACACAACTTGGCGCTACTCGCGGGACTGGATCGCCTGGTGGGGCTCGGTCGGCCGGTGCTGCTGGGTGTATCGCGGAAATCCTTCATCGGGGCGATCACTGGAGCGGACACACATCGGCGTCTCGGTGGAGGCATTGCCGCCTCGGTGCTCGCATTGCGGCAAGGGGTGCGCATGTTCCGCACGCATGATGTGGCGGAGAGCCGCAACGCCCTGGATGTGGCCACGGCCATACTCGCCGGAAAGGATCAGGAGGACACTGATGCTGTTTAAAATCGGATTTCTGGCGGTGAACTGGACGGACATCCTCGACATACTCGTGGTGACCTTCGTGTTCTACCGCCTGTATCTGATCATGCGCGGCACCATCGCGATTCAGATTTTCCTTGGCTTGCTGGTGATCGTGGCGGGGAGCTTCGTGGCCAGCTCGCTGGAACTGAAAGCCGTGACTTGGATTTTGAAAACGCTCACCGACATCTGGGTGATCGCCTTCATCGTCTTGTTCCAACCGGAATTGCGGCGCATACTCGTGATTCTCGGACGTGGCCGCCTGATGGCGAATCTGATACGCAGCAGTATGGACGAAACCATCAACGCCATCGTGGACGCCTGTGAAGAGATGTCGCAACGGCAGATCGGGGCGCTGATCATTCTCACTCGCACCACGGGGATACGCATGATCATTGAAACGGGCGTGCCGCTGGGTGCGGAGGTAAGCAAGCAACTGTTGCTGTCGATTTTCAATCCCAAAGCGCCGCTGCACGATGGCGCTGTGGTGATCAAGGATCGCATCGTGGAGGCGGCCCGCTGCACCCTGCCCTTGAGTGCGCAGTTGCAGATCGACGGCTTCATCATGGGTATGCGGCATCGCTCGGCGGTGGGGATCTCCGAGCAGACGGATATTCTTGCCGTCGTGGTTTCGGAGGAGACCGGGATCATATCCATTGCAGAGGATGGTCGGTTGCGGCGCGGTCTGAGCGTGGAAGACCTCCGCTCCGCCCTGCGAAGTGGTCTTAATGTCGGGGGAAAATCGATCTTTGATATGCCGGGGAAACACAAGCAGGCAGAGGAAACACAGGACGCATGACACCATCGCCCACGCATCGGCAATACGAATTGGCGCGGCAGCAACTGCTGGAATTGCTGCGCAAAAAGGGAATCACCGACAACACCGTCATTGAAGCCATGGCGCGCGTACCCCGTCACGAATTCGTGCAGGGTGTGTTCCGTGATCGCGCGTATGAGGATTCGGCTTTGCCGATTTCCTGCATGCAGACGATATCGCAACCCTACACCGTCGCCTTCATGACGCAGTTACTGCGCGTGCGCAGAGGCGACAAAGTGCTGGAGATCGGTACCGGCAGCGGGTATCAGGCCTGCATCCTCGCCGAACTCGGCGCGAGAGTGTTCACCATCGAGCGGCATTTCGATTTGCTCGAAGAGTCGCGCGCGCGCTTCGAAGCGCTCGGATACAACATCGCTTCCAAAGTGGGCGATGGCAGTGTCGGCTGGTCGCAGTTCGCGCCCTACGATGGCATCATTGTCACCGCCGGTGCACCGGATGTGCCGCAGTCCCTGTTGCGGCAGATGGCCGACGGAGGGCGTTTGGTCATCCCCATCGGCAATGAGCAAACGCAGAGCATGTTTCTGGTCGAGCGCAGGGGAGAGGAGTTTGTGCATCTACGCAGCGAGGGCTTCAAGTTTGTACCGCTGATCGGCAAGGAAGGGTGGAAGTCCTCCTGAGCCAGGTGCGGGTGCGAACTCCGCGCGTCGTGGAACCTCGCGAATCTCAGTTATGAAGCAGCCAGCTCCCATCATCATTCTCACCGGTCCGACGGCATCCGGTAAAACCGCGGTGTCGCTGCATCTTGCACACATGCTGGACGCGGAGATCATCAGTGCCGATTCGCGGCAGGTGTACCGCGGCTGCGATATCGGCACGGCCAAACCGACGATGGAGGAGCGCGAGGGCATCCCGCATCACGGCATCGACATACGCGATGCGGGCGATGATTACTCCGCGGGCAAATTTTACGAGGATGCCCAGCGGTGGATCGCGGACATCAGGCGTCGCGGGAAGCGCGTGTTGGTGATTGGAGGAACGGGGCTGTATATCCAGATGATAGAGCGGGGCATATTCGCGGCGCCCGATGTGGATGCTGCGCTGCGTTCGCGGCTCGAACAGCGCGTGGTGGACGAGGGATTACCGACGTTGGTGGAAGAATTATTCGCCTTGGATCCGGGAAGCGCGGCATTTATCGACACGCGGAATCCAGTGCGCGTCATCCGCGCTCTGGAGGTGTGCCTGCTCACAGGCGAGCCGTATTCGCGCTATCGCGAACAGCGCATGCCTGAGCGCCGTCACGAGACCGTGGGCTTTCTCCTCGCCTTGGACCGCGCGGTATTGCGTGAGCGCATCGACATGCGGGTGGACGCCATGATCGCGGCCGGGCTCGAGCGCGAGGTGCGTTCCCTGCTCGATGCGGGTGTCGATACCGGCTGCAACGCCATGCGTTCCGTTGGTTATCAGGAACTGATCGAGTATTTTGCTGCTTCGATTTCGCTGCAACACGCAATCACGCTCATCAAGCAGCACACGTGGCAATACGCGAGGCGGCAGATGACCTGGTTCCGCAGGCGTAAGGATCTCACGCCTGTTGTTCCTCTGCCGGACGCACGAGACACGGCGGCGGAGATATGGAAATCGTTGGAGCAACGGGTTCGATGAGCAAGCACAGGAGAGAAGTTATGACACGCAACGGATTACTGACGCTGGCGCTGAGCGCGCTGTTACTGATGCACTGCCAATCAAAAAGCGATGGGGCGGCATCGGAGTCGGCGGCCGTGGGCGCCGCGGCAAGCACGATGAAGGGTGGTACCGAGGACGTGCGCTTCACGACCAGCGATGGTGTGGTGATTACCGGCACGCTGTACGCGGCGGGAGCCAAGGCCCCGGCGGTGCTGTGTTTGCATCAGTGGCGCAGCGATCGTGGCAGCTTTGCTTCGCTGGCGCGCGGCTTGCAGCAGGCGGGCTTCACCGTGCTGGCCATCGACATGCGCGGCTACGGCGGCTCACTGAAAACCGCCGACGGCAAGAGTGTGCGGCCCGATCGCAAGGCGCGTCTGGACGTGGAGGCGGCGGTGAGTTTCCTGCGCGGGCATGCATCGGTCGATCCGGCGCGCATCGGCATCATTGGTGCGTCGTACGGCAGCAGCAACGCATTGCTGTACGCGGCGGGCGATGCGTCGGTGAAGGCGCTGGTGTTGTTGAGTCCCGGTCTCAACTACTTCAACGAGCTGCCCACCGAGGATGCGATAAAAAAAGTAGCGTCGCGTCCGATATTTGCGGTGGCGAGCAAGGAGGATGTGCGATCCGTCGAGACGTTGGATGCGTACGCCAAGGTGGCCAAAAGCATGCGTGCCGAGCGCTACGACAACGCGGGACATGGCACGGATATTCTGGCTGCGAACGTGGGTTTGGAGCGGGCCATTGTGGAATTTTTGAAAAAAAATCTCTGATCCCGTGCATTTTTCCGCGGGAACCCATTCGCGATATTTGACTTTCACCATTTTTTGAATATATTTGTGATCCTGTCCACATTTTGTGGACATACCTGCTGGCGTAGCTCAGTTGGTAGAGCAGCTGACTTGTAATCAGCAGGTCACCAGTTCAAGTCTGGTCGCCAGCTCAACTGGAAAGACGGTGGGGTACCGAAGTGGCCAACCGGGACAGACTGTAAATCTGTTGTCTTAACGACTTCGTAGGTTCGAATCCTACCCCCACCACACCAACGGCCGCCTTGCGCGGGCCCTCCAACGCGGGGGTAACTCAATTGGTAGAGTCACAGCCTTCCAAGCTGTTGGTTGCGGGTTCGAGTCCCGTCTCCCGCTCCACGCTCACGTAGCTCAGTTGGTAGAGCACTTCCTTGGTAAGGAAGAGGTCACCGGTTCAATCCCGGTCGTGAGCTCAAGGTACAAAGGTACCTTTTGTCGTATTCGCAATTTCAGCAACAGTGACGAACGGTCATGGCTAAAGGTAACAAAGGCAGGATTATCATCACCCTGGAGAGTACGGCGGGTACGGGGTATCGATATTCGACGAAAAAGAACAAGCAAAAGCATCCGCAGCGTGTCGAGTTCAAGAAGTACGACCCGATGGCGCGGAAGCATGTGATTTTCAAAGAAACCAAATAATTCAGCGTACGAGAGTAGCTTAATTGGTAGAGCAGCGGTCTCCAAAACCGCAGGTTGGGGGTTCGAGTCCCTCCTCTCGTGCAACATTTCACGCAACAGCGTCGGCAGCATCATGAAGGAAAAAATTCTGGAGTTTTTCAACGGTGTCACCAAGGAAATGCGCAAGGTGACGTGGCCGACGAAAGACGAGTTGAAGGAATCGACGGTGATCGTGCTCGTTTCGACGCTGATACTGAGCGCCTTCGTGTTTCTGGTTGATTCCGTGTTCACCAAGGCAATGGAATTGCTGTTGGGCAGCTGACAGCAAGGAACACTACGCTTGTGACAACGGAAACAGCAAAAGAGCAGGTCGACCATCTCCGCTGGTATACGATTCGCACGTATTCCGGCCATGAGAACAAGGTCAAGCAGTACATCGAAAACGAGGTCAAGCAGGCCGACGCCGAGATGCACATGGAAGAACGCATCACGGACGTCGTCGTACCCACGGAAAAGGTGTACGAGATTCGCGGCGGAAAGAAGCGCACCAAGACGCGCAATTTCTTCCCCGGCTACGTGCTGATCCATTGCACGCTGGACAAGGACACCAAGCACCTCATCCTCAACACGCCATCGGTTATTTCTTTCGTGGGCCCGAAGGGGCAGCCCGAACCGCTGCGCGAGGAAGAGGTGAACCGCATTCTTGGCCGCATGGAAGAGCGTCGCGACACCGAGGTGCCCGAAGTGCGCTTCCGCGTGGGCGATCCTGTGCGGGTGATCGACGGTCCGTTCAATACGTTCAGCGGGTTCGTGCAGGAAGTCAATCAGGAAAAAAGCAAGCTCAAGGTCATGGTGTCGATTTTCGGCCGCAAGACCCCTGTGGAGCTTGACTTCAGTCAGGTGGAATTCGATACGTAATAGTCAGTATACAGGCGATTCATCATGGCAAAGAAAATCACGGGGTATATCAAACTCCAGATCCCCGCGGGTCAAGCCAATCCGGCACCCCCGGTCGGTCCGGCGCTCGGTCAGAAGGGCGTCAATATCATGGAGTTCTGCAAGCAGTTCAATGCGCGCACGCAGGACAAGATGGGACTCATCATCCCGGTCGTCATCACCGTGTATGGCGACAAGTCCTTCACCTTCATCACGAAAACACCGCCCGCGGCGGTGTTGTTGAAAAAAGCCGCGAAACACGAAAAGGGTTCGGCCGAGCCGCATCGCAACAAAGTGGCCAAGGTCACGATGGAGCAGGTTCGCGAGATCGCCGAAACGAAAATGCCGGATCTCAACGCGCACACGGTCGAGGCCGCCATGTCCATGGTCGCCGGTACCGCGCGCAGCATGGGTTTTACTGTCGAGGAATAAGGTAGCGCAATGAAACTGACGAAACGCATGAAAGACACCACGAGTCTCGTGGAAAAGCACAAGGAATACACCCTCGCCGAGGGCGTCGCGCTGGTCAAGCAGACGGCGAAGGCGAAGTTCAACGAGTCGGTGGACATTGCCGTGCGCCTGGGTGTCGACCCCAAGAAATCCGATCAGATGATTCGCGGTACCGCCTCGCTGCCCAACGGCATTGGCAAGGAAGTGCGCGTGCTCGTGCTCACCAAGGGCGCGAAAGAGCAGGAAGCGCGCGACGCCGGCGCCGAGCATGTGGGCTTCGAGGATTACCTCGAGAAAATCAAAGAGGGCTGGGCCGATATCGATGTGATCATCGCCACCCCCGATGTGATGGGCGAAGTCGGTAAACTCGGCAAGGTGCTCGGTCCCCGCGGCCTGATGCCCAATCCGAAATCCGGCACCGTGACGCTCGAAGTGGGGCAGGCCGTGCAGGACGTGAAGGGCGGCAAGATTTCCTTCCGCGTCGACAAGGCCGGTATCGTGCACGCCATGATCGGCAAGGCCAATTTCACCGAGGAAAAATTGGTGGAGAATATCCAGGCCTTCATTTCCACGCTGAATCGCATGAAGCCCTCCGCCGCGAAAGGCGTGTACATCAAGGGCGTCACGCTGAGCAGCACCATGGGCCCTGGCGTGC
>JAMIQH010000313.1:0-6778 GCA_035914695.1 Bacteroidota bacterium | reverse complement strand
ACCCATGGACGTGCCGCTCACATACACACGCGACGGATCCAGCGGCAGCGAGCGCAAGGCCCACTCGACGGTCCACAGCACGCGCCGCTGCGTGTAGTCCAATACCACGCCCCCCGACGGTGCGGGTGTCACAGCGCCATGGATGTCCACACCGAGATTGTAGCCGAACCAGAACGTGCTGCGCGTCAGACCCGGCAGTTCGTCATCGAGAGCGAGCACATACTCCTGCGGGTGGCCGGTGCCATTGAGATTGCCGAGGAAGTGATCGCCGCGTCCGTGCAGGCGCACGAGCAAGGGGTGCGCTCCGGAGCGGCCCCGCTTGCGCACCGCGAAATGAAAGGGATAGCTCGGCACATTCACCATGGCGGGATAGCCGGGAGCATCCACATTGGATGCCCAGTGGGTGAACACTTCGACTTGCCGGCCTTCGTACTGCACTTGAGCCCAGCGTATGGGACGCGGCATGGCGGCCCGCTCGCGCACCGCGGAGGCGGTGGCATTGCCCCCGGGGCGAACCACGCGCTCCTCTCCCCTGCGGGTGGTGGCGGTCACGGCGTAGAACCACGATCCGCTCTGTGCCGTGGTGACCACAAAGCACTCCACGCCGGGTCCCAACTGCCCCGCCGGACCGGGAAAGCGATGGTACGCCGTATAACCGAGAATGGCGGACATGCGGCGATCGATACTTGCGCCCGGCCGCACGGTGAACAATTGCTCGGCTTTGCCCAACGCCAGCGCGGTACGCAAGGAGGAACGTGAACGATATACAGTGTAGTGCTGGACGTCCTTTCCCGCCACTCGCCAGGTGAGATAGGTCTGCCCCGATGTGTGGTACACCATAAGTCCGGTGACACGCTCGGCATGCGCCGGTCGCGCCAGGAGCAGTCCCGACACAACGATCAGGGCCGTCGCGATACGCGCCGGAGATATTCCGCGTTCAAGAGGCAATCGCCACATCGGGATTGTGCGCAGTATTCCGAATGAAGTTCAACCATTCCCTGCTGGGTGCCGCTGTCATGCGGCCCCGCCAGGTCGAGCACCGTTTCCAGCGCATGCGTGATGCGATTGGGCGGAGCGGGATGGATACCAACATACAAAAGGTGGGCGTCCCGTACCATGCCCGCGTCGCGCCGCTCCTGCCCGGCAAGGGCGAGCAGGGGCGCGAACACGTTCACCGCGATTTCCACCACACGCATCGGACCCGGCGACAGGGCGCTTTCGCGCACGTCCAGCAAACGACGGAGCGCCGTCGCATCGTAATCCGGCAGCAAGGCGCTGCGCAGCTCTCGCCACCACGCGGCATCGCAGAGACGATCGGTGATACCGATCAACCAGCGCAGACGCGGCAGCGCGCGATTACCCGGCCGCACCGCGGCAACGCGCCAATGCTCGCGCGCATCCCAAGTGTCGGTGTGGGGTTCGCAGGCGCGCTGCGCCAGGCGGAGACGGCTCGTCGCATCCAGCGGACGCATGGAGCGCAACGGCAAGGCCCGCGCCAGTTCCTCCATGCGCTGCTCATTTCCCCCATAACCCGCCGCGCGTGCGAGCAACTCCCATGCGCATTGCGTGAAGGCCTCGAAGGAAGCCAGCGCCGTGCGAAGCTCGTCGTAGCGCAGGCGGAGACGGGCGATTTTCCTATCGAATCGTTCACGCGCGAGCAGGGAAAGCATGGCGTCGCGCGTCTCGGCGAGACCCTCCATGTCGCCAATCGGGCATTTCATCCGCGCGGGATTCTTCAGCACTTCCGCCCAGGCCTCGCGCAACGGCGCGTCGAGCTGATCCCGCAGCACCACGGTGGGTGGCAACTCCACGCCGCGTCGTGGAGGATACAGGGCCACGTGCAGCACCACACCGCGATAGCGCGCATCGGAGGCGTGGCCATGGCGCCACCAGTCCTCGGCTTCGACATGAAGCTCGATGCTGCCGCGGCACAACACCCCGTCGCGCACCACGAGCGCGTGCAGGTAATCCGGGCCCTCGTGGCGGTTGCGCTCGCCCTGGCGCAGCACGCGCACGCTCTCGCCGCCGAGCGTTCGAAACACGCGCTCTGGATGCGCGCGTGCGAGCCACAGGGCTTCGACGTGTGTTTCTGGCGGACGCGGCGCGCGACGGCGCGATTCACGGACCTGCGAGACCGCCGGGTGCGCAAGGTGGTACGGTGTGCGATATGGCAAGGATGAGATCATCCGCATGGTCTCCCGTTGTCATGCGTGGGAAAAATGCGCGACGTCGCGTGCGTCAGCGACGAAGCCCGGCTTGTGCTCGGGCGCGGAGTTCCGCGATGTAGCCCGCGTAATCACCGGAGCGAAACACCGCCGAACCCGACACGAGCGCATCGGCGCCCGCCGCGCACAGCGCTTCGGCGTTGGCCGTGGTCACACCGCCATCCACCTCGATACGAAGGTCGCTCAAGCCGCGTTCATCGGCCAGCAGACGCAATTCGTTGATTTTCTCCAGCGCCTGCGGAATAAAGGACTGTCCGCCGAAGCCGGGATTCACGGACATGATCAGCACAAGTTCGATGTCGCCGAGAATGTCTTTCAGCAACGACACCGGTGTGGCCGGATTGATGCTCACTCCGGCGCTCACGCCGCAATCGTGTATGCGCTGCACGGTGCGATGCAGATGCGGACATGCCTCCCAGTGCACGGTGAGCATGGATGCGCCGGCTTCCGCGAAATCCCGGAGATAGTTGTCGGGTTCGACGATCATCAGATGCACATCCAACGGTGTGCGCGCGTGGCGGTGCATGGCCTCGACCACCAGCGGACCGATGGTGATATTGGGTACGAAGCGTCCATCCATGACGTCGACATGCAGGATGTCGGCGCCGGCCTGCTCCACCGCGGCGATTTCCTCGGCGAGGCGGGAAAAATCGCTGGAGAGCAGCGAGGGTGCGATCAGCGGAGTCGCAGCGGGCAGTGTTTTCACTTCTTTTCCTCCACACGGATGAACGCCAATTTTTCCAGCGACTTGCCGGCGCGGCGTGCCAGTTGGTCGATGGGTTCGACGTAATGCGTGCCGGGGGCGTCGGTGGCGATTTCGCGGAGATGCAGCGTATCGCCGCTGAGCAGGAAGCGATAGCTGCGTTTGCTCTGGCTGGCGGGATCGACCGGTTCGATGACGATAACCGTGTCACCGGCGTAGTCCACTGCGCAGCCAAGGACGTCGCCGAAACCCTGTTGCCCCAGCGCGGCGCTGTCCTTGGCGAAGAAGCGCACCTCGCTGCCGTCGCCGTTGCGCCACAGGCCCGTGATATCGGGTTCGGAAGAACATGCCGCGCACAATGCGCCGAGCAGGAGGAATGGCAGAATGCGCTGTTTCATGCTGTTTTCTCCGATAGTACCGTGTGTGCCGCGCCGCGCAGCTCCGCAACCCGCGCGCGCACGGCTTCCGTAATGCCGGCAAGGTCGATGCCAGCGATGCATTCAAGATTGTGGGGGCAGACACGCTTCCAGCATGGGGAGCACGCCAGATCGTTCGGCCAGAATTTCACGCCACGGTCGTAGAGATCGATTTCCGTCCAGCAACTCAGACCGAACCAGGCGACAACGTATTTGCGCAGCGCGATGGCCAGATGCATGCCGAAGCTGTCGCCTGTGACCACGATGTCGGCCAGTGCTTCGTAGGCGATGCCGCGCCGCAGTCCTTCGGTGGTGGGCGTGGAAATGACACGCGCGCGGCATCCGCGCGTTTCGAGCAAAGCGAGGATACGCGCGTTGCGCTCGCTGTCCTCGGGCCCGCCCAGAAGCAGAATGACGAGTCCGGTGTCATCGCCAAGTTGCGAGATGATCTCGACGTGTTGCTCCACGGTCATTTTCTTGTTGGGAAAAAGCTCGGAACAACCAGTGTTGAAACCGACCACCACCGATCCTTCCAGCCGCCATTCCCTGCGCAGTCCTTCGATGAAGGCGTGCTCGTCGGCGTCGAGTTCCAGCACGTAGGGATCGCGCTCGTAGGGCAATTTCCAGGTCTCGGCGAGAATGTCCTGTCCGCTGCGTTGGTTGACGCGGAATTTCAGATCATCATCGATCCCCATGTGGAAATTGTATGCGGCCTCGGGATTGGCCGGGACGATCTGACCCCGCCGGGACAGCGTGAAGCCGCGCAATTCGCTGCAACGCAGTGATGCGGCGAAAGCGCAGGCCTCGGCGGATTTATCCGCGTTGAGCACGAGATCGAAATGCTGTTCGCGCAGGATCATGCGAGTCTCGTCGTTCCAGCGATGCACGCGATCGATGAAGGGATTGTGCGCGAGCAGCGCCGCCGCGTTGCCGAGAGTGATCCAGTGCACCTGACTGACGGGGTGGGCGCGTTTTATTCCCGCGAGTTGCGCCGTGCTCATCAGCACATCACCCATGGCGTCGAGGTTGATGATGAGAATGCGCGTGCCCATTGGCTCGCGCCGCTGACAAGCATCGCCGCAATACACTCCCGGGAAGCATGGTTTGTAGCCGTTGAAGTGCTTGCAGTCCACGCCGTCGATTCCGATGCTCAATTTCGTGTCCTTCGTGTCCATACGGCAATGTACGCATTGCCCATGGGAGGGAAAAGAGCACCGCCCCTCCTTTCGGGATCGAAACTCGTGTCGTCGGGAAAGGAATGGTCCGGTACGCACTTTTCCCCTGCCCGGGAGTTGGTTTTCAACGATGCAAGGTGGAAATTATTCGAATGAAGCTGACGCATTCCTCTCACCACCATACCGTGCATGCCATGCGAATTTCTCGTATCTCACTTTTTTTACTCGTGTTCGCCGCATTTCTCGTCACCGAAGCCGCAGCGCAGAGCCGTTTCCAGCTACGGCGCACGAAAAAGGAGAGCGTGCCGGTGAATGCGACCTTGTACGCTGGGTACAACGGCATGACGGAGCCCACGGACATCATGCAGGACATGTTCGATCACACGAACGAAACCTCCTGGGGCGGCGTGCTGATCGGTCTGCAAGGGATGTACCGACTGGATACCAGCTTCGTCCCGATCTGGGCCGGTCTGGATGTGTACTACAACCGCATCGGCAAGCGTTGGACCATGGACAAGGAAAGCGTGCGTTTCCCCGACGAGCCGGGGCTTGTCGACGCCGTGGAGCGTGTGCACGGCTACGGTGTCAACGCGGTGCTGGGCATCGGGCCGGTGGCACGCATACAGCTTCTGCTGGGTGGTGGAATACAGTATCTCACAGCCCAACTCGATCCGGCATTGGATGTGCTCGGTCTGTTCGAAGCTCAGATCGTGCCCACGGTGCTGGTGGGAGGCAATGTGCAATTGTTGGTCTACGATCACGGCAGCATCGACTACACCGCGCGCGTGCTGAAAGGATTCGGCGATTACGGTGCCACGCAGTTCCAATCCACGCTGGGCTTCACCTTCAGCTTCTGACGCGCTCAATTCTCGAGGGGCACCAGCACGCTTATAGCCCCGCGAAAATCCCCCACGACATATCCGGTGGCGCTGTCATCCGGGTACTCTTCGCGAATGATACGCGCCACATCGGGTGCGATGTCGCGTTCGGTGCCATGGCAGGCCAGGCAGGGCTGGCGGACGATGATGGGCTTCATCACACGCAGTACCAGTCGTCCGTCCACTTCGCGCACTTCCTCATGCACCGCATCGGCCGTGAGTGTGCCCGCGCGTGCGCGCATGTCGAGATCATCCAGCACATCGCGTTCCCAGGCATCGGGCGCATCGGTGGCGTTGCGTGGGCGGTCGGTTACGCGACGAATGGCGAGGCGATGTTCAACACCGACAGTGGAGGTTACCTTTTGCGCATTGCGAGCGCAATAGCGCACCGCGGCGGAGGGGCCACCGTTTTTCATGGCCTGTGTTAATTCGCCGAGAAGTCGTCCGGTAAGCGCTTCGGCCGCCTTGCGCGCCCGCAGCGATTGCTCGGCGTGATCAATGCGTTCGCTTCCCGCGCAGCCGAAGGCGACGGTGGCGGCGAGTGCGACGATGGAGAGTACGGATTTCATTTCGCATCCTCCTGAACTGATGGGGTTGACAGGATGTGAAGCACAGCGAGCAACAGCGTGCGTGTCGCCTCACCGATGCCCGGAGCGTTGCTTTCGCGCGGGCCTGCGACATTGAGCGTGCGCACACGATGCGTTCGAAGCCACGCAACGATATCCTCGGCTGGCGTGGCGGTAGCGAGCACAATCAAGCACGGCTTTCCGTGCCGCCGGGCGAGTTCGCGCGTGAGCGCGGTGCCACCACGAAGCGCCTGATCGAACACCACGATCAGCGTGGCATCGGCTTCCTGCACGTTGCGCTCGGTGCGCTGCTCGTAGTTCGCGCGCGAGGTCTCGCGCAGTGGATACCTCTCGGGAATCACGCCATCCTCGGCAAGCCGGCCCTGCGGACACCAACCGCCGAGGGCGATGCCCGCATGCAGGGCGGCGTCCAGCGCGCCGCGATCGGCGCCGGTCTGTCCGCCGGAAATAATGGCGAAGGTCTTCGAGGGTATGTACCGCACGCGCGCATTCTACGAAACTCCCGGACTGTTGTCAATACGATGCACACGATTACCGCCGCTGTGGAAGGGCGTCGCCACGCCGGTTGGACGATAAACGATAACCGGAGTCGTGAAGTCTTGAAACATTGCATGTGCGGTCGTACTTTCCATGCACCACACTGAGGAGCGCCCATGAGAAAACTTCCCGAGTCCGTGTACAATCCCATCAGCATGATCGGCGCGGGCATCGCGCTGGTGACGCTGGGCAGCATCCTGATTTTCTTCCTGATGGATGTGCTGGGCTATACGCAATCGCCCTACCTCGGCATCTTC
>JAMIQH010000312.1:0-9110 GCA_035914695.1 Bacteroidota bacterium | reverse complement strand
GAAAGAGCGAGTAACTCAGGCAATTCAGCAGTATCAGCACATTGCCCAGCGCCACATCGCCGGAGAAGGAGAAGTTGGTGATATCCAGCAGCACCAGCGCACCGAGAACGGCGAGGGCGATGCCCAGTGACTTCGCCCAGGTGGGGCGCTCGACGCGCAGGGTGATGGCCACTGCCGCGGTGAACACAGGTATCGACGGCATGAGAATGGCCGAGTTGATGGCCGTGGTGTAACTCAAGCCGATGATGAACAGCACCTGATTGATGAACACACCGAAAAATCCCAGCAGGGCGAGTCGCGGCATTTCCCGAAGCGGCGGCATGGCGCGATGGCGTAGCAGGGAAAGTCCCAGCAGCAACGGCCCGGCAAACAGGACACGCAGTGAAGCAACAGCCAGAGGCGGCATGGCCGCGAGTGCGATTTTCCCAACAACGTTGAACCCGCCGAAGGTCACTTGCACGAAGAGCAAGGCGAGGTGAACATTCCGTGTGCTGCTGAGTTGCTTCCCGTCCATTCACAAATGTACGGAGATTGCCGTTGGGGACAGCGTGTGTAGTGACAGGCGATTTCGGAATTCGGACGCTGGAAGTTTGTATTGCTGCGGGGCTACGTCGTTGGCCGGACCGTCGCGGGGCGGGTTCGCTTTTTCCGGCTGTTTGCCTACATTGACTTCAGTCGAAGCGCGGTATGCCTTCGCATGTTTCACTCACGGTGGCACGATGCACGAAATTTCCATTGCGGAGAGTATCCGTGACATCGCGGAGGATTACGCCTCGCGCGAGCAGTTGCGGTCGTTCCGCGCCATTGATCTCGAAATCGGAGCCCTGTCGGGTATAGAAGTGGACGCGCTGACCTTCGCGATGGAGGTGGTGTTTCGCAACTCCGTGCTCGACGGTGCGGAGGTGCGCATTACCCATGTCGCCGGAGAGGCACGGTGCTCGAACTGCGGGCATTGCTTCGCGGTGGAGGATGCTTTTACCCCGTGTCCCGAATGCGCGGATACACG
Organism: Bacteroidota bacterium; assembly: GCA_035914695.1. Classification (GTDB taxonomy): domain Bacteria; phylum Bacteroidota; class Ignavibacteria; order SZUA-365; family SZUA-365; genus JAOSJT01. Next base: position 8,104 of record JAMIQH010000312.1, on the reverse strand, counting down.
CGCCGATATTTTGCGTGGAGAGGAACTCCGCGTGCTTTCCCTACACGTCGAAGAATGATTTGAAGGAGCGATATCATGTGCGATACCTGTGGATGCACTCAGCCCGATGACGCGGTGACCATCCGTCTGGCCGACGGTTCCCACGCCCACTCCCACGAGCATACCCACGCCCATGAGCACACGCATGCCGACGGCGTTGCCCACGAACACAGCCATGCGCACGATCACACCCATCCGCACTCGCACGCGCATGGAGCGGATCACGCGCACGATCACGATGCAGGGCATGCGCACAGCCACACGCATGGCGACGCGCACGAGCATGCGCACGGCTCGTCCCGCACGATAGCGGTGGAGACGGACATTCTTCAGAAGAACAACCTCCGCGCCGAGCGCAACCGCGGGTATTTTGAAGCCAAGGGTATTGTGGCGCTGAATCTCGTCTCCTCTCCCGGCTCGGGGAAAACCAGCTTGCTTGAGCGGACCATTCGTGAGATGAAGGACAGCGTTCCCATGGCGGTGATCGAAGGCGATCAGCAGACCATGAACGACGCGAACCGCATACAGCAGGCGGGCGCGCCTGTGGTGCAAGTGAACACCGGCAACGGCTGTCATCTCGATGCCGACATGGTGCATCGCGCGTTGCATGCGCTGAATCCGGTCGAGCGCTCCTTGATGTTAATCGAAAACGTGGGCAATCTCGTCTGTCCCTCGCTGTTCGATCTTGGCGAGCAGCATCGCGTGGTGGTGATGAGTGTGACGGAAGGCGAGGACAAACCGCTGAAATATCCGAACATGTTTCGTTCGTCACAGTTGTGCATCATCAACAAGATCGATTTGCTGCCGTATCTCGATTTCGATGTGGCGAAGGCGCGCGCTTATGCGCTACAGGTGAATCACCATCTTGAATTCATCGAGTTGTCGGTGCGCTCGGGTGAGGGCATGGAGCAGTGGTATGCGTGGTTGCGCGCACGTATCGGCGCTTGACTTTTCAATGGATTTTTTAGTAAAAAAAAGCCACTCCCCGCGGGGAGTGGCTTTTTTCACAGAGGGATCGATCAGAGTTTCTGCGAGAATTCCGCGAGGATGGTGGTGAGACTGGGCTCGCCGATTTCCTGCAGCTCGTACTGCACGCGCACGGCCGGCTTCTTGAACTTGGCCACGCGCTTGAGATCGATGGGAGTGCCGACGATGACGAGGTCGCAAGGAACCTTGTCGATGGTGGTGGTGAGATCCTTGATCTGCTTGTCGCCATAGCCCATGGCCGGAAGCAGCGTGCCGATTTCGGGATAGATCTCGAAGGTTTCCTTGATCTTGCCGACGGCCCACTGGCGCGGATCGATGAGTTCGGCGGCGCCATATTTCAACGCGGCCACGGTGCCGGCGCCGAAATCCATTTCGCCGTGGGTGAGCGTCGGGCCGTCTTCCACGACCAGCACGCGCTTGCCCATGATTTGTTCGCCGCGCTCGACGATGAGCGGAGAGGCCGCTTCCACGATGCGCGCTTTCGGATTGACGCTGCGGATGTTCTGGCGCAGTTCCTGCACTTCGCCCGGGTCGGCGCTGTCGATTTTGTTAATGATCACCACATCGGCCATGCGCAGGTTGGCCTCGGAAGGATAGTAGCTGAGTTCGTTGCCCACGCGCAGCGGATCGGCCACGACGATGTTGAGATCGGGCTTGTAGAACGGCATGTCGTTGTTGCCGCCGTCCCACAGAATCACATCGGCTTCCTTCTCGGCCTGCTCGAGAATGGCGGCGTAGTCCACGCCCGCATAAATGATCGTGCCATTCACGATATGCGGCTCGTACTCTTCCATTTCCTCGATGGTGCAGTTGTGTTTTTTCAAATCGGCGATGGAGCCGAAGCGCTGAACCTTCTGCTTGGCGAGATCGCCGTAGGGCATCGGGTGGCGGATGGCCGCAACCTTGAGGCCCATGGCCTGCAGGATATTGGCCACTTTGCGCGTGGTCTGGCTTTTGCCGCTGCCCGTGCGCACGGCGCAGATCGAGATCACCGGCTTGGAGCTGCTGATCATCGTGTCCTTGGCGCTGAGGATTTTGAAATGCGCACCGGCGGCGGTGACGCGCGAACCGATGCTCATCACGTGCTCGTACGTCACATCGCTGTAGGCGAAGACGACTTCCTGCACATTGTGCTTCTTGATCATCGCTTCGAGATCGCTCTCGGCGTGAATGGGGATGCCTTTGGGATACAGCTTGCCCGCCAGCGAGGCCGGGTATTTACGTCCTGCGATATCCGGAATTTGTGCGGCGGTGAAGGCCACGACGTTGTACAGTTCGTTGTCGCGGTACACCATGTTGAAGTTGTGGAAATCACGGCCGGCCGCGCCGACGATGATAGTGTTGATGCGAGTGTTGCTGGCTGCCATGCAATTCTCCAATGGATCGTGGAAATTGAGGTCGATGTATTACACAGTTTTCAAAACGTTTTCAATGCGCTCGATGGCCCAGTCGATTTCGTCCTTGGTGATGACGAGCGGCGGGGCGAAGCGGATGATATTCACATGCGTTTCCTTGCAGAGAATACCTTCGCGCATGAGTGCTTCGCAGTACGGACGCGCCTTGACGTCGAGTACGAGGCCGATCCAGAGACCGCGGGCGCGCACCTTGACGATATGCGGCGAGTCGATGGCCCGCAGGCGGTCGGCGAAATAAGCGCCGAGTTCGGCCGAGCGCTCGATGAGCTTTTCTTCTTCGATCACTTCGAGTGCGCGCACCGCAACAGCGGCGGCGAGGGGATTGCCGCCGAAGGTGGAGCCGTGCTCGCCGGGCTTGATCACGCCCAGCACGGCCTTGTCGGCCAGAATGGCCGAGACGGGATAGAAGCCGCCGGACAGCGCCTTGCCGATGATGACGATGTCGGGACGGACGCCTTCGTAGTAATGCGCGAACAACTTTCCGCTGCGACCGAGGCCCGCTTGAATCTCATCGCAGATGAACAACAAGTTGTGCTCGCGGCAGAGCTGCTCGATGCCCTTCAGGTAACCATCGGGCGGGATGACGATGCCGCCTTCGCCTTGAATGGGCTCGACCATGATCGCGGCCGTGTTCGGCGTGATCTTGGACTTCAGATCCTCGAGATTGCCGTATTCGTGCATGGGGAAGGCCTGCGTGCAGTACGGACCGAAACCCTTGAACGAGGAGGGATCGTCGGAGAAGCCCACGATGGTGGTGGTGCGGCCGTGGAAATTGCCCGAAGCCACGATGATCTCGGCGCTGTTCTCGGGGAGGCCTTTCACGTCGTAGGCCCAGCGGCGCGCGGTTTTGATGGCGGTTTCCACCGCTTCGGCGCCGGAGTTCATGGGCAGCGACATTTCATAGCCGGTCATGTCGTGCAGCTTCTTGTAGAGCAGCGGCAATTGGTTGTTGCGGAAGGCGCGGCTGGTGAGCGTCACGCGCTTGGCCTGCTCGACAAAGGCCTCCATGATGCGGGGATGGCAGTGGCCTTGATTCACGGCGGAGTAGGCCGCGAGACAGTCGAGAAAGCGTTTGCCTTCGACGTCCGTGACCCAGGCGCCTTTCGCATCCGCCACCACCACATCCAGCGGGTGGTAGTTGTGCGCGCCGTATTGTTCCTCGATTGCGATGAATTCCTGAGTGTTCATATTCTATTCCGTTTCATTTGAGAAAAATGTCTGTGCGATGCCGGTGAGGCGCCCGAGGGCTCATTCATTGTCCAGAAGCATGGTGAGCAAGGCCATGCGTACGGTGAGTCCGTTGCGCGTCTGCCGAAAGTACGCCGCGCGGGGATCGTCGTCCACCGCGTGGTCGATTTCGACCGAGCGTGGCAGCGGGTGCATGATGATGGCGTTGGACTTCATGCTGCGCAGCACCGAGCTGTCGATATTGTAGGGCGAGAGATCGATGTCCCGCTGCTGCAGGCGCGTGCGATCGATGCGCGTCTGATACACCACATCCACATGCGGCAGAATGCCGGCCGAATTGGAGGTGAGTTCGTACGACACTTCGTGCTTGTCGAGATAATCGAGAATATCGCGTCCGATTTGCATTTCATCGGGTGCGATGAAATACAGCTTGATGCGTTCGAATTTTCCCAGCAAATAGGCGAGCGAGCGCGCTGTGCGTCCGTGATCCAAGGCGCCGATAAGCGCCACGGAGAGGCCGTCGAGCGTTTTGCACTCGTCGTAAATCGTGTAGAGGTCGAGCAGCGCCTGCGTGGGATGCTGTCCGCCGGTGCCGTCGCCCGCATTGATCACGGGCACGTCCGACACGGACGCGGCGCGCCATGCGCCGCCTTCCTCGTGGTGACGGAGGACGATCACATCGCAGTAATTGCCGATGATGCGGATGGTATCCTCGATTTTTTCGCCTTCGATTTCGGAGGAAAATTCCTGCGCATGCTCGGTCGACAGCACGCGACCGCCGAGGCGGTACATGGCCGACTCGAAGGAGAAGCGCGTGCGCGTGGAGGGCTTGTAGAACAGCGTGCCCATGATGAAGCGCTCATAATCGCGCGTGCCGCCACGTGCAAGGACGCGTTCCATCTGGCGGGTGCGTTCGAAGAGATCCATCAGCAACGGCACGGTGAATTGCTGTGATTCGACGAGATGGCGGAGTTTCATGTTCATTCCTTTCTGTCGCCGTGAATGCTAATGCACGATATGCGTGCCGTCGTTGCCATCGAGCGCCGCGGCGAGATGTTCGTACGAGGTGATGATGACGTGTTCGCCGCCGCCGCGGATGAAGCGGAGAGCCGACTCCACTTTCGGACCCATGCTTCCCGGAGGGAACTGTCCTTCGTCGTAGAGCTTCTGCAAGTCGTCGGCCGTAACCGTGTCGAGACCGCGCTGCGTGGGTTTTTTGAAATCCACGTACACCTGGCGCGCGTCGGTACTGATGATGAAGAGATCCACGCCCAGACCCGCTGCGAGCAGGGCCGATGCGCGGTCTTTGTCGATCACCGCTTCGGAGCCCACGACCTCGTGCTGCTCCTTCTCGATCACGGGAATGCCGCCGCCGCCGCAGGCGATGACGATCATGCCCTGGTCGAGCAAGGTTTTGATGATATGCTGCTCGAACACTTCCCGGGGTTCGGGCGAGGGCACCACGCGGCGGTAGCCGCGGGAGGAATCCTCGACGATATCCCAGCCCAAAGCGCGTTGTTTGGCTTCGGCCTCTTTCTTCGAATAGAACGGGCCGATGGGTTTGGTGGGATTCGAGAACGCGGGATCGTCCGCATCCACGCGCACCTGTGTCAGCACGGTGAGCACCGGTGTGGTGAGGCCGAGCTGGCGCAGTTCGTACTCCATGGCGCGTTGCAGCAGGTAGCCGATTTCGCTTTGCGTGGTTGCCACGCACACGTCGAGCGGGTGCGTGTACACTTCACCGCCGGCGCGTTCGGAGCGCAGCAAGGCGGCCCCCACCTGAGGGCCGTTGCCGTGCGTGATAACGATGCGCCAGCCGCGATGCACCATCAGCGCGAGACTGCGCGCCGTGGCATGGGCGTTCGCGAGCTGTTCCTCGATCGTGCCGCGTTCACCCGCGCGGATCAGGGAGTTCCCGCCAATGGCGATGAGCGCTGTACGGGACATGCGCACCTCTTATTTCTTCATCAACTGATACATGATGGCCTTCTGCGCATGGAGGCGGTTTTCGGCCTCCTGGAAGACCACCGAGTACGGAGCGTCGATCACGCCGTCCGTCACTTCGTCGCCGCGATGCGCGGGGAGGCAGTGCATGAACATGGCGTCCTTTTTCGCCTTGGCCATGAGATCCTCATTGACCTGGAAGGGCAGGAAAATGCGGCGGCGTTCGGCGGCTTCGGCTTCCTGTCCCATGGATGCCCACACGTCGGTGTACACCACGTCGGCATTCTTCACGCCCTCGGCGGGATCGTGCACCACGGAGATGGTGGCACCGGTGAGCTTGGCATCCTCGGTGGCAGCCTGGAAGGCGATGAGATTGGGCTCGTAGCCGGCCGGGCAGGCCACGGTGACGTCCACGCCGAGGCGGGCGCCGGCGAACATGAGACTGTGCGCCACGTTGTTGCCATCGCCCACGTAGCAGAGCTTGAGACCTTTCAGCTCGCCTTTCACTTCCTTGACTGTCAGGTAATCCGCCATCGCCTGGCAGGGATGCGAGTAGTCGGTGAGGCCGTTGATGATGGGAATGGAAGCGTGCTTGGCCATATCGATCACGATTTGATGCGCGAAGGTGCGAATCATGATGCCTTGCACCATGCGCTCGAGATTCTTCGCCACATCGTACACGGATTCACGCTTTCCGAGATTGATTTCGGCGGGAGAAAGGTACAGGGAAAAGCCGCCGAGCTGCTGAATGCCGATGTCGAAGGTCGTGCGCGTACGAAGCGAGGGTTTTTCAAAAATCATGGCGAGGGCCTGGCCCTTCAGGGCGTCGGCGTATTTCATACGGTCGGCTTTCATGTCCAGAGCCAGATCGAAGGTCGCCAGAATTTCTTCCTGGCTCATGTCGCGTACGGTCAGGAAATCGGTCGCTCTCACAGGGATACTCCTTTAGGGCACGACGTGCCCGAATTATGTGAATTGAGGGAAGGACAACAAAAGATGAACGCTGCGGTCACCGGACGGTGCGGCGGAGGGGGGCGTCAAATGGGGGCGTCTGTGCAGTAATGCTTGAATTGCAGGATTTTCCGCGAACGCGTGGTGCAGCCGTGCGAGGGTTTCCGCAGACGGCGAAGCATCGCTGCAATGTCCCCCGTACCATGTCTGCTGTCGTCGCGCATTCTCTACCTTCAATTCGGAATTGCGTTTTTCACGCATCTTTACAAAGATGCGAATTTCACGACGCGAAGGCAAGGGAAATCGGACAGACAAGGGCGGAAAAAGGAAACGCCCGGCGCGATGAAACGTCGGGCGTGCCGCGACAATAGTGTGTGGGTGCGTCAGGAAGCTACGCCGCGGGCTTCACACTCAAGCCGAGTATGATACCGAGTGCGATGCTCCACGCTGCGGCCAGACCGATCTGATATTCAACCGGAAGAAGGAAGGTGACGGTATGCGCGGGTATCCAGAACCACACGAGGGTTTTCAGCGCCTTTTCAATGCCCGCGAAGGACCAGCGACGGAGTATGAGATTGTCCTCCACGCGATGGAAGTACATCATCTGCGGGCCGAAAAACACATTGGTGACGACCGACACACTGAAGGCCCAGCCGAATCCCTCGGCGCAGAAGGCGGGGAGCAGGCCGTGTTCGAGCAGGTTGAGCACGGCGCCTTTCATCATCGTGAAGCCGTATTTGATGATGATGCCGAGCAGTGCCCACGCCAGCATTTTCCCGAGCATTTCAAGTGCGGAATTGGGAAGGCCGAGTTTTTTCGTGCGCAGCGTGTGCGAAATGACCTCGCCCAGCGTGCCGAATATACCGAATTGAATCGCCGCCGACAGCATCGGCTGTTCCGTAACCCAGGTGATGTACCAATGCATGATGATGGATACGAGTGAAAGAGTGGAGGTGAACACGCGCGCGTAGCGCTGCCGGCATCATTCCCCACGAGCGAGGGAGTGGCAACGCGCCGCGGCGTCTGTGATCGGCGGCTACGCGCCGGGACGCCGCTTGAGCGCGGCGTAACGTCCGCCCCAGAAATTCCGGCGCACGCGCAGCAAGCCCTTGATATCGTCGATGGCGGTTTTCACAATCTTGACACGCGTGTCCAGATCCTCGATCCACTTTACCGGAACATCAAAAATGCGATAGCCGCATTTCTCGCCGATGATCAGCAATTCGGAATCGAAAAACCACACATTGTCCTCTATTTGCGGCAGCAGGATATTCACCACCTCGCGCGTGACAGCTTTGAAGCCGCATTGCGCGTCGGAGAAGCGCGTGAAGAACATGGCCTTCACCATGAGGTTGTAGCTGCGCGAAATAAACTCGCGCTTGAAACTGCGCGTGGTGTTCGCGCCCTTCATCAGGCGGGAGCCCGTGCCTATGTCGTAGCCCTCCCGCGCCAGCGCATGCACCATCGGCGGGAAGGATTCGAGATTGGTGGAGAGGTCGACGTCCATGTAGCTCACGATGTCCGCGTCGGAGCTGGTCCAGGATTTCTTCAGCGCCCGGCCGCGTCCCTTTTGCTCAAGG
>JAMIQH010000311.1:0-11088 GCA_035914695.1 Bacteroidota bacterium | reverse complement strand
CGCGACGATACCCGCGCTGCCGCCGCGCACGATGTACGCATGTTGATGATTGAGCGGATTGCCGCCGAGAAAGATGTAGGTGGTGTCGGTTTTGGACGCCATGGCGAAGTCGTCGTAACCGTCGTCGTTGATATCGCCGAGAGCGATGGGGAACCAGGCGAAATGCGTGAGATCCTGCCGCACCACCGTTTCCCACAATTCAACGCGGTGGGGCGGCAGGTCGAGTTGCGCTCCCGGTGCGTCCTGCGCGCGGGCCAACCAGGGCGCGGCGTAAAGCGCGAGCAGTATGGCGGTCAGCGGCAACACCCGACACGGCGGGGCGTTGCCTTGAACGTACACATGCATGGCAACCTCCGAACATGATGGAGAGAATGGCTTAGGCGGAACCGACGATGACGCGGGAGGTGCGTCCCGCTACAGCGACAACGTTGCGCACGTCCCCGCCGCGATATAATACCACACCGTCGTATCCCATTTACCCCGGCAACATACCATGTACGGAAATGAAACGCAAGCTCATTGTTGGCGAAAACTTTGGTCGACAGGTGTCGAGCATTCTTTACATGTTCAGCGTCTCGACGTTCTTGCGATGTGACTGTTTCAAAGCTATTCGAGGAGAGATGGTTACGAAGCAGATATCGTGGAGGAAAAGGTAACAACAAAACGCCCCCGCGTGTGGACGCGGGGGCGTGGTGCCATGGTCATGGAGGAGGAGTGGGTTACCTGACCACGGCGAGAGGGGTGGCTGTGACACCGGAGGAGGTGTACAGCACGACATTGTACAAGCCGGGAGCCAGAGCGGAGGTGTTGATCACCGCGTTGTACTGACCCGAGTTGAAATCCCCGCGCAGCGCGGAGAGTACTTCGCGCCCGGCGAGATCGTACACCTTGACCAATGCGCTGGCCGGGCGGTCCAGGGCGAAATTCACCGTGGTGCTGCCGCGCGATGGATTCGGGTAAGCGCTGAGTTGCAGCGTCGGGACGGCGGCGTCAACGCGTTCGACTGTTGTCACGCTGCCGAGCGGCACGACCTGCCCGCTTTCCAGCGCGGCAAAGAGGCCGAAGCCCGCTCCACCCTGATTGCCGTCGGGTGCAAGGAAGCCCGAAGCGAAGACCACCGCCGAAGCGCCACCCAAGGCCGTGAGGTCGGCACGGAAGCTGGCCACCACGGTGCTCCAGGACGCGGGGGTGATATCGAGCGTGTAGTCACCTGTCGGGACCTCGATCCATGGAGTGAACACGCCGTAATCCAGATCGTCGACCAGCGTACCCACGCCACGCGCGACCACGTCCACCATGGGAGCGTCGGTTGCGCCATGGAACACGGCAAGTTCCACTCCCGTCGTGGGGATCTCGTCCTGCGGCTGCTCGGTGAGGTACAGTGTGAAGCTCGTGTTGCCGCCGCCGGGATTGGCCGCGAAACGGGACGGATCCAGCACGCCATTGGCAATGGCCACATAGCGTCCACCGGCTCCGAGAGTGATGGGGAAGCGCGCGAGGATTTCAGAAGCGGAAGAGCTGTTGCCGGGAGCGATGCCGATCTCGAACTCCACGCCCGCCTCGAATTCGAGGAACGGGGTGGCCGTGCGGAAGGCGAAATTCGCGATGGCGAGTGCTCCGTTCACATACACGTCCACAGTCGCCGCGGCCGGATCGGCGGCGTTGTGAATCACCTGCAAGCGCGCGGTGGCGGGCGTGTGCAGGGGCAGCTCCACCACGGTGCCGTTGGGCAGCGCGGCGAAGAGACCGAAGGCCGCGCCGTTCTTGTTGTCTACCGGATTGAGAAAACCGGAGGCAAAAACCACGGCCGCGCCACCGGCGAGTCCGGAGAGGTCGGCATCGAAGGAGGCGACATTAACCGGAACTCCCGTCGGCGTGACGTCGAGCACATACGAAGCGGCGGGCACTTCGAAGTACGGCGTCATATCGCCATAGGCGGCGTTGTTGACCAACGTGGCCACGCCGCGTGCGATCACATCCACGGCGGGAGCGTCGGTGGCTCCGTGCAGCGCCGCGAGCGCCACGGTGCCGCTGTTGGGCGAGGACTCGAGGCCCATGTTGGTGCTGAACAATTGGAAGGCAATGGCGCGTGCGTCGGGATTGGCGGCGAAGCCCGAAGGATCGAGTACGCCATTGGCCACGGCAATGTAGGTTTTGCCCGCGTCGAAGGTGACGGGAATGACGGCGAGCGCGTCGTTGGACGAGCTGCTCGTGGCGGGCGCGATGCCGAGATCGATGTTCACTCCGGCGGGCACGTCAATGAAGGGCGTGGCAGCGCGGAAGGCGAAGTCGTCGAGCAGCAGCGTGCTGCCGGCGTAAATGTCCACCACGGCGGCGGCCGGATCGGCGGCGTTGTGAATCACCTGCAAGCGCGCGGTGGCGGGCGTGTGCAGGGGCAACTCCACCACGGTGCCATTGGGCAGCGCGGCGAAGAGACCAAAGGCCGTGCCGCTTTTATTGACCGCGGGATTGAGAAATCCGGAGGCAAAGACCACGGCCGCACCACCGGCGAGTCCGGAGAGATCGGCATCGTACGAGGCCACGATGGTGGACGGCGTCCCGGCAGGCGTGACGTCGAGCACATACGAAGCGGCGGGCACTTCGAAGTACGGCGTCAAATCGCCATAAGCGGCGTTGTTGACCAACGTGGCCACGCCGCGTGCGATCACGTCCACGGCGGGAGCGTCGGTGGCGCCGTGCAGCGCCGCGAGCGCCACGGTACCGCTGTTGGGCGAGGACTCGAGGCCCATGTTGGTGCTGAACAACTGGAAGGCAATCGAACGCGCGTCGGGATTGGCGGCGAAGCCCGAAGGATCGAGTACGCCATTGGCCACGGCAATGTAGGTTTTGCCCGCGTCGAAGGTGACGGGAATGACGGCGAGCGCATCGTTGGACGAGCTGCTCGTGGCGGGCGCGATGCCGAGATCGATGTTCACACCGGCGGGCACGTCAATGAAGGGCGTGGCCGCGCGGAAGGCGAAGTCGTCGAGCAGCAGCGTGCTGCCGGCGTAAATATCCACCACGGCGGCGGCCGGATCGGCGGCGTTGTGAATCACCTGCAACCTCGCGGTGGCGGGCGTGTGCAGGGGCAACTCCACCACGGTGCCGTTGGGCAGCGCGGCGAAGAGACCAAAGGCCGCGCCGCTTTTATTGACCGCGGGATTGAGAAATCCGGAGGCGAAAACCACGGCCGCACCACCGGCGAGTCCGGAGAGTTCGGCATCGTACGAGGCCACGATGGTGGACGGCGTCCCGGCAGGCGTGACGTCGAGCACATACGAAGCGGCGGGCACTTCGAAGTACGGCGTCATATCGCCATAGGCGGCGTTGTTGACCAGCGTGGCCACGCCGCGTGCGATCACGTCCACGGCGGGAGCGTCGGTGGCGCCGTGCAGCGCCGCGAGCGCCACGGTACCGCTGTTGGGCGAGGACTCGAGGCCCGTGTTGGTGCTGAACAACTGGAAGGCAATGGAGCGTGCGTCGGGATTGGCGGCGAAGCCCGAAGGATCGAGCACACCATTGGCCACGGCAATGTAGGTTTTGCCCGCGTCGAAGGTGACGGGAATGACGGCGAGCGCGTCGTTGGACGAACTGCTCGTGGCGGGCGCGATGCCGAGATCGATGTTCACTCCGGCGGGCACGTCGATGAAGGGCGTGGCCGCGCGGAAGGCGAAGTCGTCGAGCAGCAGCGTACTGCCGGCGTAAATGTCCACCACGGCGGCGGCCGGATCGGCGGCGTTGTGAATCACCTGCAAGCGCGCGGTGCTTTGGGCGGAGAGAGGGTCAATCCGTATTCCTGCGAGAAGAGCGATGAGGGAACACAGTGCGATATATTTTCTCATGGTGTATCCTTTCGATGAAGAGCTACGAACCAGCGAGAAAAAGTCAGGCCTGAACTTTTTTACTCTAGTTATTTTCGTTACCCGAAACAGGCGACCGGCGAGCGGAGTCGAGCGGGCGCGTATGGAATTGCTTTCGACAGGATCAACAACATGCGTGGCGAGGAACGGAGTTCCCGCCTCGGGAAAAAATCGGATACGGCGTATCCGTAATTGCCGCCGCGATTCAGGATTCCCGTCAAAGCGCTATCTTATTGTTTGCATCCTCGGAACAGCCGGGAACAAGCAGGCGGCAGGCCGGACATGAAGCGCATTCTCGTCATACGCAAGCACAATCATCTGGGCGACATGCTGTGTTCGCTGCCGTTGTACGCGGCATTGCGGGCACGCTGGTCCGATGCGCGCATCGATCTGCTGGCGGCGCCCACCGCCTATCCCGTGCCGTTGGCGGAGATCAATCCCTATCTTCACGACATTCTGTTTTTGCGCAAGGACGGTCCGTTGGCGCTGCCGCGTTTGTTGTGGCGCATACGCCAACGCCGCTATGATATGGTCATCGTACCGTCCACCATTCGTCATTCGCGCAGCGCGCATCTGATCGCGCGTGCGAGCGGTGCCCCGATGCGCGTGGGTGTGCGCTCGTACGACGGCGTAGCGAATCCCGATCGCGCCGCGCTCACCCATGCCATCGATACGCGATGGAGCGACGGACCGGTGCATCAGTTGTGGCGCAATCTCGCCATTGCGGAGGCGGCCGGATGTGCGCCCGCGGGTGATCCGCTGGCCATGCGCATACCCGTGTCCGCTGCCGCCGTTGCGGAGGCCGGGCGTGTACTCGCCGCCCTGCCCGCCGATGGACCAATCGTTGGCGTGCATGTCGGCGCGGGGAAGCGTGCGAATGTCTGGCCCGCCGGGCGCTTCGTCGCCACGTTGCGCGCGCTGCGGGGCGACGGACCGCTGTCCGTGCTGCTCACCGCCGGAGCGATGGATGCGGACGAGGTGGAGACGGTGGAGCGCGAGCTTCGGCGGGAGGGGATTCCGCTGCTGCTGTTGCGCGACGCACCGATTCCCCTGCTTTCCGCCGTGCTGCGTCGACTGGCGCTGTACCTTTGCAACGATACCGGCACCATGCACGTGGCGGCGTTCAGTGGCGCGCCGGTGTTGGCGCTGTTCGGTCCCACACCCGCCGCGGAGTGGGCGCCGTTGCAAGCACGCTGCCGCGTCATAGTGTCGCCCGACGCTTCGATGGAGGGAATATCGGTGGACGAGGTCCTCGACGCCGGTCGCGCGATGCTCGCCGCGTGGCGGGAGCGGAAGCCGCGCGGCGAGGAGCGGGAACTCTAAGACCATGCGTCCGAAGCGCTCAGCACCGAGGTCGTTCGTCAACGAAGCTTGCAACACGTCCCTGCCGATGACCGCGCTACGGGAGTGGGGATTGGAGGTGCCGGGTGAGGAGGTCGGCGATGAGCGCATGCGATGTGCTTCGAAACGGCACGGATTTCGTAGCTCGACAAGACGGACGGGAATGCTTCGTACGAATTGAAGAATTTGCCGACACGTGGGATGTTTTTTTCTTGACATTGCCCGCTCTGTTTCGTATAATCGAATCCATAATGCCTGATGAACTGCCGCCGCCGGGCGCGATAGTCGCGAGGAGACCCTGCGGACATTTGGTTGGTTGACGATGTCATGAACTGTGGCGTACACCCGTAGCTGTACACGTCTGCGCGTCACGTTTGATGATTCACAGTTCACTGTTCATTGTAAGGAGAGAGGTTATGGGAAAGCATGTTCATGCACCCCACGCGCCCACGCGCCCACGCGCCCACGCGCCCACGCTCATGATGTACCAGTACGGCTCGCGGACGGCGGGGGAGAGGACTGAGGCGCGACAGCCCGTGTGGCTGTCGCCGGGAGGCGGTATGGCGCGCGCCCTGCCGCTTCTGGCGCTGTTGCTGCTGCTGAGCGCTACGGCGCGGGCGCAGTTCACCTTCGATATGGGGAACAGCGAGATCGCGGTGTGGAGTACGGTTCCAAACGTTATTTATTCATTTAATCCGGCGGGTCTGGTCTTCGACGCGGATCTGCGGCACACGCACAAGTATCGGGACGGAAGCGGTTACGTCTCCGGGGCGGTCGGCATCGATGGACCTTGGTCCTTCGACGCGCCGGCGGGGGACATCATCAGCGTGGTCGACACCATCGGCTGCGGCTGGTACAATTTCTCCATCGCTGGTGTTTCCTTCCGTCTGAACCTGACGGACGCGCATTGGGGCGCCGGCGACAACAACTCGGTGTACAAGCTGCTGTTTATTACGAACGGCACGAGTGTCAAATTGCGCGTGCGCTCGCCGGGCGCCTCGGGCAGTTGGAGCGCGGAACTGAACGTGAACTCCGGCGCTTCGCTCAGCTACTGGGATGTGATACGGGCGACGCACGACCCGGATTATGCGCGCAATCGAACAGGTTTGGCAGATAAGGTCTTTCATGTGGACGGCGACGACAATCTGTTGCCATTGCCCTCGATGGGTGTGCAGTCGGCGCTGCTGGATGTGAACCTGCATGTGCGCACCGACGTGGAGGTGCCGATGGAGCACGAACTGCTGATCAACGGTTTCGTGTTGGTTCCGACCAGCACCACGTTGCGTTTCGACAATCAGCGAGGCATGACGGTGCGTGGCGGTCTGCGCACCGTGACGACGCAATACGGCAGCGAGCAGGTGGTGTTCACCTCGTCGGCGCAAAGCCCGGCTCGCGGCGATTGGCGCGGCGTGCATTGCCTCGAGGCGGCGTACGTGCATCTGAATCGCGTGATTGTGTCCTACGCTGAAACCGGGGTGTTTCTCGAGGCGACGCCGGATATGCGCAGCGACGATTTGGTCATCGGGCTGAGCCAATTCGACGGTTTGCGCAGCGAGGCGAGCGGCAGTGCGCATTACAAACTGCGGGTGACGGCATCGAACGAGAACAACATCGCCGTGCTTCAGGGCTCGACCTTCACGGTGGACGACGGCGTGGCGGCGCTGAGCACGGATATGAACGGCGTGTTCGTGGGCGAGGGTTCCAACGCTTTGCTGCGGAATTGCATGGTGTACTATAACAGAATGAACGGCGTGTATGCGTTCGCGGACGCGCGGGTGGTGCTCGACACCTGTGACGTCTTCGGGAATGGTCCGCTGCCCGGCGAGGACTGGGTGGGGGTGTATACGTTCTACAACAGCACACCGCTGGTGCTGCGGTACAGCAAGGTACACGAACAGTCGGTGGGCGTGGGCGCGATCTGGGGCACGGTACACGGCTACCTGTCCGCCACGCAACCGGTACAATGGTACAACCGGGACTCGCTGGGCAGGAATTGTATTTACCGGAACGATTACAACCTGCTTGGGCATTACGGGACGTTCGAGTTCGCGAGGGCGTATTACGCCGGCGCCACGCCGCATTATCAGGGTGGCGAGAATTCGATTTACGATCCGCAAATTCTTCAGGGCACCTTCGAGTACTCGCAGGCCTGGCTGCAGCGCGATTACTGGGACGGCAACACCCTCTTCAATGTGATGGGTTCGATGGTGGATACACGCGATCCGCTCTGGACGGACATGGTCGGTTGCATTGTGGACGACACCACGGGCGGCGAAACGGACGGCGCGTTGGGCGGGGCCTTGCTGGCCCAGTGGAACGCGCGTCTTGAGAGCATGTCCGTGGACAGCTTGCCGACATATCTCTACGGGGCGCGAAACGCACTGAGTGCCGAGGAGGCGGCGACGGCCATTGCCGTGTTGTTGCGGCGCCTGGATGGTCGCGACGCGCTGGCCTTGTTGGACCGCGTGGTGGGCGCATGCGCGCAGCCCGCGGTGTTGTGCGCGGCGCACGGTGGTCGCGCCGTCCTGTTGTTGCGCGAGGGTGACTGGTCGGCGGCGGCGCAGGCGCTGGACGCGCAGGCGCTGAGCACGGCATGGGCCTCGCAGATCTATCTGGCGGCGCGCGCCATGCAGGCAATGGCGCTGCACAGCGCGGGACGGGCGCAGGAGGCACGCGCCAGCGTGGATTCCCTTTTCAGCGCCCATCCCGGCAATCGCGACATCCATCTCGCCTGGCGCAGCATCGGTGGCGGGGCCGCGAGCGTGCCGCGGCGTGGCACGGTCGCCACGACTCCGGCGTCGTTCGCGGTGCTGGATGTACATCCGCATCCGGTGGGTGAAGAGGCGCTGCTGCGCGTTTCACTGCACGAGGACGCGGAACTCCGTGTGGCGTTGTTCGACCTTCACGGTCGCGAAGTACGCGTGTTGGCCGAGGGGCGCTATACACGCGGTGTGACGACGCTCCGCCTGCAAGCGGGCGGATTGCCTTCGGGCGTGTATCACCTACGCCTGAGCGGCTCCGCGGGCACAATCGTACACCCCATTACCATACTGCATCGCTGACATGCTTCGGCTTAGCGCGCGGATGCGTGCCCGGCGAGCGTTCGCGCCGCCGGGCACACTCCCGCGCGGGCCGCGCATTCATGTTCGGGCAACGACAGACAGGAGAGAGACCAATGAAACGGCAATGGATACAGGTGCTTCTGGCGGTGGCTGTGGTACTGGGCGCGACGGAGTCGCGGGCGCAGACGGGTGTGCGCACGCTGACCAAGGGACGGTTGAGCGCGTTGGTGGATGCCTGGAGCGGACGCTACGCGGTGTCGGACAAGCGGGGGCGCACGGTGCTGTTTTCCTCGCGCAACGGTTTGACCTCGCATATCAGCGTGCGCATCGACGATGTGGTGTGGACCAATCACGGCAAATCGCAGATGACGGCGGTGTGGCCGCAGCGCAATCTGGGTCGCGGCACGGTGGAGGTGCTGGTCGACCGTCTGCGGTATTGGTGGGACGTGCCGTGCGCGGGAGGAACGGCGCGCATCGTGCAGGAACTCGAACCGGTGTCGGACAGCGCCTACGAGGAGGTGCGCATTCACCTTCGTGTGGAGAATCGTGGCACGCGCGCGCTGCGCGTGGGCATGACGGCGCTCACGGATCTGACCGCGAACGGCGACGACCGTGTGCGCCTGCGCGACAGGGGCACGAGCATCGAGCGCGAGGTGGCGCTTGCCGGCGCGGCCATACCGGAGCGGCTGCTGCTGCAATCGGGGGCATTCCTGCCGGATTCGGCGCATTGTCGATACCGTGGACCGGGTGTGACGGTGCCGGACCGCGTGGTGGTGGGACAGTGGTCGTATCACGGTCGTCTGGGCACCGCGGTGTACGGATACGAGGCGGTGGATTTGCCCGTGGTGGACGTGGCGGCGCTGCTGGAGTGGCTGAGCGCCGAAGTCGGTGCGGGCGCGCAGCGCGAAGAGATCGGCGCGGTGGGCTTCCAGGCGCCTCCCCCGCCACCTCCCGCGGTGTCCACTTTCGCCCGGGAATTCATCGTTCCCAGGTTGCTCGATCATGTCACTCAGGTCTTGGTGTTCAGCGACAGCGACGCCACGGTGCGCTTCCACGCGCCGTTCATGGACGATTCCCGTACGGCGCTGCCGGCGCGGCGCGGTAGCTGGGACACCGTGTTCACCATGCATGCCGGGCAGGTGGTCAGTGTTCGCTATTGTCCGGCTTTCCAGTGGAAGCCGGCGGATTCCACGACGTATTACCGCCAAGGCCATTTGCGCGTGACCTCGACGGCGGAGATCGGGCTCCTTGCGCATATGAGGGGTGCTGGCTTTGTCGGTAACGGACAGACGGTCTGGCCCACAAAGTGGTGGGACAACTATTATCTGTATCACGGCAACATGGCGAATGGGGCAGTATTCATGACATTCACCGGGCAGGACACGGAGCTGACGCATCGCAACGACTACGGATTTCTCTGGTATAGTTTTTCCTGCTGGTACGAGAACTGTGGAAACGAGATCTGGTTTCCGGATGGCATCACACGGAAGCATCGCTTTCCCGCCTGTTCCAATTTCGCAGGGGCGAGAAATCGTCATATTCGGTATTGGTACAATCACTACTCACCGTATCACTATCCCCCGGATCGCAGCGCGGACGGCGCGGGAGATGCGTTCGAGGCCGATCAGCCCTTCTGGCTTCAGGCAGTGATTTGGCAACGGCCCTGGCCCGGGCAGGATCCGAATGCCTTGCCCGTGGGGTATCCCTGGTTTCATGCCTATATTCATCACCCTCCCCGCAAGCATCTCGGCACCGAGTACACCGTGGTGCCTTTTGACAAACCCGCATCGAGCAGGAAGGAGGATTTGCTGCGCATTCTGGCCTACGAGGATGATACGGAGGTGACGCTGTTCGCCGGCAGCCCGCCCATGCGACTGCGCAAGGGCGAACATGTGGATACGCTGTTCGATCGCGCCACGGTACTGCGGTCGAACAAGCCGCTGGCCGTGTACCAACATCATCTCTTCTGGGCCTATCTCGGCAGCGACACCAGTAACAGCGGGCAAGCGCTGCCCATGCTGCCGCATGGCTTGTGGGGGCGTCGCTACCACGTGGCGAGCGGTGATCTGATGAAACACCAATATTTCGCGAGCGATCCCGTTACCATTGTTCAACGGTTGTACCTTATCGTGATCACGCGCGCGGACGGAAAGGATCGGGTACGCATCGACGGTGTACCGTTGGCCGCGGCGCGCTTCACCGACTTCGAGGGCTTTGCCTATGCCTATGTGGACGTCGACGCCGCGTATCATATTGTGGAAAGTGATCGTCCGATCCTGACCATCGCCTGCGGCGAGGTGGGGTATGAGGGTTGGCCGTGGGAACGTAACGCCTTCTCCTATATTCCGCCGTTCAATTAGGCGGGAAGGTCCTCCCGCCCCCACCGGCGGCGTGGGTGCCGTTGCGCGCGTCGATCAATGCTCGTTGCGGCGGAAACGGGCGAAGTAGAAGCCGTCGGAATCCAGCAGCGCCGGGTGGACGGTGAACTCGTGTGTCATCGAGGCGAGTGGCGGGGCCGCAAGTCCCTGGGCGGCGAACACCGGTGCCAGTGCGTCGGGCTGGAAGTTGTCGTGCTCTTCGAGAAAACGCCGCGCCACGTGCTGATTTTCCTCCGGCAGCAGCGAGCAGGTGGCGTAGAGCAAAATACCGCCGGGGCGCAACAGCGCGGCGTTGCGTCGCAGGATGTCGTACTGCCGCGCCGCGAGACGCGTGATCGTGGACGTTGTGAGCTTCCATTTCAGGCCCGGATCGCGTCGGGCGGTGCCCAGTCCCGAACAGGGCGCGTCCACAAGAATGACGTCGAAGCGTCGCTCGCCGAAGGCGTC
>JAMIQH010000310.1:0-4650 GCA_035914695.1 Bacteroidota bacterium | reverse complement strand
CGCGACGATACCCGCGCTGCCGCCGCGCACGATGTACGCATGTTGATGATTGAGCGGATTGCCGCCGAGAAAGATGTAGGTGGTGTCGGTTTTGGACGCCATGGCGAAGTCGTCGTAACCGTCGTCGTTGATATCGCCGAGAGCGATGGGGAACCAGGCGAAATGCGTGAGATCCTGCCGCACCACCGTTTCCCACAATTCCACGCGGTGGGGCGGCAGGTCGAGTTGCGCTCCCGGGGCGTCCTGCGCGCGAGCCAACCAGGGCGCGGCGCAAAACGCGAGCAGTATGGCGGTCAGCGGCAACACCCGACACGGCGGGGCGTTGCCTTGAAAGTACACATGCATGGCAACCTCCGAAAATGATGGAGAGAATGGCTTAGGCGGAACCGACGATGACGCGGGAGGCGCGTCCAGCTACAGCGACAACGTTGCGCACGTCCCCGCCGCGATATAATACCACACCGTCGTATCCCATTTACCCCGGCAACATACCATGTACGGAAATGAAACGCAAGAGTGCCGCTGAATTCGCAGTAGAAATCGCAGCGGAACGAAGGCGGCTCCGGCATGACACGCGTGACCTTCCGGGCGGGGTGAGCGAGGGGAGGGGCGTGCGGGGTTGCGGGTTGCCGGTACGTGATCGAGGATGTTCCTCGCGCGGCCTGACGGTGGCGCGGGGCGATGCGATTCAGTTTTCGCCGTGACCTTGCTGTGCCGCGCGCGTGTGCGCACGCCCGTCGCGACGGGCGCGCGGCGCATCTTGGAAAAACCCGCATCGTTGCGTATTATGTCCGCGAGTTGATTCGTTCATTTTTCCCAGCTCCTGTGAAAATTCAATCTATTCTGATTGCGAATAGAGGTGAGATTGCTGTGCGCATTCAGCGGGCCTGCCGCGAGATGGGCATACGCAGTGTGGCCGTGTATTCGGACGCCGATCGCGACGCGTTGCATGTGCGCGCGGCCGACGATGCGTGGAATATCGGTCCGGCGGAATCCTCGAAAAGCTACCTTCGCGCCGACGTGCTCATCGACACCGCACTCAAGGCGGGTTGCGACGCGGTACATCCCGGCTACGGCTTTCTCTCCGAAAACGCGGCCTTCGCGCAGGCGGTGACCGAAGCGGGACTGATCTTCGTCGGTCCCTCCGCGCAATCCATCCGCATGATGGGCGACAAAACCTCGGCGCGCTCGCTGATGATCGCGCGCGGTGTGCCCGTGGTGCCCGGCACCGACAGCGCCATCACCTCCATCGCGGACGCGGAGCGCATCGCCGAGGGCATCGGTTATCCGGTGCTGCTCAAGGCGGCCGCTGGCGGCGGCGGCAAGGGCATGCGCGTGGTGGAGCGGCCCGAGGATTTGCGACGCGCCTTCGAAGGCGCCAGCAACGAGGCACGCGGGGCCTTCGGCGACGATCGCGTGTACATGGAAAAATACGTGCTCGAACCGCGGCATGTGGAAATTCAAATTCTCGCCGACGCGCACGGCAATTGCGTGTATCTCGGCGAGCGCGAGTGCTCGATTCAGCGCCGCCATCAGAAAGTGGTGGAGGAGGCGCCTTCGGTAATAATGACGCCGGAGTTGCGCGCGCGCATGGGTCGCGCCGCGGTCGATGCCGCCCGCGCCTGCGACTATGTGAATGCCGGGACCATCGAGTTTCTCGTGGACCGCGAGCGCAATTTCTACTTCCTCGAAATGAACACGCGCTTGCAGGTCGAGCATCCCGTGACCGAAATGGTCACCGGCATCGATCTGGTGAAAATGCAACTGCGCGTGGCCATGGGCGAACCCTTGCCCTTCACGCAGGACGACATCCGCATCAGCGGCCACGCCATCGAATGCCGCATTTGCGCGGAGGATGTGCGGGCGAACTTCCTGCCTTCCACCGGGACGCTTGTGGAGTATCGTCCGCCGCACGGCTTTGGCGTGCGCGACGACAGCGGCGTGACCAGCGGCAGCGAAATCAGCATACACTACGATCCGATGTTCGCCAAACTCGCGGTATGGGGCATGGACCGCGAGGACGCGATAGGGAAAATGCGCCGCGCGCTGGACGAATTCCTGATTCTCGGTGTGGAAACCACCATACCGTTCTGCCGCTTCGTGATGGATCATCCCAATTTCATCTCCGGGGATTTCGCCATCGATTTCGTGCAAAAGCACTTCGCACCGCAATTATTGACGCTCCCGAGCAGCGAGGAGAAAATCGCGGCCGCCATCGGCGCCATTCTCGCGCAGGAACGCTGGGAAGGCGACACAAGCGCCGCGACACCATCGGCCGGCACAAGCGCGCAGCGCTCCTGTTCGCCCTGGGTGCTGCGGCATCGCCGTGGAGGAGGATACTGATGGCACGCTACACGGCCCGGGTGATGGGCGAGGAATTCACCATCGTCACTTCCGACAACGGCACAGTCGAAGTGAACGGGGTGCCGGTGGAAGCCGAACTGCGTCGCACGCCGCAAGGCACGGTGCTGCGCGTGGGCACGCGCGTGTACTCGCTGCGCATGCTCGAAGCACTGCCGGACAGCGATCTGCGCCGCGTGGCCATCGATGGCCGCGTGCTCGGTGTGGACATCGAGGACGAAACCGCTGCACTGTTGCGCTCGATGCAGGTGGGCAAAGCCACCAAGGTGCAGCATAGCGTGCTTCGTTCGCCCATGCCGGGTAAAATCGCGAAAATCCTCGTGCAGGAAGGCGAATTGATCGAACAGGGCCAGGGGGTGATCATCCTCGAGGCCATGAAAATGGAAAATGAAATTCAGTCGCCCACAACGGGCATCGTCAAGTCCCTCAAGGTGCGGGAAGGCACAGCGGTCGAGAAGAACGGTATTCTCATAGAGTTCTCCTGATGTCTTTATTACCATGGAGGTACGGTGAAACAGCTAGTACTGCTCTGCCTGACGCTGGCCATGCTCCTTCCCGGACAAATGGCCGACGCCGGTGGATTCCAACTCAATGAACACGGCGCCCGCGCCATGGCGCAAGCCGGCGCCTTCGCCGCGCGCGCGTCGGATCCTTCCGCCATTTTCTTCAATCCCGCGGGCCTGTCCATGCAGCGGGGATTCCAGGTGATGGCGGGTGCCACGCTGATCATGCCGAGCTACACGTACTACGGCCCGAGCAACATGAACAGCAATCAGGAATGGAAGATGAACAGCAACGTCTTCTATCCTCCCAATCTTTACGTGACGAATTCGTGGAACGAAGGCATGCTCGAAGGTCTCGCCGTGGGTATCGGCGTGTCCACGCCGTATGGTCTCGGTACGGAATGGGACGACGATTGGGTGGGCCGCGCTGTGACGCGCGAGATCGAATTGCAGACCTTCTACGTGATGCCCACCGTGTCGTACGCCTTCACCGACTGGCTGTCCGTGGGTGTGGGCGCCAATATCGTGTTTTCCAATGTGTCGCTGCGCCGCGCGGTGACGAACTTCGATCCTGAAATGGATCTCGAACTGGAAGGCAGCGGCGATCCGGCTTTTGGCTGGAACGCGGGCGTGATATTCAAACCGATGGACAATGTGTCGCTGGGCTTCTCCTGGCGCTCGGAAGTGGCCATCGATTTCGAAGGCACGGCGGACTTCCATCCCACAGCGGCGATGCAGCCGCTCTTTCCCGGTGGCGATGTGAAAACCGGCCTCACGGCCCCCGCCACCTGGTTCGCCGGCGTGGCTTGGTCGCCGATGGACAATGTGGATCTCGAATTCGATTTCCAGGGCATTCAGTGGTCGTCCTACGATAAGCTGGCCATCGATTTCGTGAAAGATGCCACCACCAATCCCGGCCTGCGTCAAGCCGATGTGACGGCGCCGAAGGATTACGAAGACACCTTCATCCTGCGTCTTGGCGGCGAGTACCGCATACCCATGCTGGGATTGGCCCTGCGCGGTGGCTATTTCTTCGATAGGAATCCCGTGCCGGATAAAAGTCTCGAGCCACTGCTGCCGGATTCGGATCGCCATGGTCTGAATATCGGTGTGGGTATCGACGTGCTGCCGCATGTCACACTGGACTTTTCCTACCTGCATCTCTTTTTCCTCGATCGTGTCACCGAGGCGACCACGTATCCCGAAGGCGTGCACATGAACGGCATGTACACCGGCTCCGCCGAATTGATCGGCTTCAACATCACCTACGCGCTTTGAGAGGAGGAATATCATGACACATCGCAGATTCCTTGCCTCGCTGCTGCTTGCCGCTGTCGTGCTGCTGCCGGCGTGCAGTGAAGACGTACCTGTCGCCGATCAGTTTTTCGGTTCGCTCAATCCGAGCACCTACGTTGCCGTGGGCAACAGTCTCACCGCCGGCTATCAGAGCGGCGCGTTGTTCGAAGAAGGCCAGCAGTACAGCTATCCGAACCTCATCGCGCAGCGCCTCGGCGTCACCTTTGTGCAGCCCCTCATGCCGTACCCCGGCACGGGCGAGTTGCGCTACCTCGAATCGATGTCGCCGTCGGTGGTGATCAAGGCGAAAACCCAGGGCCAGGTATTGCCCAGCAATGCGACGCATCCGGCACCGTATCACAACCTCGGCATTCCGGGCGCGATCATGGCCGATGCCATCGACGAATCGGATATCGTGCAGCGCAGCGTCTCGCGCCAGAATCCCTTCTACGCGCTCATCATGCGCAATCAGGCGAATTTCGGGGCTTCG
>JAMIQH010000309.1:0-5747 GCA_035914695.1 Bacteroidota bacterium | reverse complement strand
AGTGAGCAGTTTCATGATCGGTGGCTGGATAATGGGGACGAGGCCCATGTAGGAGTAGGCCGCGATGGCGATGGCGCCCACGAGATGCGGGGCCAGTTTGGAAGCGGTGAAAATGGCCGTCGGGCCGTCCGCGCCGCCAATGATGCCGATGGCCGCCGCCTCGTCGGGGGTGAAACCGAGGGCCAACGCGCCGAGCAACGTCGCGAAAATACCGATCTGCGCCGCCGCGCCCAGGAGTACCAGCTTGGGATTGGACAACATGGCGGAGAAGTCCGTCATGGCACCAATACCGAGAAAGATGAGCGGCGGATAGATGCCCTGCACCACACCGTAGTAGAGGTAATTCAACACGCTCCCCTTCTCATAGATGCCGATCTGCATACCCACATTTTCCAGGAAGGGAATGTTGCCGATCAGAATACCGAAACCGATGGGTACCAGAAGCAGGGGTTCGTAGTCCTTGGTGATGGCGATGTAAATGAACACCAGGCCCACAACGATCATGATCATGTGACCGATGGTCACATTGGCAAAACCGCTGTAGGTAAAGAATTGAAACAGGCCGTCGAGCATGTGGATTACCCTCCAATCTCGAAGAGCACGTCACCTTCGAGCACGTTGTCGTTGCGTTGCACCCGGAGCGTACGCACCGTACCGTCGATCGGAGAAACGATGTTGTTTTCCATTTTCATCGCTTCCATGATCATCACCACTTCACCGGCCTTCACCGCGTCGCCCTCGCGTTTATGCACGTCGAGAATAACGCCGGGCAGCGGCGACTTCACCACTTTCATGGTGTTTTCCGCTGGTTTGGCGGTGGTTTTCGGGCGCTCGGCTTCCGTGGTGTACGCGGGGGTGCGCACGAGCGTGGGGGTTTTCGATACCTTCTTCTCGGCCTGGAACTCGACTTCGTACACCGTGCCGTTCACGTCGACAGAGGCCACGCCATCGCCGATCTTCGCGATCTCGACCGCGTAGTCGTTGCCGTTGATTTTTATGGAGAATTTCCGCGTGGAATTCATGTCCGTCTACCTCTGTCAGCGTTTGAAAAATGAAATGTGCGGGGGACGCGTCATGGAGTGCAGTTTGGAACTCCACGGCGAATAAGGACGCGAGATTTTCCGTATGGTGATCACCGTCTGCTCGTCGTCGTGCAACTCGAAGAGATGCGATTGCAAGGCGAGGGAGATGGCGGCGACAACTTCACCGGACATCGAGGGACGCACTGCGGGCTTGCTTTCGCCCGCCTCCGCAACTACGACCTTTTTCGGACGCTCTCCCGCCGTCTTGCCAGTCGCCCAGATAACAAGCGATGTGATGGTCAACGCCACATACACCACCAACATACCGATGATGGTGATCATGATGCCGTTGCCTTGCTCTATACCCTCCACGCCGCTGTATTTCCACACTACGGCTGTGCTGTCCTGCGCCTTCTGCAGCAACAACAGTACCGCGCTCATTGCGATAGTCATTGCCACCTCACAGCGGAATGTTGGAATGTTTCTTCATCGGCAGACTGTCGCGCTTCGTGGCGAGACTCTGCAGGGCGCGGATGATGCGGAAGCGCGTGTTGCGCGGTTCGATCACATCGTCGATGTAGCCGTATTTCGCCGCGACATAGGGCGTGGCGAACTTGTGGCGGTACTCTTCCTCCATCATGGAGATGAATTGCGCGCGCTGCTCGGAATCCTTTTCCGAGAGTTCGCGGCCGTAGAGCACTTCGATGGCGCCGCGCGGACCCATGACCGCGATCTCCGCGGTGGGCCAGGCGTAGTTGATATCGCCGTTCAAATGCTTGGAGCCCATGACGTCGTATGCGCCGCCGTAGGCCTTGCGCAGAATCACCGTCACTTTCGGCACGGTGGCTTCGCCGTAGGCGAAAAGTAATTTGGCGCCGTTGGTGATGATGCCGCCATATTCCTGCTGTGTGCCGGGAAGGAAGCCCGGGACGTCCACCAGCGTGACGATGGGAATGTTGAACGCGTCGCAGAAGCGAATGAAGCGCGCGCCCTTTTTCGAGCAATTGATGTCCAGCACGCCAGCGAGGTAACTCGGCTGATTGGCGACGATACCAACGGACTGGCCGTTGAAACGCGCGAAACCCACGATGAGATTGGGTGCGTAGTGGCGCTGTACTTCGAGAAACTCGTGATGATCCACGATGGCGTGAATCACATCCTTCACATCGTAGGGCTTGTTGGGATTTTCGGGAATGATTTCGTTGAGCACGTCCTCAAGACGGTCGATCGGATCGTCGCAATCCACGCGCGGCGGTTCTTCGAGGTTGTTCTGCGGCACGTAGCTCATGAGCTTGCGGATGATGAGAATCTGCTCTTCATCATTATCGCAGGCGAAATGCGCCACACCGGACTTGGCGGTGTGTATCGACGCGCCGCCGAGATCCTCGGTGCTGACATCCTCGTTGGTGACGGATTTCACGACTTTCGGGCCAGTCACGAACATATAGCTGGTTTCCTTGGTCATGAGGATGAAGTCCGTGATGGCGGGCGAGTACACCGCGCCACCCGCGCAGGGGCCGAACACGCCGGAGATCTGCGGAATCACGCCGGATGCGAGGATATTGCGTTGGAAAATATCCGCGTATCCACCGAGACTCTTCACGCCCTCCTGAATGCGCGCGCCGCCGGAGTCGTTGAGACCGATCACCGGTGCGCCCACTTTCATGGCCATGTCCATGATTTTACAGATTTTTTTCGCGTACATCTCGGAGAGCGATCCACCGAACACGGTGAAATCCTGCGAGAACACATACACGAGCCGACCATCGATCGTGCCGTAACCGGTCACGACGCCGTCGGAAAGATAGGCCTCTTTTTCGAGCCCGAAATCGATGCAGCGATGGCTCACGAACATGTCGAATTCCTCGAAACTGCCCTCGTCGAGGAGCAGTTCGAGTCGTTCGCGAGCCGTGAGCTTGCCCTTGGCGTGCTGGGATTCGATGCGTTTTTCGCCACCGCCCTTGCGCGCCTCGATGCGTTTGTCAAGGAGTTCCTTGATCTTGTCTTCGATTGCCATGATTCGTCCTTGGACGCTTGTGGAAAACTGGGGTGCGTGAAGGTCGTGCTGCGATGGTGAAAAATCATTGCACGAACCATCAATTGTTACAAAATTATCGATTTGCAACGGCGTGCGCAATAAAAATCGACATGACCTTGTCGATTTTCGTAAATCTTGTGCTTTTATATTAGATAGCGAAAAATCTTCGCTCTATTCGTCACTTTTTATCGATTGCCGCCTGCGGCCAGAAAACGGGGAGCACGGCCGCTGTCTTCCGGCACCGCAACCCTGCGTTCGCGCATCCATCGCTGCGTCGCCGAGGAATCGGATTGACGCTGTTTCCGGCGGCGCTTCCTGTGGTTTTTCTCGAATTTTCAGTGCATTTTCCTCAAAGAATCCATCACTGGCAACGAATGAATCGACAGCGCATACTTTCCTTTGTCAAAATCGGCGTCACCCTGCTGATCATCGTGTTTTCCATCGCCTTTTCGGTGTGGAATGTGGATTTCAACGAATTGGGGAAGAGCTTTTCCACGGCGAATTACTGGTTTGCCCTGCTGATCATCGTGCCCATCATTCTCTCGCACTACGTGCGCGCGATTCGCTGGAAAGTGATACTCGAGCGCATTCACCCCGAGGTACGCACGGGGAATCTCTTCGCCGGTGTGATGGTGGGGTATTTCATGAACAACCTGATCCCGCGCAGCGGCGAAGTGCTGCGACCGTGGTTCACCGCGCAGTCGGAGAAGCAAACCACGTTCAGCTCGTTGCTGGGATCGATCATTGTCGAGCGCTTCATTGACACCGTGGCGCTGCTGCTGGTAATCGCGGCGATTCTCTTTGTGGACAGCGGGTTGTTCGAGGGATTCGAGAGCATCGGCGTGCGGCCGGATGTGATTCAGCCCATTCTGTACATGGCCATACTGCTCGGCGTGGTGTTCATTGTCATCGCTCCGAGCAAGGCGGGATTGTGGCTGGCGGAGACGGGCACAGCGCCGCTGTCGTGGTTGGCGCGGCGTTTCGGCTTGGGCCGCCTCGAACAACTGCGCAACAGCGTGCTGGACATGTTCCGGAAACTGCAACTGGGCTTCGGTGCCATCAAATCGTTGCGGCAGGTGCTTCTGGTCACCGTGCACACCGTGTTGCTGTATTTCATGTACATGCTGCCGCTGTACATCATGTTTTTCGCCTTTGACAGTGGATTGCGCACACAGCCCTCGCTCTTCGCCGCGCTGGAAATCTGGGCCGTTACCGCGCTGGGCTATGCCGTGGCGCCCACGCCGGGAGCGTTCGGCGTGTTTCACGCTTCGGCGCGCATCGCATTGATGAAATTTGCGGGCTTCACCGACGCCGACGCAGTGGCCTACGCAACCTTGACGCATTTCGTGAACTATCTCGTTCCCATCGGCCTGGGCGTGTACTATCTGCTCACGCGCGAGGTGAGCATGGGGACCCTGCTGCGCGCGCGTTCGGCGCAATAACACCGGCGTCGGCATGAATTTCGCTGAACTCCTCCAGCCCCTCACCTTTCCCTGTGGACTCACCGCCACCAATCGCGTGGTGATGGCTCCCATGACCACGTGGTCGGGGCAGCCGGACGGACGCATTCACAACGACGAATGCGCGTATCTCCATCGTCGCGCCGACGGTCTGGGCATGGTGATCACCGCGGCCTGCTACGTGCAAGCGGAGGGCAAGGCCTTCACCGATCAATGGGGTTGCCACGACGACGCAATGTTGTCCTCGCTGCGTCGTGCGGCGGAGTTACTGCGTGCGCAAGGTGCTCTGGCCATACTCCAGATCCATCACGGCGGCCGCATGTGCCCGGCGTCGCTGCTCGGACACGCCCCGCTCTCGGCCAGCGCCGTCGCGGCCGAGCGACCGGGGGCGGACACGCCGCGCGCGATGACGGAGGATGAAATCCTTCGCTGCATCGAGGCCTTCGCATTGGCCACACGCCGCGCGATACTTGCCGGCTTCGATGGCGTGGAAATTCACGGCGCCAACACGTATTTGCCACAGCAATTCTTCTCGCCGCATTCCAACCGCCGCGACGACGCCTGGGGCGGAGACCTCGAGCGACGCATGCGCTTCCCACTCGCCGTGGCGGATGCCGTGCTGGCGGAAGCCGCGCGCGCCGACCGTCCGTTCATTGTGGGTTATCGTCTCTCGCCCGAGGAAGTCGAAGAACCGGGCATCACGCTCGACGATACACTTGTGCTGGTGGATGCACTGACGCAGAGGCGCCTGGATTATCTGCATGTCAGCGTCCGTGATTATCACGCCGCATCACTGCGCGACCGTAACGACGCGCGGCGTCCCACCCGCGTCATCGTCGAGCGCGTCGGTGGAACGCTGCCGGTGATTGGCGTGGGCATGGTGCATACTCCGCAGGATGCGGCGTCCGTTCTCGAGGATGGCTGCGATCTGGTGGCATTGGGGCGCATTCTCCTCATGGAACCCGACTGGGGCCGCCTGCTTCGCGAGGGTCGCACGGAAGCCATTCGGCGGACACTTCCGGCACAGGGCGGTGAGGCGCGGTTGACACTACCGACCCCGATGTATCGTGTGCTGCTTGCGCGCGACGGCTGGCTGCCAGTCGAAAAGGCCTGATTCCTGCAAGGACGCGCCTGCCGCACGCCGGCGGAAGTCCAAAACGCTGTATCCCGACAACGATTTCACGCTACCATGAAACATGTTCTGATCGTCACATACTACTTCCCTCC
>JAMIQH010000308.1:0-4543 GCA_035914695.1 Bacteroidota bacterium | reverse complement strand
GCACGGATATCGATCTCCGCGATGTGCGACTCTCTCCCGGTGCGCATATCCTGCGTTTGCGCGAGCACCCCGAGGTGCATTGCCTCGTGATGGTGGAACGCACAGCCCGCTGAACGCAAAGCGCCGGCACAGAGGGCACAGAGATCGCCGAGGGCGCGGAGGAGGGGTTGAGGTTGCTACCCGCTCGAATCCTGCCTGACTGCTGAGTGCGTGATACATTGGAAGAGAGCGCGGAGAGCGCCGAGGGCGCGGAGGAATGTTTGAGGGCGCATCCCGCTTGATCAGTGCGCCCCGTGCTGTTCGAGTCAATGCAAGGGCGCAGAGACGCATACTCTCCCGCCCGGCGCTACCGCATCGGCAACGGCACAAATCCTGTGGAATGCGCTTCAAGCAATCCTTCGCGCCTTCGCGCCCTCGCGTCTTCGCGTGAGGAATTGCCTTCGCGTCTTCGCGACCTCGCGCCTTCGCGTGAGGGATTTTCTTAGCGTCTTCACATAATTAACAACGCCCCCCGCGGGAACGGGGGGCGTTGCGCATGTCCGGGGTAGGCGAAGCTGGCGCTTATTTGCCGGCTTTCTTCGTGGCGGCTTTTTTCGCGGCCGACTTCTTCACGACGGGCTTCTTCGCGGCGGGCTTTTTCGCATCCTTGGCCACGGGCCGCGGATTGCGCAGAGCGGCACGGGCGGCGGCCAGACGCGCGATGGGCACGCGGAACGGCGAACAGCTCACGTAGTTGAGTCCGATGCCGTGGCAGAATTCCACCGAAGCGGGCTCGCCACCATGCTCGCCACAAATGCCGAGCTTGATGTCGGGACGACTCTTGCGGCCTTCGCTCACCGCGTGCTTCATCAGGAAGCCCACACCGCGCTGGTCGATGGTTTCGAAAGGATCGCGCGGATAAATCTCATGCTCGACATAGGCCGGCAGGAAACGACCCGCATCGTCGCGGCTCACACCCAGCGTGGTCTGCGTGAGATCGTTGGTGCCGAAGGAGAAGAACTCGGCCACAACAGCGATTTCCTCGGCCGTGATGGCGCCGCGCGGAATCTCGATCATCGTGCCCACCAGGTACTTGAACTTCGTCTTCGTCTCCTTCATCACCTCGTCGGCAACGCGTCGCACGATTTCCTCCTGCGACTTGAGTTCCTTCACGTGGCCGACCAGCGGAATCATGATCTCGGGCAGCACCTTCTTGCCGCGCTTGATCACATTCACCGTGGCCTCGAAGACCGCGCGGGCCTGCATTTCCGTGATTTCCGGATAAATGAGTCCGAGACGGCAACCGCGGAAGCCCAGCATCGGATTGAACTCGTGCAGCGCTTCGACGCGCTCCTTCACGCGCGCGGCCGGAATGCCCAGCGTCTCGGCCACTTCCTTCTGTCCCTTGTCGTCATGCGGCAGGAACTCGTGCAGCGGCGGATCGATGGTGCGGATGGTGACCGGACGGCCATTCATCGCTTCGAAAATGCCTTCGAAATCCTTGCGCTGCACGGGCAGCAACTTGCCCAAGGCCTTCTTGCGATCCTCCACCGTGTCGGCCAGAATCATCTCGCGCATCGGACCGATCTTGCCCTCGCCGAAGAACATGTGTTCGGTGCGGCAGAGGCCGATACCCTCGGCGCCGAAGGCCACGGCGTTGGCGCTTTGATCGGGCTGATCCGCATTCGTGCGAATGTTGATCTGGCGGTACTTGTCGGCCCACTGCATGATGCGATCGTACATCTGAAACACCGGCGCGTCCTTCGGATCCAGCGTCTTGTCGATGAGCACTTGCAGAACTTCGCTCGGCTTGGTGGGAATGTTGCCCAGAATCACTTCGCCGGTACTGCCGTCGATGGAAATGTAGTCGCCTTCGTGAATCACTTCCTTGCGACCGTCGATGCGCATTTCACCGGTTTTGTAATCGATTTTCAGCGTGCCACAGCCGGCCACGCACACCTTGCCCATCTGACGGGCCACCAGCGCCGCATGCGACGTCATACCGCCGCGCGCGGTGAGAATGCCCTCGGAGGCGTTCATGCCCTTGATGTCCTCGGGCGAGGTTTCGATGCGGACGAGAATGACGGGCATGCCGTTTTTCGCAAAACGCACCGCGTCCTCGGCGTTGAAGGCCACCACGCCCGTGGCCGCGCCGGGGCCGGCGTTGAGTCCCTTCGCGAGCAACTGGTTGTTGTTGATGGCGGTTTTCTTGGCCTTGGTGTCGAAAATCGGGCGCAGCAACTGATTGAGCTGATCCGGATCGATGCGCATGAGGGCTTCCTCCGGCGTGATCAGCTTTTCCTTCACCATGTCCACGGCGATTTTGATGGCCGCGAATGCCGTGCGCTTGCCCACGCGGCACTGCAGCATGTACAGCTTGCCGCTCTGAATGGTGAACTCGATGTCCATCATGTCGCGGTAATGCTTCTCGAGCGTCGCGCGGATGTCCATGAGCTGCTTGAAGGACTGCGGATCCTTGGCCTTGAGCTGTTCGATGGGCAGCGGCGTGCGCGTGCCGGCCACCACATCCTCGCCCTGCGCGTTCATGAGGAATTCGCCGTAGAACAGATTCTCGCCCGAAGCCGCGTCGCGCGTGAAGGCCACGCCCGTGCCGCAATCGTCGCCGGCGTTGCCGAACACCATGGACTGCACGTTGACGGCGGTGCCCCATTCCTCGGGAATGCCGTTGAGCTTGCGGTACACGATGGCGCGCTCGTTCATCCACGAATTGAACACCGCGCCGATGGCGCCCCAGAGCTGCTCTTCGGGATTTTCGGGAAAGGTCTTGCCGGTTTCGCGCTTGATGGCGGCCTTGAATTCGACCACGAGTTCCTTGAGATCCTCGGCGGTGAGATCGATATCCAATTCCACGCCGCGCGCGTGCTTCTTGGCTTCGAGAATTTCCTCGAAGGGATCGATGTCGGTTTTGGTTTTGGGCTTGAGATCCAGCACCACATCACCGTACATCTGCACAAAGCGGCGGTACGAATCGTAGGCGAAACGCTCGTTGCCCGAACGGGCGATCAGGCCCTTCACCGTGGTGTCGTTGAGGCCGAGGTTGAGAATGGTGTCCATCATGCCCGGCATGGACGCGCGCGCGCCCGAACGCACGGACACGAGCAGGGGATTCTTCGGATCGCCGAACTTCGCGCCCATTTCCTTCTCGATTTTCGCGAGCGACTTGGCAACCTGCTCCTTGAGTTCCTTCGGGTACTGGCGTTTGTTGGCGTAGTAGTAGGTGCACACTTCGGTGGTGATGGTGAAGCCCGCGGGCACGGGCAGGCCGATGTTCACCATCTCGGCCAGGTTCGCGCCCTTGCCGCCGAGAAGGTTTTTCATATCGGCTTTGCCATCGGCTTTTTTACCGCCGAAATAATAGACGTACCTGACTGCTTTTTCGGCGCTGCCGCCGCTCTTGGCTTTCGATTTCGCCATGAAGGTCCTCCGGATGAATGTGAATATGTTGGTCGAATGCCTGTTCGGACCGACCCTCCCCTGCGCCACCAGAGCGGTCGGATTTTTCCTCAACTCCAAATATAATGAATTCCCGAACACGGAGGACAGCGCAACGAAGGTAGTCCGGCACAGCGTACGTGAATCTTTCCGAGGGTGATTGGTGTTGAGTCATTCCATACCATTCATCATCACCATTACGATTGGAATGCGAACACCGGCCATCATCCTCCTTCTCGTTCTCTCCCTGGCGGCGAACACACGGGCGCAGCAGACAACAGTTTCCTCGCTGATCGCGCAGGGCGATTCGGCACAGTACCGCATGGATCCCACGGGCGCCTTGCGCCTGTACCGCGAAGCGGAAGCCCGCGCCCCCCGCAATCCGGAGGTGCTGTGGCGTATTTCCAAAGTGGTCTCCGATCTGGCCGCCGCGGAAAAGGACGAGCAGCGCGCGCGCGCGCAACTCGATCGCGCATTGCGCTACGCGCGTCGCGCGGTGAGTGCCGACTCCACCAACTCCATGGCGCAGGTGTCGCTGGCCATCGCCTACGGCCAACTCGCGGTGATTGCGCCGGCCCAAGAAAAACTCGATTTGTCCAAAAATATCCGCGCCCACGCGCTGCGCGCGCTTGAACTCGATGCCGACAACGGCATCGCCATGCTGGTGCTCGGTATCTGGAATCGCGAGGTGGCCTCGCTGAGCTGGGTGCTCAAGCTCACCATGCGCGTTGTGTACGGCGAGGTGCCGGAAGCCAGTTTGCAGGAATCGCGCCGCCTGCTCAGCCGCGCCGTGGGCAGCAATCCCAACGCCATCATGATGCGCCTGGAATTTGCCAAAACATTGATCGAACTCGACGAGGAGAAGCAGGCCGTGGCGCAGTTGCGCAAAGCGCTGGAATTGCCGCGCCGCGATGTGGGCGATCCGCGACGCATCGAAGAGGTGCGCAAGCTGCTCGCCGATCTCACATGACGCAAGCGCTGCGCGTGCTCGCGCATTTCCGCATTCCCTTCGCACTGCTGCTGGCGCCGGTGTTCGTGCTGGGCGCGGCCTTCGCCGACGCCCCCGTGAATGCCGCGCTGCTGCTCGTCTTTTTCGCATTTCACCTGCTGC
>JAMIQH010000307.1:0-3278 GCA_035914695.1 Bacteroidota bacterium | reverse complement strand
GACCGCCTCGATTGTTTCACCGCGCCAATGGTGCTCGGCGCGGGCACAGCGGCATTTTCATCCCTGCGTCCCGTGCATATCAGTGGCGCATATCGTTTTCACATCGAGGAAGCACGCATGCTCGGCGAAGATCTTCACACCGTGCTTCGTCCACGCAAGGAGGACGCCGATGTTCACCGGAATCATTGAAGAAGTGGGACGGTTGCGCGCGCGCGTGCCGCTTGGCCGTGGCGCCCGCCTGGATATCGAGGGACGCATCGCGCTTGCGGACATTGCCGAGGGCGACAGCATTGCGGTGAATGGCGTATGCCTCACCGTGGTGGATTTCGACGCGACGGGATTCCGTGTGGAAGCGGTGGAGGAGACCCTGACCAAAAGCACCATCGGTACGCTGAAGCCCGGCGAAGCGCTCAATCTTGAACGCGCGCTGCGTGTGGGGGGCAAACTCGGCGGGCATTTCGTGCAGGGCCATGTGGATTTCACGTCACGCGTGCTGGCCATCGAGCGCCGCGAGGAAAGCTGGCTGCTTTCCATCGGCTTTCCGCCTCGTGCGGCGGCGAATATCGTCCCCATGGGTAGCATCGCCATCGATGGCGTGAGTCTCACCGTGGCACGCAGGGAGGATGATCATTTCATGCTGTCCATCATCCCGCACACCTGGGAGCATACGCTGTTCCACACCTACCGCATTGGCACAACGGTGAACATCGAACTCGACATTCTGGGAAAATACGTGCTCCAGGGCCTGCGTGTACCCGCCACCGCACCCATTACCGAAGACCGCTTGCGGTCGCTGGGGTATTAACCAAACTGAAGCGAGACGCAGTCGGCGCGAGGCCGCCACGTACGTACGTTCCGGCTCCCAGCGATAACGTGATGATTACTGCCTGTGCTTTCCCATGGTAGTCCGCATCAACTCCAGTGTTTGATCTGCCGCGCGCTCCCAGTCGAATTCCGCGGCCCAGGCGAGCGCGCGTTCGCGGAATTCGTTTCGCACCTCGGAGGAATCGAGAAATTGCTTCATCTTGACGACCATATCGTCAATGTTTCCATACTCATAGAGCAATCCAGTTCGACCATCAACTACCGAATCCTGCAAACCCGGCACGTTGGCGGCCACCACGGGAACACCGCAGGCGTTCGCCTCGACCACGGTGAGTCCCCAGCCCTCCTTGGAAGACGTGTTCACCACAAAACGCATGCGTTGAAGCAACGGGGCCTTGGCCTCTTCCGGAACAAAGCCATGGAAGGTCACGCGATTGTTCAGACACAGTTCGCTGGTCAAGGCCTCCAGGCGCGCTTTGTCGTCGCCATCGCCGATGATGTCGAGGTGCAGTTCGGGGTAGGCGTGCTCAAGCGTTTTCATCGCGCGGAGCAGATGATCCACGGATTTGTATTTCTTCAAACGCCCGAAGTACCCGATGCGCCAGGGATCATAGCTGTTGGCAGGATCGGGATAATACACCGAGGTGTTGACGCAGTAATTCACCACCGTCACTTGTTCGGAGGGAAATCCCCAGTCCAGATACTCGCGATGCGTGCTGGGTGACCCGATAATGAAATGCACCTTCCGATACACCGGCTTGATGAGTCGCTCCATCAGGTACACGTAAAGCGCGAGGGGATAGATGGTTTCGAGAAATATGCTTTTTCCGAACAGATGATGCGTCACTCCCTGCACCGGTTCGCGTACGAACAGGGGAGTGAAGAAAGGGATTTTGTTGACATCATCCACCACCACATCGTAGCGCTCGTTTCGGAAGCGCTTCCAATACCAGAGGGGGACGTGAAAATTGAAGAGGAAACGTCCGCCGTGGCGAATGATGCGAATGCCGTTCCGCATTTCTTCGCGAGCCGCCCCGGGGAAATAGTGGCAGAACAGTGTGACACGATGTCCGCGCGCCGCGATTCTCTCGAATACCTCGTGAAGATGCACCTCGGCACCGCCGGCCAGGGGATTCGTGATGTCCTGCCAGTTCAGCACCAAAATGTTCAACGGAGTTTCCTGCGACACGACATGCTCCCGAATCTCATTTCATTGATCACGTTATCTTATTGCATTACAACAATATAACGCATTTACTTGAGGCATTATCCAGCATCATCACCGTGGTATCGGGGTGACGATGACACGCATTATTTTCTTGCGATCACACCGATGGAGAGCGCGGTGTAGAGCTTGATCACACTGCCGTCGAGAGCGTGACGGATTTTTTCACGGAGCGCCGCGATTGGAGGCACGAGGCGTGGATACAGCGGCAGCTTGATGCCCAGCTTATACAGGGCTTCGCGGAAG
This sequence comes from Bacteroidota bacterium, assembly GCA_035914695.1. GTDB lineage: Bacteria > Bacteroidota > Ignavibacteria > SZUA-365 > SZUA-365 > JAOSJT01. The sequence goes on along the minus strand of JAMIQH010000307.1, from coordinate 982 downwards.
GTGCGGTAAAACAAGCTCGGGTACATCCATTCGCCATAGGCGTACACCGGCTGCGTACCGAGCGATTTAAGCAACGAACGCAGCTCGCGCACGGAGAATTCGCGCTCCCAGCCGGCAAACCAGGAGTTCAGCGCGATCAGAACATGCTTGATCACGGTGTAAATATGCCAGCGCTGAGGAACGTCCACCACGAGTAGACCTCCACGCTTGAGCACACGGATGTTTTCACGCAGCAAACGCTCGGCTTCTGCGGGACGAAAGTGCTCGAGCAATCCCTGATGAAACACCGCGTCGAACGATTCATCCAGAAACGGCAATGCGAAGGCGTCGCCACCGGTGGCGGAGATGGTGGCGCTTTGGGGAATGCCTTTTTTGATGATTTTCAGGGAATTCATGGAATAATCCAGCAGCACCAGCGTGGCGCCATCACTGGCCATGTAGAAAGAATCGCGTCCCGTGCCCGCGCCGACTTCCAGTATGCGTTTGCCGCGTAAATCCAGATGCCGGGCGAGATTGCGCCGAATCCTGTCGGTGTTGGCGTAGACTTCCTTGGTTTCGGCTTTCTGTTTCCAGAAGCTTTCCCAGTTCTGTTTGGTGGATTCCTTCATCGATATGTTCTTGTCAATTACTTCTTATAATGAATATTATGTAAAGTTGAATGTGGTCCACGCCACCCTGTTCATGCATATCCGGGAGCTGATAGTATCAACTCCGGATTCCTTGCAGGCATCCATATGCTCGCGTGTGTCGCATTCATCCCTCAAAGTACGCGCTTTTCCGCTGTGTTCAAAGACTTCGGCATGGCGACTCTCACTGCCAGTTCAGTCGCTGCTCGTGTGAATGTTCAGAAAAGTGTCGGTGCGGGCTACCAGTGCTTTTCGCGCACCGGAATGGCATCGAGCGGTAAGGACACCTGATAGCGCTCATCTTCGCTGGCCTGCCAGTATTCCCCTGTAAGGACGCCGTGATCGATCACCTCGCA
>JAMIQH010000306.1:0-16085 GCA_035914695.1 Bacteroidota bacterium | reverse complement strand
CCGTGCGGCGCCGGGACTGTCGTGACGGGACCGCATGGCATCGTTGGTAACGGTACGTTCCATTGCAATCGTCCTTGATGTGAATGCCGGGAAGATTTCAGATAGGACATGATATGTCCGAAAAGGTTGAATGTCAAGATGCGCGATGCCCCATCGATTTTTTTCGAAGCACAGCCATGTGACCTTCGCATTTTGCGGCAGGCGTGCATCAATGATACGCGAGGGGGTATTTCCGTGTCGTGCTCGATGAAGCTTCGCGTTGGCACGCCGTTTCCCGCACTGGCCAGGGTGCGGAATAGCAGACACTGCCGCGATGTGCGGAAAAAGCGTAGATTTCCCACATGAGCGCCGTCCGTATTTTTCCACAATAGCGGCCCACAGCACACCCGCAATGACACCACATACATGATCATCGCCGCCGACAACAACATTCCCTTCATTTCCGATGCCTGCGCGGAGCTTGGTACCGTGCTCCGTTTCGACGCGCGTGACGCGGGCGGCGTGCGCGAGGCCGTTGCGCGGGCCGACACGTTGCTGTGCCGCTCCACTCTGCGGGTGGATGGCGCGTTGCTCGCGGGCAGTGCCATTCGCTTTGTCGCGACCGCCACCTCGGGCACCGAGCACATCGATATCGCGGCGCTGGAGGAACGCGGCATCGCAGTGGTGTCGGCCGCGGGCAGCAATGCGCGCTCCGTGGCCGAATGGGTGATGACGGCGCTCTTTCACCTCGCTCTGCAACAGCGGCGATCAGCGCGCGACCTGCGCCTGGGTATTGTGGGCGTGGGACACGTCGGGACGGCGGTGCTGGATGTATCGCGCGCCATCGGGATGTCGGCTTTCCTCAACGATCCTCCGCGTGCGCAGCGCGGCGACGCAGCGCCCGGAGAGCATGCCAATGGTTGGCACGCGCTCGATCATCTGTTGGACGTGTGCGATGCGATCACGTTGCATACCCCGCTTGCACACGAGGGGCCGTATCGCAGCGCGGGGCTGCTGAACAGCGGAAATATGTCGCGGCTCGCCACAACCCCGATGCTGCTCAATGCCGCGCGCGGCGAGGTCGTGGACCCGGACGCCGTGCGCGAATTTCGCGGCGCGCTGTCGGCCCTCGCGCTCGATGTGTTTCCCGGCGAACCGGAGGTCGATCCCGACATGCTCGCGTTGGCCGATGTGGTCACGCCGCATGTGGCCGGCCATTCACTCGATGGAAAACTTCTGGGAACGCAAATGGTGTACGACGCGCTGTGTGCATGGCTGGGCGTGCAGCCGAAATGGCGTCACGAACAGCATTTGCCGGAGGATGCATTCATCATGATGCAGGCCGGCGAGCTGCGCGATGCGACGCCCGAAGAACAGGTCACGGAGGTGCTGCTGCGGGCCTGCCCCCTCCTGCGCGATGACGCGGCTTTGCGGGCCGTCGGTGCGTTGCCACGCGAGGAGCGTGCCCGCGCGTTCGCCACGCTGCGTGCCGAGTATCCCGTTCGGAGGGAATTTCATCGTACCCGCGTGTACGCATTGGGATTCGATGAGCAGGCGTTTGCGATGTTGGGAGCGCTGGGATTTCTGCTTTGACTTCTGTCGACGCGTCGCGACCTTTTACGCGTCCGATGCATCCTATGCGACATGTACCACAGTGTTCGATGCAGGACATGGACATCTCACGCGACAGTATTATCGAGGACCTTGTCAACGACCATCCGAAGGCCGTAGTGTTTCTCATGGAAAAGGGCATACGCTGCCTGCGTTGTGGCGAACCGATTTGGGGAACACTCGGATCGGCGATGGATGAGAAGAGCATTCCGTCCGACGAACAGCTGCGCCTGGTTGAGCAATTGCGAGAATATCTCGCGACGCAGGCGGTGTGAAACTCGAATGGAAACGTCACCACGAAAGGATGCACTATGAAAAAGAACCCCACAAAAACCACGCCCGGCAGCACGGGATTCCGTGTCAGTCCCTTCGCCTGGGTCATCACCGGTTTCGCGGTGATCATCGTGGGCATTCTCATTATCAACCGCATGCACGAACCCGATCCGGTGGCCATCCCGGCGCAGCAGCAAGGCGCCGAAGCCAGCACCACGGGAGGCATGGGAGCGGCGCCGGAATTTTCGCTCAAGGATATCGCCGGCGAAACCAAATCGCTCGAGTCCTACAAGGGCAAGGTGGTGATGCTGAATTTCTGGGCCACCTGGTGCGGACCCTGCAAGCGCGAGATCCCCGATTTCATCGAATTGCAGGAAGCGTATCGGGACAAGGGCTTCGAGATTGTGGGCATCTCACTCGATGAACCCGGCAAGGAAGAGGAAGTGCGGAGTTTTGTCGACGAGCAGGGCATCAACTACGATATACTCTTCGGCGACAGCGGTGTGGCCACCGCTTATGGAGGCGTGCGCAGCATTCCCACCACATTCATCATCGACCGCGAGGGCAACATCGTCGACACCAAGATGGGATTGCAGCCCAAGGATGTGTGGCGGCAGGCAATAGAAGCCGCGCTGTAAGTCCGTTGTGAGCGCCTGCGCTGTTGGAGGTGCGCGAAGGAGCGCAAGGGCTGCCGTGTCAATGGCCACGCCGACAAGCAGTGGCGGTGATATGGAAAAAAGGTGAAGATGATCCGTCGTCTTCACCTTTTCACGTTGCGAGCCCCCTTCCGTGAGCGCGGGTGCTCAGCCCGCGCCTTCCGTCCGGGCTTGCACGGTCCAAGGGCGCGTGGTCTGTGGAGATTCTAAACGCGAAAGGACGCCCCATGGGACGTCCTTTCGCGTGATAGCATCGTTCTCGGCTTACGCGAACATCAACACGGTGAGCAGCAGCACGGCGGCCGCGTACGGCAGGTACCGGTAGGTCAGCGAGCGTTCTTGCTTCATCTGATGCACCGTCATTGCCGCCCAGGTTGTCGTGATGAGCAGTATTGTGATGATGGCGAGCACGGGTCCGAGTTCCAGCGTTTTGCCGAACATCTGGCGAAGTCCAGGCATCCACGCCGAACCATAGAGAACAACGATATGTGACACATAGATGAGCAGTGAATGCTGTCCCGCGATGGTGATGACGCGGGGTACGCGCTTGACGAAGGTCAGCAATCCGCCCACGGAAGCCCAGAGCAGCAGCACCCAGCCCAGGCGGCTGAAGGTAAGCCAGATGCTCGCCGCACCGTCGTTGAGCGGCAGCTTCCAGCCGAAGATCAATCGCGGCACGAAGCTGATGAGCAGGATGGCCACGGCGCCGTAGAGGAAATACAGGGGGAGACGCGACTCGCGGCCCTTTTCCTTCCAGCGCATATACAGCGCGGCCGAGGTGGCGCCGGCGAACATGTAGCCGGAGAAGGGGAAGAGCGGGAACCAGGAACCGGTCTTGGTGTTCAGATATGCCGCCAGCCAGTTCGGCACATGGGCCGTCCACTCCACCATGGCGGTGAACGGAGCTGCGACCATGAACAGCAGGGCCAGCGTGGACGCGCCCACAAGCAAACGCGTGTTTGTGCGTGCGACGAGGAAGAGCAGGAACATGCCAAGCAAGGTCACCGCCATCAAACGCAGCACATCCACCTGGAAGAAGCGCTCCCAGCTCGTGGAGGAAATGCTTGTCAGATCGCCGAGTGTGCCCGCGGGCAGATGCATCAGCGCGCCCATGGCGAACAACACCGCGATCCAGCGCAGACGCTTCGCGACGAGCGACAGCGGGAGACTCGTGCCTTCCATTTTGCGGAAGGTGGCGATGACGTAGGCGAAACCGGAACCGAAAAGGAAGATGGGGGCCGTCAGACCACGATTGAACTGCCAGATGTTGAACAGCGTCGAATCGGTACTATAGTAAACGTCGGACAGCAAGGCGTCGATGCTGTGTCCCTGAATCATCATGAACACCGCCCAGGCGCGCATGACATCCAACAACACGAGTCGACTTTTGTTCTGCACTGTTTCCACGATCTCCTGACCAATTGAATCTTACAGAAAGCTTACAAAGTTACCGAGAAGTTTCGGTGATAGCAAGAAGCACGAACCGGGCGGGCGGCGATGGGCAATGTGTTGGAATCGCCTGCACTGGGCGGAGCGATTAATGTGAGAGCGCCTCCGCTTATCTCGTAATCGCTGGAGCGCCTCCCGATACGGATTCATGAATCCGCATGGGGAGACGAAATGACGAAAGTTCAGGGTGATCGTGTTCGTTCCGCATGCTTCACCAACACTCCAAGCAAGAGTGTACGAGACGTTTTGCTGCTGCTTCCTCATGGCCCATTTCCCAAGTGTGGCAATAGGAATCAACTCCGCTTGAACACGAAAGTCCCCGGATTGCTTTTCGTCTGGTGACGTCGATTCTTAGTTGCGCGTGATCGTCGCTATCGCAAGCGGTCGATAGTGAGAATGCGTGGGCTGGCGCGTCCGTGATGGGATGGTGGCGATGCATCCACGAGCTGAATCGGTGGTATAGCGCCACACATACGGATACATGAATCCGCAGGGGACCACTCCACCAGTCCCGTCGGCAACATCACCACATACGCCCAACCCAACATCATCCCCTCTGTCCCCCTCTCCTCACCATCACCATCCCGATACAGTAACTCACCGAACGCCACTCCCAACCGCGCCACCAGCGCCGCTGCCTCCGCAGCATCGTACACCACGCGATCACGATAGCCCTCGCCCCAATACGATCCCCCACCATGCGCTCGCGTCATGTTGATCCTGCGCGCGCTGTTCATTTTCACATGTCCCACAAACAGCGGAATCAACATCATTCGGCGACGGTACAGCCATTCGTCCATCACCATAAGCAGCCGACGCAAGAGGTGCGGGCGCGATAGCACGGTCACGACCAGCACCAGAAGCAATGGTTGTAGTTCGAGCGCATCCAGTCGCACGCGCCTCCCCTGCCGATGCAGGGATTCGCCAAGCTCGCGGAGAACAATCCTTCCCTCCTCCGTGGCGACATCGCGTCCCTTGATCCGTCGAACCAAGGGCGCACTGCCCTCGCGCAATGGCAGCTCGAGATGATACGTCCCCGGAGAAGAGTAATCATGCTCCGGACAGCGTCGTGAACTCATAGTACCATGTTGTGTCATTCCCGGACCTCCCTTCCGATGAATGTTCTTGCATGCAGGAACACGACAATATCGAAGCGCCGCATCGAAGTCAAGGGAAAAATCCTACCTCTCACCAAACCCGACTATCAAATTATTGTTGGATTTCTCGAATTATCCTTGTACATTCATTGATGCCACAAAAAATGTGGCGCCCGCCTCTGATCCACAGGTTTCGGAAGCGGACCATTCGAGAATCGCTTTCCGTATCCCGTGTGACCCTCCTGTAACGCGCTGACCGCTGCAAGTCGGACACATGACATCGCCACGATGCGGTGTCGGTAGAGTGCGTCTCCCCAAAGATTTTTCAAAGGAACTCCATGAGTTTTGATCTCCTCGGTCTGTCCGAGCCGCTGCTGCGTGCAGTGCAATCGGCCGGATACACCACCCCCACGGACATTCAGCGCCTGGCCATCCCTCCCGCACTGTCTGGCGAGGATGTACTCGGCCGCGCGAAAACCGGTTCGGGTAAAACCGCCGCCTTTGTCCTTCCCGTGCTCGACCGTCTGTTCATGACGGCCACCACGACTCATCGCGCCGCGCGCCCCGTGCCGGGACGCATCCGCGCGCTCGTGCTCGCGCCCACGCGCGAATTGGCGCAGCAAATTCACCAATCCGCGCGCACCTACGGCCGCTACGTGCGCCTGCGCAGCGATGCGCATTTCGGTGGCGTGTCCATCGAACCGCAGATCGACCGTCTGCGCCAGGGCGTGGACCTGCTCGCTGCCACACCGGGCCGCCTGCTCGACCATCTCATGCGCGGCACCGTCGACCTCAGCGCCTGCGAAGTGCTGATCGTGGACGAAGCCGACCGCATGTTCGACATGGGCTTCATCAACGATGTGAAGCGCATCATCGCCCAGCTTCCCGCGAAGCGGCAGACGCTACTCTTCTCCGCCACCATCAATGACGACGTGCGCAAGCTTGCCGCTGTGGTCATGCGCGAACCCGTGCGCATCGAAGTGGGCGTCGAGCGCAATCCGGCCGAGTCGGTGCGCCAGCGCTTTCTCGCAGTGGAAAAGGAAGAGAAGATCGACCTGCTGAGCGACTTCCTCACCAAAGAGCAGGGCAGCACTGTGCTGGTCTTTTCGCGCACCAAGCATGGCGCGGATAAAATTTCCAAACGCTTGCAGCGAATGAATATCAATACCGCGGTGCTGCATTCGAATCGTTCGCAGAATCAACGAACCGTAGCCCTCGATGCCTTTAAAAGCGGACGCATCCGCGTTCTCATCGCCACGGATATCGCCGCGCGCGGCATCGACGTGCACGGCATTACCTACGTGATCAACTACGACACGCCGACCTTTGCCGAGGATTACATCCACCGCATCGGCCGCACGGGTCGTGCGGAGCTTACCGGCGACGCTATCACCTACGTTTCACGCGATGAGCGCGTCTATCTCAAGCGTATCGAGTCCTTCACCGGCTTGCGCTTCCATCTCGAGACTTCGGACGGCACGCGTCTGCCAGATCGAACGTTCCAGCATCGCCAGGCCGCGATATCGCAGTCGGGCGAGAGCGCGACCAACGGTGCGACTTCCGAGCGCTCTTTCGAGCAACGCCGTGACAACGGTGGCAAGCGTGCTCCCGAACGTCGGAATGGTGGTGACACCCGCCGGGGTAAAGGGGATGGACGCAGTGGCAAGCAGCAGCGCGGTGGTCGGCAGGAAGCATTTACTCCCAACGCCATCGTGGACTTGTTCGAACCGCGCGCCTTCCGTTCCGAGGACAATGCTTCCGAGGGACGCGGATTCGGTCGCCAATTCGAATCCTCGCCCGATCCCCGTGGCCGGCGAGGAGCGCCCGCCAAACGCACGAGTGGCCATGGAGCGGCCGCCCCTGCGGCGAAAGCGGCTCGCAAGCACGGCGGCTCCTTTGAGGAGCGCTCCGACGCGCATCGCAGCGCCACAAGGCAAAGCGGTACCACCGAAGGCGGACGCAAGCGCGATCCCCGCACGGTGTCCGGCAATTGGCGCTCCGCGCCGAAATCCGGTGGCAAGCGCGGCAAGCGCTGATCCAGCGATCTCCACGTCCAGTCTGCGACTGGACACGAACGAAAAACGAGGCGCACCGCGCCTCGTTTTTTTATCTCGACCGGCGTGGTTGCGAGAGCTGCAACATCACCATCCATGCGAAGTCACGGGTGAAGGGCAGGAAACGGAACAGCCCTTCGTCGACGTGGCGGAGACTGTTGTACAGTGATGCGAACACCGGAGTCGTTCGCAGCGGGACGGTGCACAAGGTGGTGAGATTGTGGAAGGAGCAGCGCACCGCTCCGAAATACTCGGTGGCGATGCGCAAGTCGTCCGCCCCCAACGGATGTTCGTCCGCAGAGCGCATCGATGGCGTCAGTGCGCGATAGAGATTGATCAGCGGATTGCGCCCGAGGGGTTCGATGAACACCGCGGTGCCGTCGCTGCGCAGCACGCGCGCAATTTCACGAAACGCATCGCGCACATCCAAATGGTGGAGTATGCCTGTTCCCACAACCACACCGAATGTGCCTTCGCGGAAAGCGAGTTCCTCGGCATTCATCACCAACAAGTTCGCGTCGAGACCTTCGCACTTGACGCGTTCACGCGCGATGCGTATCGCCTCGGGCGAGAGATCGATGCCTGTGGTGTCGATACCATGGCGCGCCCAGAACGCCGCGCTCTCTCCGGTCGAGCAGCCGTAATCAAGCAACGGTGCTCGTCCCGCGGATGCGAGCGCGACATTCTCGAGCATGCGACGTGGACGTTGCATCAGCGCGTAAAATTTGTCCGCGCGCCGACGCGCCACATCATGCCCTCCGAAACGCTCGTCGTGAAACTGCCGCTCTCTCCACAACCGGTCGGTGTCGGAATTCATGGGGCCTACTCCATTCGCGGAACGAATTCAGAAGGTTATTGAAGCCCAGGCGATGACACATCACCCATTCACAGCGAAGTCCCGGTAGTCCGAGTGTCGTGCGTGGATGTATTCTTTCAGACGAAAATATCAAGAAGCATGATATCGGTACAATATACTGATAAAATTATCCCGGAAATGCTCGCTTCGACGGAGGATGTGGCGGAAGAGGAACATCCCTGTGCGATCGAATGCGTGGCATGGCGTACGTTCATGTGTCATCGCGGCGTTTCCTGTCGGGCACGCATCCGGTCGCGCCGCAACAGCTCTTTCGCGCAAGTTCCGCTGCCCGGAAGGGGTGAAGGTGAGCGTTCAACCGCTGGCAGGTCGCCGGGCGAGAATCACGCGCTCGATGTTGGAATAATCCTTCTGCACACGGATGTCGGTCAGGCGTGCGGCGATGAGAATATCGCGCACCGCGGAGGCTTGGCCGAAACCGATCTCCAGCACCAGGAAGCCGCCGGGTTTGAGTAAACGGTCTATGCGATGCGCAATGGTGTGGAAAAAGCGCAGCCCGTCACCCTCGTCCGTCAACGCATGCCGGGGTTCGTGCACGCGCACTTCGGCCTGCAATTCCGAAATATCGGCTTTGCCGATGTAGGGGGGATTCGACACCACGATGTCAAAGGGCGCGCCGGGAAGGTCGGCGTCGTTGGCCAGAATATCCACGTGCGCAAAGGCGATGCCACCGTGCGGATCGTGGCGTTCGGCGTTACGACGCGCCACTTCGAGTGCTTCGGGACTGACATCCACCGCAGTGATATGCGCGTGCGGCACATGCTGTGCAAGCGCCACGGCGATGCAGCCGCTGCCTGTGCCGATGTCCAGTATGCCGGGTCCGCTGCCGCTATTCGCGTCCCATTCGGCGCGTATATAATCGATCACGGCTTCGACCACATGTTCGGTTTCCGGGCGGGGGATAAGCACGGCAGGGGTGACCTCGAGTTCGATCGCATAGAACTCTGTTGTTCCAACAATGTATTGTACGGGCTCACGTGCCAGGCGGCGGCGCACCAGATCGCGGAAGAGCTGCAACTCCTCGTCGCCCACGGGTTGATCGAAGCGGAGGTACAGTTGGATGCGTGGCACGCCGAGCGCGTGCGCGAGCAAATGCTCGGCCGATCGCTTCGGCTCGTCGATGCCTTTTTCCTCGAAAAATTCCGTGGCTTTGCGCAGCAGCGAGAGAACGGTATCCGGATTCATGAGCGGGTGGACTTCCTCTGCTTTTTCGCCGTCGGTCCACCAAAGACGTGGGGAATGGCTTCGTCGATGGTCGCCACGGGAATGATGCGCAGCCCTTTAAGGATGCGTTTGGGTACCTCGGCCAAATCCTTCTCGTTGTCGCGCGGGATGATCACGCGCTGAATACCATGGCGTTGCGCGGCGAGGAGCTTTTCGTTGAGACCACCGATGGCCAGCACATCCCCGTGCAATGTGATCTCGCCCGTCATGGCGATGTCGCCCGCCGGCGCCGTGCCTTTGAGTGCGGAGAGCATGGCCAGCGTCATGGTGATACCGGCGGAGGGACCGTCCTTTGGTATGGCGCCTTCGGGGAGGTGAATGTGGATTTCGCGTTTCTCGAACGCGTGCTCGGCAATGCCCAACCGCTCGGCGTTGGAACGCAGGTAGCTCAGCGCGGCCTGCGCCGATTCCTTCATCACTTCACCGAGCTGTCCTGTGAGGGTGAATTTCTCCGCTCCGGGCATGACGCTCACTCCGACATTCAGGATATCGCCGCCCACGCTGGTCCACGCCAGACCGACGATGGAGCCGATTTTACCAATGGGCTGAACGGCTTTGCTGCGGAATTTCGGCACACCGAGGAATTTCTCGACCATGGTCGGGGTAACGACGCGGCTGCCGTCGGGCGCGGCCTTGCCGCGAGTGGTGGCCACCACGATATCGCGCGCCAGTTTACGGCACACGGTGGCGATGCCGCGCTCGAGATTGCGTACGCCGGCTTCCTGCGTGTATTCGCGGATAATTTTCAGTATGGCCTCATCTTCGAAGCTGATGCCGAAGGAATGCAGGCCGTGCTCGCCGAGTTGCTTGCCGATGAGGTGGCGCTTTGCGATTTCCAGTTTCTCATGTTCGAGATAACCGGGCAGCTCGATGATTTCCATGCGGTCCTGCAACGGCAAAGGAATTTGATACTGCACGTTGGCCGTGGTAATGAACAGCACTTTCGAGAGATCGTAGTCCACGTCGAGATAGTGGTCGTTGAATGTGCTGTTCTGCTCCGGATCCAGCACTTCGAGCATGGCCGAGGTCGGATCGCCGTGAAAATCGCGGCTCATCTTGTCGATTTCATCCAGGAGAATGACGGGATTGGATGTGCCGGCCTTGCGCAGCGCTTGAATGATTTTTCCGGGCATGGAACCGATGTAGGTGCGGCGGTGTCCGCGAATCTCGGCCTCGTCGTGTACGCCGCCGAGGGCGATGCGACCGAATTTGCGATTGAGCGCGCGTGCGATGGATTTGCCGAGGGACGTCTTGCCCACACCGGGAGGCCCAGCGAAGCAGAGGATTTGCCCCTTCATTTCCTTGACGAGATTGAGTACGGCAATGTGTTCGAGAATTCGCTCCTTGGGTTTTTCCAGACCGTAATGATCGGCGTTGAGGACGCGCCGCGCGTTCTCGATATTGAGATTGTCGTCGGACATGGTGTCCCATGGCATGGCCAGCAACCAATCAATATAGTTGCGGATGACAGTGGCCTCGGGCGACATGGACGGCGTTTTGCGCAGCTTGTCGAATTCCTCCAGCGCCTTTTGCTCCACGTCGGCGGGCATAGCCGCCTCGTGAATACGACGGCGCATTTCGTCGAAATCGCCTGTTTCAAATTCCTCCTCGTCGCCCAATTCGCGCTGCAGAATGCGGATCTGTTCCTGAATGAAAAATTTTCGCTGCGAGCGCTGGATGTTGTCATTCACCTTCTCGTCGATTTCCTGTTCGACGCGCAGGATGGCGAGTTCCTCGGTGAGCATGCGGATGACGTGATAGAATTGCTCGACCACGGTGTGCCGCTCGAGAATTTCCTGACGCGCCTCAAGGGGAATGAGCAGATTGGCGGCGACATAGTAGATTTTCCGCGCAGGTTCGTCGATGCCATCGTAGCCGAGCAGTGTTTCGTTCGGGATGTCGCGATGCGTTTTCACATACTCGGTGAACACCGTGTCGAGCTGGCGCATGAGCGCCTTGATCTCGGTGTTTCCCTGAACCGGTGGCAGAATGAGTTCGACCTCGGCGATGTGATACGGCGTCTTTCTGCGCTGAATGTTGAGCGCGCGCGCCTGGAAGAGCCCGTCCACGAGCACTTTCATCAACCCGTTCGGCAATTTGAGCACTTGGAGAATGCGCGCCACGGTGCCGTCGTGGTACAGTTCTTCGACGTTCGGATCCTCGTCCTCGGGACTACGCTGCGCTGTGACGAAAATGAACTTGTCCTTCTCGATCGCCGCGGTGACAGCCGAAATGCTGCTCTCTCTTCCCACGAGAATGGGAAAGATCATGAACGGAAAGATCACCACATCCCGCAGGGGAATGAGTGGCATCGAGGAAGGGATATCGTCAGGAGTGGGCTCCTGAATTTCGTCGTTGGCATTCTGGTACATGCTGTCTCCGCGTAGCTTGCGTAAGCGAGAGCCCTGATGGGCTGTTCCCATACCCTGCGGTGTTTCCCGCCGGGACATTCACCAAGATAGAATGCCCATGATCCAGAGTCAATGCACAGCCCTTTGCGGTCATGGGGCATTGCCCCGGCGCGGTACCATGCGGGAACGCGGCGGGTGGCACGGATTCGCAACGTCGAGTGTCGTGGCGGCGAGTTTCGCGGACCAAAGCACGGATGTCAGCGAAATGCGGAAGTGCATTGATTCTCTGCCCGTTCGTGGATATTTTTCATCTTCTGTATCCAGCCACTGAGGAATCCACGACACGTGCAGCTTACGACAGACGAAACCCGCGCCGACGCCAGTGTCGATGAGGCCATCGACATTTCGGTGGTGGTGCCCTCGTACAACGAGAAGGAATCCCTTCCCGAACTTTCCGAGCGTCTCCGCGTCGCTCTCGACGCCGCCGCTCGGCATTGGGAGGTGTGGCTGATCGACGACGGCAGCAACGACGGATCGGACGTGGCCATGCGCGCCTTGCATGCGAGCGATCCGCGCTTCAAGGTCATCCGCTTCCGCCGCAACTACGGCAAGTCCGCCGCGCTCGCGCTGGGCTTCAAGCATGCGCGCGGACGTGTTGTGATCACCATGGACGCCGATTTACAGGACGACCCCGCCGAAATTCCCAATCTCATCGCCAAACTCGATCAAGGGTACGACATGGTGTCGGGGTGGAAAAAGAAACGCCACGATCCGTTATCGAAAACCCTGCCGTCGCGTTTTTTCAATTTCGTGACTGGGAAAATGTCGGGCATCGACATCCACGATTTCAACTGCGGCCTGAAAGGGTATCGCAGTGACGTGGTGAAATCGGTGCGCATCTACGGTGAAATGCACCGGTACATTCCCGTACTGGCGAAGATGGCGGGATTCACCGTGGCCGAAATCCCCGTGCAGCATCACGCACGCAAATACGGCAAGACGAAGTTCGGGCTCAGCCGCTTTTTCAAGGGCTTCCTCGATCTGATGACGGTGATGTTCACCTCGCGCTACACGCAGCGCCCACTCCACGTATTTGGCACCATCGGCAGTCTGATGTTCGGTTTGGGGTTGTTGATCAATCTCTGGCTCACCATCGAATGGCTGACGGGGCATCCGGTGAGCAACCGTCCCATGCTATTGCTGGGGATTTTACTCATGCTGCTGGGTATTCAATTGATTTCCACCGGACTCATCGCGGAGATGATCGCCAAAAACGATACCGACGAGTCCGATTACAGTATTCGCGATTTTCTTTCATAGCACGCGGACCACACCGCCATGACGGACCCGATCGTATTCAAGGAGGATTGCCGCCATTTCCGCGGTGACATTCCCTGCCGCCCGCATAAGCGCGAAGGTGTGCATTGCGCCGATTGCGCGCATTACGCTCCCACCGACCGCAACATTCTCATCATCAAGCTGGGCGCCATTGGCGACGTGATACGCACCACGCCGCTGTTGCGCCGTCTCCGCGCCGAGTATCCGGGCGGCCGCATCTGGTGGCTGACGCTCACTCCCGAGGTACTGCCGGAGGATGTGGACTACAAACTGCGCTTCGACATGGCGGGAGTGATCTCGCTGCTGGCGGTGCGTTTCGACATTGCCATCAATCTGGACAAGGATCGCGAGGCCTGCGCGCTCATGGATCGGCTGGTGGCCGGGGTGAAAAAGGGTTTCACCCTGCGCAACGGCATCTGCGCACCTATCGACGCCGATGCGAAGCACAAATTCCTCACAGGCATTTTCGACGACCTCAACAAGGCCAACACCAAGCACTACGTCGAGGAAATGTTCGAGGTGTGTGGTTACGACTGGCGTGGCGAGGAATACATGCTGAGCGTCGGAGAGGTGTTTGATCTGGACGAGGCGGCGCGCGCGCAGGACTACGATCTCGATCCGACCAAGCCCGTGATCGGTCTCAACACCGGCTGCGGCGGACGGTGGACCAGCCGGCTCTGGCCCGACCGCTATTGGGTGGAACTTGCGGCGGCATTGAAGGATGCGGGCATGCAGCCGTTGTTCCTCGGCGGCGAACAGGAGCATGAGAAGAACGAGCGTCTCGCTGCCGCTTCAGGTGGCCTGTATGTTGGACATTACTCCCTGCAGCGCTTCATCGCCTTGATGAACCGCTGCGATGTGATCGTGAGCGCCGTGACCATGGCGATGCATCTCGCCATTGGTCTACGCAAACCCTTGGTGTTGTTCAACAATATTTTCAACAGCAGGGAATTCGAGCTGTACGGACGTGGCGAGATTCTCGAGCCCTCAAAATCCTGCAACTGCTTTTTCATGCCCACGTGCACCAACGAGCAGTACCGATGCATGGAGCATCTCGAGGTCGAGCGCGTGTCCGCTGCGGTGCGGCGTTGGGCCTTGCGTCGCGGGGACGACGTCACGCAATGAGAATCGTCCTCATCGGCACGGCGTATCCGTTGCGCGGCGGCATTGCGCATTACGTCGGATTGCTGTGGAAGTACCTGTCGCGGCAGCATGAAGTACGCATCGTCACCTTCTCGCGGCAATACCCGAAGTTGCTCTTTCCCGGGAAGTCACAGGAGGAGAGCGGTGACGCGGGTATTCCGGTCGAGAGTGTGCAGTGGATCGACAGCATCAATCCCTTCACCTGGATTCGCACCGGTATGCGCATTCGCGCGATGAAGGCGGATTTGCTGTTGTTCAAATTCTGGATGCCATTTTTTGCGCCGAGTTACGGCGTGATATCCATGATCGCGCGCTGGGGCGGACGAACGAAGACGATGTTCATCTGCGACAATGTCATACCGCATGAGCGGCGTCCGGGCGACAAGCTGCTCACGCGTTTCGCTTTTCGATTCGTGGATTATTACGTGGTGCAATCGCGTGCGGTGGAACGCGACCTGAAATCTTGGGCGCACGATCCGGTGTACACGTACCTGCCGCATCCGGTGTATGAGATTTTCGGCGAAGAAGAGGAGCGTGCGCAGGCGCGCCGTCGACTCGCGGCGCTGCATGCCGAACTGGCGCTCGGTGACGACGAAAAGGTTCTCTTGTTTTTCGGCTACATCCGGGACTACAAGGGGCTGGATGTGTTGCTCGACGCGATGCCATACATACTCGCGAAGGAGCAGGTGACGCTGCTCGTGGTCGGCGAATTTTACAACAACGAGCGGCAGTATCGCGAGCAGATCGAGCGATTGGGTATAGCGGCGCACGTGCGTGTACACTCGGCGTATGTGCCGAACGAGGAGGTTGCACCGTTTTTCTCGGCCAGCGATGTGCTGGTGCTTCCCTACAAATCGGCCACGCAAAGCGGCATCATACAGATCGCCTACAATTTTCACCGACCGGTGATCGCCACGGATGTGGGCGGACTGGGCGAGGTGATTGTGGACGGCAAGACCGGCTATCTCGCGCCGGCCGGGCAACCCGAGGCCATTGCGGATGCGGTGCTGCGATTCTACGGCGAGCGGCGTTTCGACAGCTTCCGCGAGGGAGTGATGGAGGAGAAAAAGAAGTACTCGTGGGAGTACATGGCGCAGGGCATTGAAGCATTGTACCAACAACGCGGAAACGAGCGGAGCTGAGCATGGCCAAGGTTGCAC
This sequence comes from Bacteroidota bacterium, assembly GCA_035914695.1. Lineage (GTDB taxonomy): Bacteria > Bacteroidota > Ignavibacteria > SZUA-365 > SZUA-365 > JAOSJT01. The sequence continues at coordinate 876 of JAMIQH010000306.1, read as the reverse complement.
AACGGAAAAAATCCACCCAGTCGCGCCGTGATGGCGAGACCGCATTGTCCAGCTTCGATCTGGATGTGTTTCTCGACAAATATATCTGGCTGCTGGTGCCGGTGCTGGTGCTCGTGTACTACTGGTTCAGCACCGGATCAACGGGTTTTTACCAGGATGATGAGATCGGGCATTACCGCAACATCCGGCAGTTCTGGGGCGACCCTTTCAGCATCATGGGTAATCAGCCGAAGCCCGGCTGGAAAATCCTGCTGGTGGTGCCGGGGTTGTTCGGTTTCACCGGCGTTGCGCTGGCGCATTGTCTCATCGCCGCGCTCACCGTGGTGATGACGTACAAGCTGGGCCGCGCGATGAAGTGGAAGAACAGTTCGGTGGCCGCGGTGTTGCTCGCCGCTCAGCCGCTGTATCTGCAGCTCGCTTTCCGCAGTTACAGTGAAATCACCGCGGCACTGTTCATCGTGCTTTCCACCTATTTTTACTATCGTGAGCGATGGGTGCTGGCGGCGCTTGCCTCGTCGTATGTATTCGCCATTCGTCAAGAATTCGCGCTGGTGAGCATCGGCCTGGGAGTGATTTTCCTGTTGCGCAAGCAGTGGATTCCTTTTCTCGCACTGGCATGGACGCCGCTGGTGCTCGCGCTGATCGGTTGGGCGGCCACGGGCAACATGATGTGGTTGTTCGACGACATGCGGCGTATCGGCCTGGGGGTGGAAGTGCCGCACAAGCCCTTCTGGCATTACTTCGAAACCTACATTTTCATGGTGGGCCCCATCACGCTGACGCTGATGATGGTGGGGTATTACAAGCTGCTGTTCCCATTCGACCGCATCAAGGAGAATCTGCGGCAACAAGGATTCCTGTTCTTCACGTTCACAG
>JAMIQH010000305.1:0-5390 GCA_035914695.1 Bacteroidota bacterium | reverse complement strand
CCTCGGCCCAAACTTCCCGGCGTCACGAACCAGAGACGGTTGTGCAATGCCAGGCCGGTAACGACAACGTCTCCATTGACGTCGGCGGTGATGCATTCGGCCGCGAATACTCCCGGTCCCCCCAGGAAGGTGCTCGCATGTAGTGTCCCGTCCAGTCGGAATGCCGTGATGGCGGAGGTCGTGTCCGTCGCACGCCGCGGCTGCAATGCGCCCGCGGTGATCGGATAGTCGCCGGAATTCGTCGCGACGGGTAGGAAAAGGTAATTGCCACGAGTCGCCAGTCCTCGCAGATACATTCCTACGACGTAACTGTGTCCTGTCGTAAAACTTGGCGAGTGAAGGTGCCATTCTCCTGTGTACAGTCCGTAGTCTTCCAAACCACTTCCCCCGAAATAGCTGCTGTACACATAGCGGGTTCCGTCGCAGGCGATACCGCAGAGAAAGCGATCCGTCTCGCCCCGCAGACTCGCGAAGACCGCGTTGTGCCTCGGGAAATCCGCGCTGTTCGTCACTCCCGTCAGATGTATGCCGCCCAGGGAATCTACCACCAATCCCGAGGGAGCCTCGAAAAGCGTTCCCCCGATGAATGTCCCGAAATCGATTTCCAATGCGATGCGAGTACTGTCCACACGCACGGGGCGACGCGCCGGGAATTCGGTATGGTCTCCATCGCCCTTTCCCTTGGCGGGCGTCCACAGGCGTCCCGTGGGAGAGCGCTTGTCGCGCACGCGCAGGCGCACCGAGTTCAGCGCCTCCGCATCCGTCGCCTCGAAGCGCAGCGTGAGTCCACCGGCATTGTTCTCCAGCACCGCGTCCACACCGTTCCACACGTTTTCGTAGCGCAGGCGCGCGTGATTGCTCACTCGCTCGCGCCAGCGCGTCGCGTCGTTCCCCCTGTAGAAATGCGTCACCGCTTCGGCGGTGTCCACCGCCAGCAGGCGCATGCGCGCCGAGGGTCGCTCGAATTGTATCCGCCGCACATCGTAATACGGACCTCCCGGCTCCGCCTGCCTGTCGCGCTTCCCGGCGGGCAACTCGAGCGGCGGCATCGCGTCGGCGGTTTGCGAGCGCGTGAACACCGTCATCCCCGCCGCATCGAACATGGCCGTGCCGCGCGCCGTCAGCAAACCGTAGCGCGCCCGCGCATCCCACTGTCCCTCGTTGCGCACGAACTGCGCCAGCGGCGCCATGCGCTGCACCTCCTCGAGCGCCTGCGCGCGAAGGGACGGGGTGAGTGCGAGTGCGATCAGCACTGCGAGCAGCCAGAAGCTGGGTTGCACTTTATCGGAGCCATCGATCATGGTATGCATGGGAGCACTGCGTGGTTGTGAGCGTTGTGGGGGGCGTTGAATATGCGTTGTCAGAGCTGGCTGAGTACGTGATACATTTGAAGAGATGAAAGAGAGCGTAGAGAGCGGAGAGGAAGGGATGAGGGTGCGTCCCGCTTGAAGGGTGCTGGCCGCGTAACATCGGGTGTCCATCATGACCCATTCCTCCACGCTCTCGTCGCTTCAGGTTGTTGCTATCAGCACAACGATTGTGCGTTCGTTATTTGAGCAGCAGGATGCGGTGCAGTGTTCTGCGCGTGGCCGTCTCCACGGAGATGAAGAAGGTCCCGTTCGCGCCTCCCACAGCCGGCAACGACGTGTGCAGGGTATGGGTACCTTCGGCGAGTTCGCCCTCGTACACCTGCGACAACACACGGCCAAGCATGTCCATCAGGCGCACGCGCACGAAACCGCCGGAAGGCGATTCGAGACGCACATGCACCTGCCCGGCCGCATCGTGGACGGGATTGGGATACACCAGAACACGGAAATCGTCCACGGTGGTGGCGGGATGCTGCTTCCACCAATCGATCAGTTGATCGCTGAGCTGGAACATGCGCGTGCCCATGGGATTCGCCGTGCCCGCGCTCTCGTCCATCCAGAACACCGTGAAATCATCGTCCTCGGAACGCGCTATGGTGGGCCTGCGCTGATGGTAGTTGCCGCCACCCGGCGCGACCATGCGTTCCTGGTTCAGATACAGACCCCGGAGCGCGCCGTCGTAGCCGGCGAGTTGCGTGTAGATTTCCGTCGGTCGTGGTGGCACGCAACTCGATGTCTCGCCGCCGCCTTCCCAGACGATCATCACGCGCGGTTCCTGCCCGGGAATGCTGGAGGGAAACACCTCGATGTCGGGCCGCGAGGCGGCGGCGAGTTGGCCGCTCGTCTGCAACGGATTCCAACTCGGCCATGACGCCAACGCCCAGCCTCCAAAGTTGTCAAAGTATACGTGTTCGGAAAACACGCTGTGAACGCGTTGACCACCCGGCAATGGGTATTCCAGGTCCCAAGCAAGGAGCATGCCGCCGTAGGTACCCATGTCGAAGTGATCGCTCACTATCGCTGGTTGGCGTGGTTGGTACCCTAGGCCGTACGCCCACGGGAAGCCCGCGATTCTGCCTGCGGCGGAGGGATTGGCGTTGTCATACGAAAGTACCAACAGATCCAGATTTCCCGGGAAGTCGAGCGCGCAGGCGACCATGGCGCGATGCGGCGCAGGCCACATCAGATCGGCGGCGATATCGTAGCCCGCGAAGTCGACGAAAGGAGAGGCTTGGTCTTGAGATGCCAGGTCGATTCTAGGAGTTGGGGGGCCGAGTTCTTCTAAACGAGCAACGTTCAACAGTTTTAAGCCCAAAGCACTGTTCTCGTTGCGCGACAGCACGAGGACACCACCATCGCCGTCCTCCGCCACTTCCAAGCCGAAAAACCGGTTCATTGGCGCTGGCTCCGGTATTCGTCTGTCGTCCGGAATATCAATTATAGGACCGTATACCACACGTGCCACAGAACGACATTTCTCTCCGCTTGCGAGTGAATCGAGGTACACCACCACAGCGCCGGGACCCCAAGAGCCGTTTCTCGTGGACTGCTCCGCCTTCACGATGCGCGGTTCGATGTGACCGAGGCTGCCACCGAGCAGGTACTGCCCCAACGGTTTGATCTGTTGTGTGGAAATAACACCCGACACTGGCACCCAGGCGTACATGACCTGTTCGCCATTGGCGCCGGTCTCCTGCCATGTCACCTGTGCGCCACCCGCCATGTCGATGGCGACGTCGCCGTATTTCGCATTCCCGGTGGGATATTGAGGATGCACATCGCTCACGCGCACGCCTCCGTTGGTCCAACGCGCGACACCGTCCTTGTCGAATTTCTGAACGAAGATCTGACGCCCTTCCACGGGATCACGCACTTCGTCCCACACAACGTACACGTTGTGCTCGTCGTCGGTGACCGTGCGGTACAACTCCGCATCGCTCACCGTGGTCACCTTGGCGAACATGTCCCGCCAGCCCATCGCCTTCGGGCCGGTGCACTCGCCCGGCGTCTGGCAGTAAATGTCCCAGTCCGTGCGCGCGTCGCCGCTTATCGCTGTGCGCCGGTGATCCTGGAAAACGAACACCAGATTCGAGATTTCCGGACGGATCTGTTCGCCCTTCGCCTCGACCACCGGCCAACCGTTCACCGGTTTGTCAAGCTGCCAATTCCGGACATCCACCATCTGATAGTGCACATCGATGTTGTTCATCGCTCCGCCGGACTCCGGCGTGGTCCACGCGATCACCGCGTTGGAGCCGCCCCAGAGCTGCTCGATGGCGACCTCCGTCTGATCGAAATACGACTGACAAATGGGATCGCCGCCGTTGCCACCCGGATTGACCAATTGCACAAAGCGCGCATCGATGCATGCGGCGTACACATCGGTGGCCGTCAGCGGTTCGTCGCGCAAGTCCTCCCACGCGATGGTGACGAAGGGGATGTAGGGATCGCCCGTGTTGGGGTCGTAGGGACGCTCCCACAGCGCGGGCACGGGATTGATTTGCGATTCGGGATTGTCGCAAATCGGCTCGCCCTGGGGATTCTGCACAGCACCGTTGGCGTCGATGATTTGCGCGTAGATATGGAACAGCGGCGCGGCGGGGTTCTCGCGCGCGTCCTGCCAGGTCACGATGGCGCGTGGCTGGTCCGCCGTCTGCTCGGCGCCCGAACAGACGATGCGCGGCTTGAGCTGGTCGGCATCCTCCACCGCCAAGGCCACATCCACACCGTTGTAGCGGCGCGTGCCGTCGGCGTCCATGTTGTTGGCCATGACCTGCCAGATGGGTTGACCGGCGCGGTACACCAGATTCTGATAGGTGACCACCGCGCCTGCCTTGATGTCGAGACCGGCGTCGGTGCGCCAGATCCAGTCGCGGGCGAGTTCGGGATGTTCCTGATCCAGCCCTGGATTGGCCGACACGGGAATGCCGTTGACTTGCCAGTTGTATCCCAACCCCTGCGGCCAGCTTCCGTTGGCGCCGAGGAGGTACTGCATGTACACCGCGCGACCCTGGCGCGTGGCCGGATCGTAGCCCCGGTAATCAAGCCAGGACACGAAGGCACCATCGGCGGTGCCGGCAATGCGCACGTGTTCGGCATGCGAGGGAAGGTTGCAGACCGGTGCGCCGTTCGCGGGCCAATTCGGATCGAGCGCGCCCGTGGACGCATTGAGGCGCTGGGCGAACACCGAGGCGTTTGAGCCGCCGTTACGGTAATCCTCCCACACCACGATCACGCCGCCGAGCGAATCGTACGCGGCACGGGGACGTTGTTGCGCGCCCGGAGCCGTACACACCGGCAGTCCGTCCGGCGGCAACCACATCGGAAGACCGGTCGCGTTGTCGATTTTCTGTATGTACACATCGGCGCCGGAGCCACCGGCGCGAGTGTCCTCCCACACCACGATGGTGAAGCCGAGCTGCGACGGCCTGGCCACCGATGGATAGACTTGCTGGCCCTCGGCGATCACTACGGGTCGCGTCGTCCATTCCTTCTGTCCCACCGCCTCATGCGCGAGAAGACAGCAAAGGATCATGGTGAAAATCGCGAGCCCTGCCGGCACACGCACAACCTTGTGTGTGTGTGTGTGTGGCAAGATTCGTGCCATGTTGTGACACACTGCGGTATCGGACCGAGCTGTCGGGCGTGCCGTTCAACTTAAGAAGGTCCATGGATTCTCCTGATTATAGAAAATTCCGAATTACTGGGTTGATAAACAAGTATACTTCGCTCCTTTCCCATCGCGTCGGTCCGGAGTGCGATCCGGCGGCGGGGGTGGAGGTTCACGCGAATAGTACAACCCGGGTCGTGATACCGTATTGATGCTGAAGGCCCCGTGCGCGCGGGAATGCATGCGTCGGGCGCGGGGGCGTTGTGCCGCTCCGTGAAGTGGCGGAAACTGCTGTTGAATGTGCGCGCGTCCCGCATCGGCGATGGCGGCAAGCACGGGGAACGATTCCGGCCTCGTGGCCGGGATGGATACAGTGGCTCTGTTTCCCCATTGCCCTGTACACGCTGTCG
>JAMIQH010000304.1:0-2862 GCA_035914695.1 Bacteroidota bacterium | reverse complement strand
ACGTAACGTAAAGCACCACTGTTGTCGTCGGCCTTGGTACCGCCATAGGCGCCAGTGTTACCTTCGCCGATGCCCGTGCCACCAGCCCAGTTCGTGGGCGCGAGGCCGTTGAGCACGATGCCGCCCCAATCGCCGCGCTTGCGCATTCCCACGGGTTGGCTGGATGTGAAGATGATGGGTTTTAAGGCCGAGCCATTCGCGATGATCATACCGCTGGGCTGATTGCCGCTGCCACGAACTGTAATAAGCGCGCCCTTGGTGGCGAAATCACCTTCGATGCGCGTGCCGGCGGGAATGGTGAGCACGGCACCCGGCTGCACGAGTACGAAGCCCTTGAGCACGTACACGCTGTCCGCATTCAGTATGCGGCTGCCGAGAATGTTACCGGCGAGTTCCGCGCGCGTGTCGGTCGGTGTCGGGGTAACGGGGGTGCTGTCGTCGTCGTCGCTGCAGCCGCCCACGAAAAGTGCGCCCGCGAGCGTTCCGAGTGCGAGGAAACGGGTGATCAGGGACATGAAATAAACTCCGTTTGTTGAAAAAGTTGAGTACAGAAATTCCTTGCGAATCCGGGCCGACGTCGCGGGATGGGATGGGCACGCCCACCCGCACCCCGTTCCCGACATCGTGTCCGAGAAGACAATCTTTTACATCACAGCGAGTACGACAGGCCCAGCGAGAAGGAGCGGCCCACGGAGTACGTCGAAGTTTCGAGCGAACCCATGCGGAAGACATAATCCTCGTCGAGCAGATTCTTCATCGCCAGTTTCATCTGGAGATTCTCCATCACGCGCTGCGCGATAGTGAGGTCGAGCTGATTGCGCGGCATTTCGTAGGTGTCGTCGTAGCCGCTGGTGCCCACCTCGCGGATGCGCTTGCCAAGCACGTTGTACAGCAGCATCACATTGGTGCCGGTCGGAGCGGCGTAGCCGAGCGTGAGGTTGATCACGTAGGGCGACATCCCTTCGAGGGGCCGCTCGCTGTTGGCGAAGCCCGCAGCGGACAGCGCGTCAAGACCGGGAATGGCACGCACGGCGAATTGCTCGTCCGCGCGGAATTCGATACTCGATTGAACGATGGTAACATTCATCCCAATGTTGAAATCCTCGAGCGCGGCGGCGGCGAAGTCGAGACTCTTCCGGACCTCGAACTCCAGACCCACATTGGTGGCATCATTCGCGTTGATCGGAATCACGAAGTTGTTGTTCGCGCTGGGATACAGCACTTTCTCGATGGGATCGCTGAATGTTTTATAGAAAGCGCTGATCGCGATGATTTCGCCCGGATTCGTGTACCACTCCCAGCGCAGGTCGTAATTGCGCACGTTGGTCTGCTTCAACGCGGCGTTGCCGTAGGTACTGGTGCGATAGTCGTCGAAGCGGAAAGGCGCGAGTTCGCGGAATTCCGGACGCGCCACAGTGTGGCTGTAGGCGGCGCGGAGATTCATGTTGGGCGTGAGGGAATACACCAGGTTCACCGCGGGCAGAATGTTGCCGTTTTCCAGCGAGGCGTTCATATCAGCAGAGGAACGCACGCCGAAAGGATCGAAGGAGGTCACCTCGGTGGACACCGCTTCGTAGCGCGCACCGGCAATCACACGCAATTCACTGGTCACGGCCATGTCCACCATGGCGTAGCCGGCGAAAGTACTTTCCTCGGCGTCGTACGCGTCGTTGGAGCCCGTGGCATCGAGGAATTCGATATTGCCGGCGGCCACATTCGCGGCGGTGAACAGTTCCTCGGGCGTCATGTACTGCGAAGTGGAATTGACATTGCTGAAGAGGAAGCGTCGCGCCGAGAATTCACGCGTGCGGAAATCGGCGAGTGTACCGAGTTTGAGGCGGCTGTTCTGCCCGAGGGCATCCACAGGCACGCTCCAATCGAAGCCCGCGTTCATGCTCTGATCGTGCAGATCGGAGAAAAAGCGTCCGTTACCGCTGCCAAAATTGTTCGGGAAAAAGTAGCGGCCACTGCCCTGCTCGAGCGCGTACACGGTTTCGCGATTGTCGGGTTCGTCACGGTCGGCTGTCGAAAATGCCGCGCGCCATTCGAGACGCGAATCCATGAGGCCGGCCAATTGATGCTCGCCCGACAGCACGCTGCTGAAAATCGAACGCGCTACGAACTGCAGACGCGTGGACTGATAGAAACCAGACGAGGAGCCCTGCGCTGAGAAGCCATCGATGATGCGCGTCTCGTCGTCGGTGGAGCGATTGAACAGGGATTTGAGACTAATTTTGTCCGTTTGCGACAGACGCGTGCTGAGGTTGAGCAGCGCGCCCCACAGCACGGAGTAGGTGCCCTGGCGCACGCTGTAATCGTCCTTGAGCTGCGCGATGCCCGTCGCGGGATCGATCTCCTGCGTCGGATAGCGCTCCTGTTTCTCGCGGTAGTTCATCTCGGAACTGTAGGACACCGAAGCGAGATAGCCCACCGGCAGTTCGGCCACATCGAACTGATCGCCGATGGAGAGATTCATTCCCATGTTGGGCATGGCGCTGCGCGTTTCCGGCGTCCACTGATTGTTGTTGAACAGCCCCAGCAGCGAAGCGCTTTGCGCGGCGGTGGGACGCGAGGCGGGCGGCGTGGCCGGCACACCCGAGGGCAGCGCGCGCGTGCCATCGTCGATGCCAAGGAAATCGAGACCGCCGCCTTTGTAGGTCGGCAAATCGCTGGAGGAATTCAGCGTGTTGAAGCCGGTGGAAATGCCCGCGCTCATGGTGAAGCTCGGGGGGAATTCCCTGGTGTTGATTTTCACCAGACCACCGGAGAAATTTCCGGGCTGATCGGGAGTAAAGGTCTTGGCCGTGACGAGATTCTGAATCATGTTCGACGGGAAGAGATCGAACGGGACGACTTTCTTTT
>JAMIQH010000303.1:0-7399 GCA_035914695.1 Bacteroidota bacterium | reverse complement strand
ATTCTGCATCGAAAGAATGAGAATCTCCTGACACTTCGTTACAAACACATTTACCTCATGATATCCACTTGCGTTGTTCCCTGAAAAGGGGTGATATGTGGAAAATATGGGGGCGCCGCCTGCTGAGGGAAATCGAAGAATCTGGTAACTTGCAGATTCGGATGACATTGCATTGACAAGATGAGATGAATTAAAGAACATCCTATCGTGTCCAACGATCACGATCCCGTCCGACGCATCCAAATCCAGATTCGCCACGCGGGTATTAACCCTGCTGACAATCAGAAACCGTTTCAAATCCGAAGACACTTTCAACAAATAGTCTCCAGTCCCACCTCCGACTACATCCCAATGATTAATCATTGGTAGCGGGGTATTAACACTATCGAGTAGATGATAAGGAAGCATCAATATAATATCGTTCTTCGAATCCGTCCTCAGGATGGGCGAAATACAAGAAGATGCTTGGGCCGCTTGACCGTATGCATACAAGAACGTCCCCGCCACCACCCCTGAATAGTCGTTTCTAAGTTTTAATAGAGCACCAACTCTGTTCCAGTAGGTCGGGCCGTTTCCTGAAACAGGGTCATAATCAACCGAATCCATCAAGCTACCTTTAGTTATAAAATTTTGTTCTCGCTCTGAATGCCCGAAAACAACTATGTTGTCCTCATTATCAGTCCATAACTCTCTACCTGTAAAAGCGGTCGGATTCCCGATCCACGTAGATGCGTTCATACGACCAACGAGATCAAACCGGACTAAAGCCGTAGCAGAATTGTACGGAAAACACAATCGTGTGGGACGTTGATCTTGATGACCACCTTGAAGCATTGGAAAATCAGTGGATCGTGTATCGCACATGACATGCACGCTTGAATCTGTACACCTCAGAGCTCGTCGCGAATATCCGCATGCTCCTCCGGCATCGCCAACAAAATCCACGTCACTTCCTCCAATATAAGTACCAAAGCGCAGTCTTCTGGAATCCGAGGATAATGAAGCGACATACAGATCAGACGGACCGGAGAGAGTGGAATCACCAACGTGATTAACAGGAAGATCACCAGAATAGGTATATAGAAGAATGTAGATGTTTCCCATTGCATCGACATCAAATCCGAAACAATATTCAGCAGCACTACCCCCGAAACATGAGGTGAACTCTGTTTCAATGACTTTACGTTTCTCGAAAAAATTGCGGTACGGACGTACACGCGCGGTATCGCCGGCAACAGCATCCGACCCGGCACTCCGTGCCGCGCTCCCCGACCATGCTTCTTCCGGAGCGATGGTGCGCAGCAGAGCCGGCGCGCCGGTGAATGCTATGCGACGCGCGTCCGCGCCTGGATGCAGCACCACGCGTTGCAGCAAGCCCTTCGCGCCTTCCTCATACTCCACATCGATACCAGGCCACACATTCGTGTAGCGAACGCCGCGATACGCGCCCACGCCTTCGCGCCATGCCCGGCGATCATCACCCAGATAGAAATTCGTGCGTGTGACCTCTTCACCCATTTCCTCCACGCGCATGTCCGGCGACGGTGCGACGAAACGCAGTTCGAGGCGCTCGACCGCCCCCAGCGGGGGAACGCCGTGAGGCATCGCATCGCCTTGCGGGAGCGCGTCGGGTCGCACGCGCGGCGTCCACAGCACCAACCCCTCACGCGTGAACGCCACCTTGTCCCTGCCCCGCAGCGCCCCGAAGCACACCTCCTTCGGCCACTGCCCCGCGTTCGCGATGAACTGCAGCGGAATGCGGACCGAAGAGACGCCTGCTTCATTGCCACCTGACACATTGCTCGCGCCAGCTGTGCCGAAAAGGAAGGCGAGAAGAAAGAGCACGATCGCTGGTCGCGCGCCCCTCTGTCCGCTGCACGGGCGCATGAATGAAAAGGCGACAGCGCGGCGCGGGGGGCGGGCGTTGTGCGCATTGGCGGCGAATCCGGTCGATGACAGCATCGCGACTCCATCGGTACAGGCAACGCATTGATGCCGCTTTGAGCGCAGCGTTCCTCCCGGATCGTTGCCGCGCGGCATCGTTTTCAACATTTAATACCGGATTGTACGGGAAAGAGGGGAGAATGTCAAGTGCTGTCCGCCCGGGGCGGGAGGTCGGGAGGTGGGTCTCCTGGACTTGCCGAGTACGTGATACATTTGAAGAGATGAAAGAGAGCGAAGAGAGCGGAGAGGAAGTGTTGAGGGTGCACCCCTCCTGAACCGTAGTGCTACAATACAGTCGAGTCACGCACAACCACTTCCTCATTACCCTCACCACCTCACTACTCTCCATCCTCATTTACTTCTTTTCGAGCGGGCCTTTCACTACCTTTGTTGTTGGGAAGAGGACCCGAAACGGCGTAGTGTTGTATCGGGTCCTTGGTGCTGTACGCATGTTTCATTTTCACGTAACTGGAGTGTGCCATGAAAATCCTTATCACCGACGGCATTTCCGCTGACGGAGCCGCCATGCTTCGCAACGCTGGTCACGAGGTGGTCGAACAGAAACTGACGCCGGAAGAGCTGCTGCAGCAAATCCCCGCATACGACGTGCTGCTCGTGCGCTCCGCGTCCAAGGTCACCAAGGACGTCATCGATGCGGGCAGCAATCTGAAAGTCATCGGTCGCGGCGGCGTGGGTCTCGACAACATCGACGTGGCGTATGCGAAGGCCAAGGGTCTGACCGTGCTCAACACCCCGGGCGCGGCCTCGGTGTCGGTGGCCGAACTCGCCATCGCGCACATGTTCGCCGTGTGCCGCTTCATCGGCCAGAGCAACGTGGCCATGCGCAAGGGCGAATGGCCGAAGAAGGAGTACAGCAAAGGCATCGAACTGACCGGCAAGACGCTGGGTCTCTTCGGTCTGGGCAACATCGGCCGCGAAACCGCCAAGCGCGCGCTCGGCCTCGGCATGAGCGTCATTGCCTTCGATCCGGTCATCACCAGCACCGATCTCGATGTGAAACTCGTGAGCAAGGACGATGTGCTCGCGCAGTCCGACTTCATCAGTCTGCACATCCCCTTCATCAAGACCGAAGGTCCGACCATCGGCGCGGCCGAATTCGCCAAGGTGAAAAAGGGCGTGGTGCTCATCAACTGCGCGCGCGGCGGCGTGGTGGACGAAGCGGCCCTGCTCGAAGCCCTGAACAATGGCACCGTGCGCGCGGCTGGCATCGATGTGTTTGTGAACGAGCCCGTCACCGAAGCGCAAACCGCCTTGATCAATCATCCGAATGTTTCCGTCACGCCGCATATCGGCGCCTCGACCGTCGAGGGACAGGACCGCGTGGGTGCGGAAATCGCCGAACGTATCATCGACGCCCTCAAGGGCTGAGCACATCCCCGGAGAACACTGAACGATATGGCAACCTTTCGTCCTTTTCGCGCCTACCGGCCGAAACCCGAATTCGCGGCCGAAGTGGCCGCCAAACCCTACGACGTCCTCAACTCCGACGAAGCCCGCGAGGAAGTACAGGGCCACCCCCTCTCCTTCCTCCATGTGGGTAAACCCGAGGTGGACCTCGATCCCTCCATCGACCTGCACGACGCGCGTGTGTACGAGCAGGGCCGTCTCAACCTCCAGAAATTGATCGCCGACGGCGTGCTCGTGCAGGATGCCGATCCCTGCGTCTACCTCTACGCACAGACCATGGGCGGCCATACACAGTACGGCCTCGTGGGCTGTGCCGCCGTGGAAGAGTACTGGAACGACACGATCAAAAAGCACGAACACACCCGCAAAGACAAGGAGGAGGATCGCTGCGAGCATGTGCGCGTCACCAACGCACACTCGGGTCCGATTTTCCTCACGTATCCCGACAACGCCACCATCGACGCCATTGTGGAGCGCGTGAAAGCCGCCGCGCCGGTCACCGACCATGTGGCCGCCGACGGCATTCGCCATCAAACCTGGGTGATCGACGACGCGGCCATGATCGAAGCCCTCGGTGCCGAGTTCGCCTCCATTCCCGCGTTGTACGTGGCCGATGGACACCATCGCTCGGCGGCCGCGGCCATCGTGGGACGCGAGCGCGCCCAAGCCAATCCCGCTCATCGCGGCGACGAGGAGTACAACTTCTTTCTCGCCGTGTACTTCCCCGCCGGGCAACTCCGCATCATGGACTACAATCGCGTGGTGAAGGATCTCAACGGCATGGACAAGGCGGCGTTCTTCGCCAAACTCGGTGAACACTTCACCGTGACTCCCGCCGAAGGCCAATTGCGTCCTTCACGCAAAGGCGAGTTCGGTTTGTACATCGATGGCGCCTGGTACAGCATGGTCGCCCATCCCGCCTTGCTCGACAATGCGGATCCCGTCGAGCGCCTGGATGTGGCGATACTGCAGAACAACGTGCTCGCGCCGCTGCTCGGCATTCACGATCCACGCACGGACAAGCGCATCGATTTCGTGGGCGGCATCCGTGGCCTGGGCGAACTCGAGCGCCGGGTGAATTCGGGCGAGATGGCGTTGGCCTTCAGTCTGCATCCCACATCGATCAACGAACTCATGGCCATCGCCGACGCGGGTCGCGTGATGCCGCCGAAATCCACCTGGTTCGAGCCCAAGTTGCGCGACGGACTGTTCGTGCACTTCCTCGACTAGCCAACACCGACCGGAAAAACGCGAGGTCGTCCATGCCACGGGCGACCTCGTTGTTTTATGAGCCAGATACTCCCATCGATATTGCAGGGCGCAGGTTCGCTTCCCGCGTTCCCGTGTGGTGGCGCGATGTTACTTGCGGAGAGTGTAACGAATTTCCGCCGGATCGACCTTCAGCAATTGCAATCCCGCCGGCAGGTGAATGGTGGGGATAATGCTTCCACTGGTATCGGCCACCAGATCGTCGTAATCGATAATGATTTTGAAATCGTCGATGGACACGCCCGACAGCACATTCACCCCGCCGCGCACCGCAATATCCATGGTCTTGCGCGCCAGCAGCACCTCGCCGCCGTCGTGCTTGCCACGAATGCTGATCGGGACATCGTTGAAGAACATGTCGGCCAGCTGTTCGGTGGGAATGTACACTGTGGCCTTGTCCACATTGAAGGAAATCACCCCGTGGAGCGAATCGAACAGCGGGATATCCTCGGCCACGGGAATGGTCAAGTCGTCGTAGCTCCTGTCTTCGATGGGCCAGCTTCGAATTCCGCGAAGCACGCGTTCGGAACCGCGCAGCAGCACGGAATCGGGTGTGACCTGCACGCCGCGCACCAGACCGAAGCCCTCTTTGAAACTCAAACGCAGACCCGAGACATCGATCGGCACCTTTTTCTCTTCGTAGCGGTCGATGCTCACGAATATCGTGTCGGGGTACGCCCGCAGGGCCTGCACACCCGGCGGTAATTTCATCATTTCAGCGAGCGACCTGTTGGGGAGAATGATGCCGCGTCGCAACTGCTCGCCCGTCACCTCGAAGGCCACCTCGCGTCCGGCGGTCAGGAACAGTAATTGCCATCCATTTGCCTGAAGCAGCACGGAAATGGTTTCGGGCAAGGGATCGGCCAACGCCACATCGCGCGGCATGTTCACCACGACCAGCGGGATATCCACGCGCGTGCGGTAGGAATCGCCCATGGTCACGGAAAACCAGAACAGTGCTGCGACGAGCAAGGAGCCGGCGAGAATATGGTAGCGACCTTTCATTGCCTCCGGGGGACAAAACTGAAACTTACATCGCGGCGCTCAAAGATTCCACCCTGAAACAGAACTCCCCGGCCACCCGCCTCGACAGGTGATCCGGGGAAACGATGTACGCACCCGCCCTTGCCGCGTTGGCGGCGCCGGCGTGGCCTTCCGTCAGGCGGCGCCTTCCTCGGTACGGGGAAGGGACTGCATTTTCAGGAAATGCGACAGCGCCATGAAGCCGCCGATGATCTGTTCATTGCGCACCTTGACGCCATCCGGCACGGAGAGTTCCTGCGGCGTGAAATTCCAGATGGCCTTGACGCCCGCCTTCACGGCGATGTCGGTAATTTCCTGGGCCACGTCCTTGGGCACGCAAAGGATGACGAGTTTCACCTTGAATTTCTGAATCATCGAGGCGAGACGAAACACCGAGGTCACCTCGTGGCCACCGATCATGCTGCCGATGCGGTTCGGATCGTTGTCCAGCACACCGGCGATCTCCAGGCCGTAATGTTTGAATCCGCTGTACGTGGCGAGGGCGGTGCCGAGATGGCCGGCTCCGACCACGAGGGCTTCGGTGACCTCCAGCAGGCCGAGGAAATCCTCGATGCGTTTGCGCAGCACTGCAATGCCGTAACCCTGATTCTGCTTCCCGCGAATCTTGAGATCCGCCATGTCCTTGCGCACCAGCGTTTCATTGATCTCCAGAATTTCCGACAATTCCCGGGAGGAGATGAATTCCCTGCCCAGCGCTTCGAAGGCACTGAGAATCTGGTGGTAGCGTGGAAGGCGGCGGAAGGCAGCTTTCGATATCGATTCCATGGGTGTTTCCTTGTGACCTGGGTCGCGGGACCGTGATCATTCCGTCGCTCTCATCCGGAAGATTCTAGCCGAAAAGGCATTTCAAATGAGAACATTTTCACGATCAAAATAGTGCATTTTTTCCCTGAACACAATAACTCCGAGAAAAAAGGCAATCCTGCGAAGAAATTCTCACTCACGGTGTGAGAATGGGACGAATTTCGAAGCGCAGAGGGTACCAACCGACTGGGACGGCGGGCACATTCAGTTCCCCCTCCCTTGCGCAGCGCACGGTGGCGGTGTACACCACACGCTCGCCTTCGAGCAGGCGACATTCGTAGGACTGTCCTCTGCGCAAGGGAAAGCGCCGCACGCGCTGCGGACTGATGGTGGCGGTGATCGTGCCCGGCGTGGCCAACACACCTTCGCCGGACTGCACGGAGCATCGGCGCACGCCCACGGACCACAGCGTGGGGAGATCGACCAAGGGTTCGAACCACTCGATGCCGGCATTCATCATGCCACGGCTACTGCTGTCCGCGGGCCACTGGCCTTCCGATACATTGCTGAATGCCGGCCAACTGCGTTCGCGGCGGTAGCGGTAGAGTTCCCAGCCCTCCTGTTGCGCCGTCCAATAATGCCGGCCATGCGTATCGTGATCGCGCTCGTCCCAGAAGGCCACCAGGCCGCGATGCAGGGAGTCGGCCGCTCGCAATGCGGCCGCGAGTTGTTTCCAACCCACCACCGCGTCCCGCGAACCGGCCACGATGCGCAGGGGCACTTCTGCGCCGCGTTGAAACTGCTGCACCGCATCAAGCACATCGAACACGCGTGATCCGTCGAGCATGAGTGGATTGCCGCGAGGATTGCCCCAGAGCGCATCGAACGCATGCATGGTGCCCTTGCCTCGCGGCGTATCGGCCGAGTCGCGCACGGCATAGCGCAAGCGGGGAATAAGCGCCGATCCGGC
>JAMIQH010000302.1:0-27725 GCA_035914695.1 Bacteroidota bacterium | reverse complement strand
GAACATCCGCCGTGGCGGATCGAAGCCGCGGTAGCCAGTTGCACGACGCTTCGACTCCGAGCCCGAACCAAGATCTTCTCTTACCGAACGTCCTTACCGCGCGCTCGTCGCTCAGCGTGACGATAATGCTGAGTGCGTCGGATGAACCATGTCATGTGCAGCTCGAAGATCCGCCGTGGCGGAGCAGCGCCGAGCACGAATGTCCGTAATGGTACAATAATGATACGGCGCGGAGTCGAAGGGTCGCCACGGCGAGTCCCAGACCTGAGTCGGTCCGCCAGTGCTTACGTCGTCCCTGACGCGTCGGTCTACTTGCCACCTCCACCGCGCTCCACGTCGATGAGCGCGAGCATCACGCGGATTTCGGCATAGCTGATTTCGTCGCGCACCACCGCCTTGATGCGCTTGATATCGCTGTCGCGCACGCTGCGCAGCGCGTTGCGAATGTCTTTTTGATGTGCTTTGGGAATCAGCGCGTCCATCGGCAATTGCACACCACGGCGGATTAGTTCCGAGAGCTGATTGGACACCGTGCCTTCGGTCAGATTGCGCTCGGCTGCGATGTCGGCCAGGGAAAGTCCGCGGCTGGCTGCTTCCCACGTGCCACGCAACTGCGCCGAGAGTTGCTGCACGGCGCTGTTGTCCTTGCGCAAGGCCGCATTCATCCGCTGTTCGTGAAGGTGGTCGTGAATTGCGGCCAGCATTTCACGTCCGCATTTTTCAAACGTCACGGGCCCGAGTCCTTCGATGCGCAGGCACTCCTCGCGCGTCGCGGGTTGTCTGTTGGCCAGCTCGCGCAGCACGCGGTCGGGAACGAGCACATGCGACGGGAGATTGCGTTGCGCGGCGAGGCGACGTCGGGTGGCACGCAAGGCCTGATACAGCGCGGCATCCTTCACGGGTACGGTCGAGGCCTCTTCGGGCGAAGGTAATTCCATCGCTGGCACGTTGTAGCCCAGCACCGCGCGGCCGGCTTCGGTGAGCGTGATGGACGGGCGCACGCTGTCGGTTTTTCCCAACCACCCCAATCCCAGCAACGCATCGACGGCCTCGAGTACCACGGCACGATCGAAGTGCTTGAGCCGTCCATAGCTCGCCGCCGTGTGCAGGTGATACTGGGTGATGCGCTGGGATTTGGCGCCGCGCAATATGTCGGCGATCACCAGCCGACCAAAGCGTCCGCCGGTTTCCGCGACACAATGGAGAATGAAGCGCTGCCCCTCGGCCAGCACCGCGGCGGATTGATCCTCGACCAGGCGCACCAGTTGTCCGGTGCACACATCGCAGGTGCCGCAGGTGCCCTGCACATCCTTTTCACCGAAGTAGCCGAGAATCATGTTGCGGCGGCAGCTATCGCCGAGAATGTAATGCTCCATGGCCCGGAGCTTTTCCATCTGATGCTGCATGCGGCGTTCGATGGCCGTGTAATCGATGTGCAAATGCTGCGCCGGAACGCGTTGCCCGAGCAATACGATGCCGGAGCCACGTTGCCCCGGCGTGTAGTCGATGATGCGGTCGCGCTGCAGTTGGCGGAGAATGGATTGCAGGTCCGAAGCGCCGATGTCCAGCCCGGCCATCAGCTTCTCCATGTCCAGATCCTCCGGCTCGTCGCCGAAGGCGGAACTCTGCACCGTGCGCAGCAAACCGATCACCACCGACTGTTGCATGGCTTCGGCGCCATCGATCAACCATTGCCGCAATTCGTCCGGCCCGAGCAGAAAGCGCACGGCACTATTGGTCCAGCTGTCGTTGATGCGCCGGATGTATCCTTCGCGCTCCAACACTTCGAACGCCCCGCGCACAGCCGCCTCGCTGATGCTGCCCAGCCGCGCGGCCACCGATGAGGCGGTTTCGACGAGCAAATCGGTGTATACCTGTCCCTCTTGCGTCCCCGCGATGCGATGCAGCTCGGCGTACACTTTCTGAATGACGGCCTTGTCGGGAAAGGTATTGCGGATAAAGAATTCCGGAAGGCCCCGGTCTTTCGGGTGGTACATGAGCACGCACTCGCTCGCCTGGCCGTCGCGTCCCGCGCGTCCCGCTTCCTGATAGTACTGCTCGATGGTGCTGGGCATGTCGTGATGCAGCACGAAGCGCACGTCGGATTTGTCGATGCCCATGCCGAAAGCCGTTGTAGCCACGATCACCCGCGTGGCGCCGCGCATGAAGCGTTCCTGCACCTGCGCCCTGTCCTGTGAATCGAGACCGGCATGGTAGGCCTCGGCCGCCACGCCGTGACGTTGCAGCATGCCTGCGATTTCTTCCACGTTGTTGCGCGTACCGGCATACACAATGCCGCAGCGCGGACCCTCGCAGCGGCGCAGGATTTCCTCGCGCTTGTTCACCCCTTGCAGCACACGGAAGGCCAGATTCTCGCGATTGAAGCCGCGCACGATGATTTCGGGATCGACCAGGGCCAGCTGTTGCTGAATGTCGAGACGCACGTCGGGTGTGGCCGTGGCCGTCAATGCCACCACTTGCGGACGTCCGAGCTGCTCGATGGCCTCTTTCAACCGCTGATAACTCGGTCGGAAATCATGTCCCCATTCGCTGATGCAATGCGCTTCGTCCACGGCGAGCATGGTCACATGCGTTTGCACGATGGAGGCGATGAATTGCCGGCTTTCGAAACGCTCGGGTGCGACATACATCAATTTGTACCAGTGGTTTTTCGCCTTTTCCATACGCGCCTGCGCCTCGCGCACATCGATAACGGAATT
Organism: Bacteroidota bacterium; assembly: GCA_035914695.1. Classification (GTDB taxonomy): domain Bacteria; phylum Bacteroidota; class Ignavibacteria; order SZUA-365; family SZUA-365; genus JAOSJT01. Next base: position 25,005 of record JAMIQH010000302.1, on the reverse strand, counting down.
GATGTAGGTGGCGGGAATATTCACCCGCTGCAATGCCGCCACCTGATCCTGCATCAGCGATATCAGCGGCGAGACTACTATGGTCAGGCCGTCGCGCAGCAGCGCCGGAATCTGGTAACAGATCGATTTGCCGCCACCGGTGGGCATGATGGCGAGAGTGTCTCTGCCCGACAGGATGGTGCGCACGATATGGTCCTGTCCGGGCCGGAAGCCGGGATAGCCGAAATGCTTCTGCAAGGCCTGCACGGCCTCGTCAAACGTGGGTTGCTGTGCCATGTGTTTCTCCCCAGTAAACGAAAAGGTGGAATGATTTCCAATGCCCGCGACCACGCCAGCCGCTCCCCGTGCGCGTATGGCTCGTAGCGCGCACCGCGGCGGGCGCCCCGGCTATTGCAGGGCTTCCGCTTCCGCCTGCGCGGCGTAATACGGAGCGAGTTCGTTGGACATGAATTTTGTCACCGCCACGATCACGCCGAGATCATCCATGTAGCCGATGAGCGGTGCCAGATCGGGCACGGCATCGAGTGGTGAAATGAAATACAGCAGCGCCGCAACGACAATGGTCTTGCGCTGCCAGGGCACGCGGTCGTCCATGAAATAGCGGAACAACGCCAGAAGATCCTGGGCGAAACGCAGCTTGGTGCCGACGGACTCGAGCTTGCGCTCGAATTGCTCCGACACTTTCCGCGATTGACGCCGGTACACTTTCTCGTCGATCTCTCCGGAGATGTCGTAGCCCTCGAAGAATTGGTCCAGTTCCTTGTCCATGCCACCCCCGGCTCGTAAGTGATATTCGATGACAATGTGGTAAAAATAGTGCCATGTCCGGCACAACACAAGGGCAAATCCCGTCCTGCTCCAGCATGCGGCCGCGTCTGGCGGCCTACTCCAACGGGAAACCGATGGCGATGCTAATGCGGCTCGGAACGCAGGTGATGCGCTGTCCCGGTGTGAGTATGGCCGGATGCGCGCAGCACAGTTTATGCCTGCATGGCGCGTCCACTACCACGAGGCGCTGCCGGGCCACCACCAGACGCAGGGGACCGAGCGCTCCCTCGATTTCGTAGCGGCCGTCCTCGGCGAGCGGGATGGAGTTCACCAGCGCATTGTTGTAAAACACATCGGCGCTGCGGCTGAATGCGGGAATGCTGTTCACGAAGCGGAGCAACACCGGATCGGTCTGCGGCTCGTGCAGCGCGAGTTCCTCTTCGAGCATGCGCAGCGAGGCGTAGAACAGCGACGCGCCATCGCGATAATCGCGCAGCGTGTGCTGTTCGAACAGTACGATACCGCCGCTGTGTATTCCCGACAGACGGCTCTGTTTCAGACGGATGAGAGAACCCGCGAAATGCTCGGTCAAGTGCTCTTCCACCAGGCGCTCAGCCACCTCGGGCTTGTCGCTGAGAATGGATACGTCCAGCAGCACCGGACGGAATTGCTTGCGCAACACTTCGGGCGCGGCTTTATGCGCGCTGTCCTTCATGCGCAGAAAGCCGAGCCGCATGAATTCGCGTCTATCCACCGTCGTCCTCCTCTTCTTCTCCGCAACTCACACAGAAATTCGCTCCCACGCGCTCGTCGGGATAGCGCAGCCATTGGCCCATGATGCGAAAGCGGCCGCCTTCGCCCTGATGCCACAGGATGAGCGCGTAGCCCGCGGCGTCCATGCTGATCGCGGGAACCTTGCGTGCAATCCTGTCCTCGCGATCATTGATGCGCAGGTTGCCGCCGCGCGGGGCGCCGTCGCGGGCGAAGACCTGCGCGTACACATCACCGCGCTGATTGCTCGGAGCGTTGCGATAATCCTCCCAGCAGCACAGCACATGGCCCCGTCCATCGCTGTCCGTCACGGGCAGGCGCTGCCATTGCTCGCCCGTGTCGTCGTTGATGCGCTGTGCGGGCGACAGGCCTCCATCACGCACGCTCACGAGACGCCGGTAGATGTTGCTGTGTCCCTCGCGATAATCCTTCCAGAACACCATGGCGCTATCGGCCGACATCCACACCGCCGAGGCCAGCGTTGTCATGGCCTTGCGTTGCGCCGAATCCAGCAGCGCATTGCGCGAAACCCCTCGGGCATTGATCGCGGCGTAGTAGAATTTCCAGGCCAGGTCTACGCGATTGTCTGCCCATACGGCCAACACCGCATCGCCATTATCGCGCGAAGCGCGTGGCACACCCTGCAGCGCCCGCGTGCTGTCATCGTTCACGCGCCATGCCTCGCCGCACGGCGCACCCTCCGCATCCAGGCGGCGGCAGTACACGTCGAAATTGCCGTTGCGGAAATCCTGCCAGAGAGCCAGAACACCATGCGCGTCGCGTTGCAGTACGGGAGCCATGGTGTTGGACGGATGATCGTCGAGTAACGTGGGCTCCGTTGCCTCTCCATCGCTATCAACGCGTGCGAGCCAGACGCGGCGATGCGACGCCTCGTTGCGCTGCCAGGCCAGCAGCACGCGGCGCTCGTCGAGCCAACTCACGGAGGGACGCACATCTTCGACTCCATCGCCGGGCTCGCTGACATCGAACACGGTGATATTTTCTCGCTGGCCCTGCCGCAGGAAGCAGGCGCGCAGACGCGTGGCCTCGTCGCCGCGTTCGGACCAGACCACGAAGAAGTCGCCGTGGCCATTGTCGTCCACGCACACATGCCAGGCATTGCCTCGGGCCGAGGATGCGGCGCGCGCGTCGGCATCCTCCTCCTGCGCCACGAGGCGCGGGGTGGACAGCAACAGCAGCGGGATGAACAGTGTGACGATGCGCATACGGGAAAATACTGTGCGCAACGCTACGATGACAATGCCCGCGCCGCTCTTGCACATCGCGTGTGAAATTAAAGAGAGCGAGGTCGTTTCGGGTTGCGGTGCATGCGGGCGCGGTGCTATGTTTGTAGTGCACGACGTGCACCGTGCAAGGTAGCAAACCTCAATTTTCAGAAAGGTACCTGACATGATCGTTATCACGGATGATTGCATCAATTGCAACGCCTGCATCGATGAATGCCCCAGCAACGCGATTTACGCTGCCGGTGAGTCCTATGTGGTGAACGGTGAGACGCGCGCGCCGATGTCGGAAGACATCACGTTCAGCGTTCCCGAGCTCTGCACCATGTGCGAGGGCTACTCCGATTCTCCGTCCTGCATCGATGTGTGTCCTTCCGACGCAATCATCAACCAGTAAGCACGTGCTCGCGTCCCGGCGCGAACAGAGCGGAGGGCCTCGCCCTCCGCTTTCTTTTTTCCGGGGGTAGGGGAGAAGCATGCTCACCGCCTCTGCCGCGGTTCGGGGATTCGCCATGATGTTCCATACCAACCGCTCCTACATCCGCGACCTCCTCACGCCGAACCCGCACATCGCCGAGGCAGTTCGCGGTGTTGGTGTCCGGGGAATTATTTGCTCCGCGCGTCGGTTGCATGGGAGTCGCATCGACACCACACTATTGGAACAACACTCGCGGCGTATGCACCATTTCGTGTACATTGCTCTCATCCTTTTCATCGGACTGCCGTTTCTGTTCAAGATGAATGACCCCGCCCTCCCGTTGCGCGGGCGGAAACGCGACGCCCTGCTGGCCATGGCTCTGGTCGCACTTCCCTTTCTTGTATGGGATGTCGCGGTCACCGCGGCGGGCCACTGGAGTTTCTCATCGCGGTACACCATGGGTGTCACGCTGATCAACCTTCCCATCGAGGAAGTGCTGTTTTTTGTCGTCGTCCCCCTGACCAGTATTCTGGTCTGGGAAACCATCGGCTGGCTGTTGAACAAATGAGCTACACTGCACTGGCACTCATCGCCGCCGGCGTGGCGGTACTTCTGGATCTCGTACTGCTGCGCACGCGCGTGCTGCTGACGAAGCGCTACTGGCTGTTCTTCGGCGTGATGACGGTCTTTTTTCTCGTGGTGAATGGCATTCTCACCGCCCTCCCGGTTGTCGCGTATTCGTCCCAGGCAATCATCGGGGTACGGCTCTACACTATTCCCATCGAGGATATCGCCTACATGTTCGCCCTTATCACACCCACCATCGCGATGTATGAGCGTCTCGGACGCTCGCGGCGCGACGGAAAATCCACCACGTAACTCCATCGGCGAGACGGACCCATGTTGATTCAATCACCCAATGCGGATGCAGGCCTGGAGCTGGTGGCGGCTCGTCAATACGTGCAAACGTTAACGCGCACCTATTCCAAGAGCTTTTATCTCGCCACGCAGTTCATGCCCCGCGAGCGGCGCGACGATGTATACGCGGTGTACGGCTTCTGCCGCTACAGCGACAACATCGTGGACTCGCCCCGCGAGCGCACGCGCGATGTTGTCCAGCGCGAAGTGGACGCATGGCGCGAGGAATTGCTTACCGCATACGCCAGTGGCGAATCGCAGCATCCCGTGCTGGCGACCTTCGTGCGCACCATGCATCGCAAGGACATTCCCTTGCAGCTCGCGCTCGAATTGATCGAAGGTGTGGAAATGGATCTGCGCTACGACCGCTACGAGAGTTTCGACGAGCTGAAGCGCTTCTGTTACCACGTGGCCTCGGTGGTGGGTTTGATGATGACGCATGTGTTCGGATACAGCGATCGTTCCGCATTTCCCTACGCCGAAGCGCTTGGCATCGCCATGCAGCTCACCAACATCTTGCGCGATGTGGACGAGGATTGGCGCCTGCGCGGCAAGGTCTATCTGCCGCTGGATGAAATGCGCGGTTTCGGTGTGGAGCTGGACGACATCGCGCAGCGCCGCCTGCATCCTGCGATGCGCGACTTCCTGCGCGCGCAGGTCGAGCGTGCCCACGCATTCTTCGAATACGCCGATCACGGTATTCCACTTCTGCATAGCGAGGGACGGACCGCAGTGCGTGCCGCATCCACTCTGTATCGTGGTATACTGCGGCAAATCGAACGAGCGGACTATGACGTGTTTCAGCGGCGTCCCGTTGTGCCTCGGCTTCGCAAATTTGGCGCGCTGGCATCCATGACACTGCGTCTGGCGATGCACCGCAGTGGAGACGATGGCGTGCGCATATTGCATGCCGCCACCGTGGCGCCCCCGGGGTCAGCCCTGGGCCATCTCACTTCTCCCGGAAAATAAACCGCACATGTCTCCGATGTTCACCGGCATCACAATCGTGCTCGCCCTGCTTTTTCTGGTGACCGCGGTCAACATGCTCTGGGGACCGTTCCTTGCGAAGCGTCGCCCTGGCGCCTCGACGCAACCCTTGCTCAGCATCTGCATTCCAGCGCGCAACGAGGAGGCGAGTATCGGAATACTGCTTTCGTCGCTCCAGCCCTTCGTTCGCCCGGACATGGAGATTCTCGTACTCGATGACCATTCCACCGACGGCACGGCGCAGGTGGTTCGTGGGTATGAACCGCTTCTTCCCACGCTACGTCTGCTGCAAGGGGCTTCCCTGCCCGCTACTTGGACGGGCAAGAACTGGGCCTGCCACCAGCTTGCCGAACAGGCGCGCGGCGAAGTGCTGCTGTTTGTGGATGCGGATGTGTGGTTGGAGACCGATGCGCTGGCTGCCACGCTGGATGCGCTGCGATATTACCAGGCCGACGCACTTTCCCCGGCAGCAGCTCGACGGTGTGGTGAGCAAAGCCGTCGTCCCCATGATGGATTTGCTGCTCTACGCATTTCTCCCTTTGCAATTGGTGCATCGCACTCGTGCCGCTTCATTGGCTGCGGCCAATGGACAATGGATCGCCTTCCGGCGCGCTTGTTACGATGCCATCGGTGGTCACGCGGCGTTGCGTAACGAGGTGGTGGAAGACATCGCCCTGGCCCGCGCGGTGAAGCGCCACGGATTCCGCATGCTGCTCACCTCAGGCGTGGGTGCGCTGCGCTGCCGCATGTATCGCTCGCCAGGCGAGGTGCTGCGGGGATTTTCCAAGACCTTTTTCGCCGCCTTTGATTTTCGTGCGGCGGCCTTCATCCCCATGCTGCTGTTCATGCTGCTGGTCTTTGTCCTGCCTTTCGTCTGGTTGGCCATCGATGCGCACCTGCTTGCCTTGACAGCAATCGGCCTGAATGTGTTATTGCGGGCATTCATGTCCATACGGTTACGGCACGGCTGGCTGTCCGTGATCCTTCACCCACTCGGCATACTCGGAGCAGTAGGCATAGGCATGCACGCAATCTGGCAGCGCTACAGACGGGGCAGCGTGATCTGGAAGGATCGCGCCATACCCGTGGGAGATCGAACGCGATGAAAGCGACGCCACGGACACGTACTCCCGAACGGCAGCGACCGGCACACGATCGCTACGATGCCGTGGTGGTAGGTGCGGGCATTGCCGGCCTGACGGCGACAGCATTGCTGGCGCATGCGGGACTGCGTGTGTTGCTGCTGGAAGCGATACACTATCCGGGAGGATGCGCATCGTCCTTTCATAAAGGCGAGGGCGTGTTCGACATCGGCGCCACCACGTTCGGAGGCACGGCCCCGGGTCAGCCGCTGCATTCGCTGTTCACCATCATCGGCGGTTTCGACGAATTGCTCCCGGCGAAACCGGCCATGGGAATTGCGATGGACGGCTCTCTTTTGCTCCGTCACGACGACCACGAGCGTTGGCACGCCGATTGCGATGCGATGTTTTCCATCTCCTCCGCATCCTTCTGGACGGAGGTGCGCGCATTCAGCGATGCCGCCTACGCCCTGCTTGGCGCATTGCCCTGGCTGCCACCTTCCAATGCGAAGGAATTGCTCGACGATTTGCGGCATGTGCCGCGAAGCATACTCCGGCATGTCCCCGCTGCCCTGGGCACGGTGGCCTCGCGGCTGCGCGCGCACGGTTTGCGCGATGGGCGTTTCCATGAATTTATCGATGCGCAGCTCCTGATCACCAGCCAGAGTTCGGCCGACCGTGTCCCCTTTCTGGCCGGAGCGCTGGGCCTGTCGTATCCCGACTACCCCGTGCATGCGGTGCGTGGCGGCATGCTGCGCTATGCGCGCTTTCTGGAAGAGCGTGCCCACGCGTTCGGCGCTGAAATACAGTACCTCCAAGCCGTGACGCGGGTGCGGCAACACCGAACGGGCTGGGAGGTACGTACTGCGTCCGATTGCGTGGTGACGGCGGACACGGTGGTAAGCGCACTGCCTGTGTTCAATCTGCCCGCCATCACCGACGGAGCGGTGTCGCGGCATTTCACACGGCTGTGTGACGATCTTTCGCGTCGCATCCGTCCGATGTGGGGCGCGATCACCATGTATGGCCTCGTAGCCGAAGAGCTTGTCGCGGGGCTGCCGCTGAACGTGCAGGTGATACTGCCGCAGGTGCTCGCATCCTGCGGCTCGCGGACGCTGTTCTGTTCGCTGTCACATCCCGACGACACGGAGCGCGCTCCCGCCGGGTATCGTACGATGACCATCAGCACGCATATCGATGTGCGGAGGCCGGAGACCGCGTGGAGTGGCGACATGTACCGTTCATGGAAAGCGATGCTCGCCTCCGATATTCTGAAGGCACTGCGCTCGCATGTGCCCGCGCTGCGGGATTTGGCCTTTGCCCAATACCACGTCGGCACGCCGCGGACCTTTGTGAAGTACACACGACGCCATGCCGGGCTCGTGGGGGGCATACCGCTGGACAAGGCCGTGTTTCCGCTGCGCTACCCGCGGAACACCACACCCTTTCCGGGATTGTATCTGCTGGGCGACACGGCCTTCCCCGGCCAGGGCTTGCCCGGAGTCACGCTCGGCGCATTAACCGTCCACAAGAGACTGAAGGTGGGACATGAAATTCAATGAACGCGTCATCGAAAGAGTGCTGGAGTATGAATTCCCGCTGATCATCGTCACCTATGTGTTCTTTCTCGCAGGTGCGCTGTGGAATACCCTGGGCTTGTTCGAAAGCGTGATGTCGTTCACAACACCCTTTGTCCTCATCGTCACAGCCATCGTCTCATGGGTACTGACCTACTCCATGACGATGAAGAGCGGCATCGCCTTTGGCATTATTTTCATTGGCACTTGGGCAATCGAGGCCTTGGGTGTCGCCACGGGCTTTCCTTTCGGCAGTTACCTGTATACCGATGTGCTGGGTTGGAAAGTGCTGGGCGTGTCACTGGTGATTCCCTTCGCCTGGGTATCCGTCATCTCCAGCAGTGACGCGGTGGTGGGGCATTTTTTCGGCAAGAGCAGTATTGTGCTGGTGGCCTTGTTCGCCACGATATTCGACTTTTTCCTGGAGTTTGCCGCCGAAGCGCTCGATTACTGGCATTGGGGAAGCATGCCTCCCCCGCTGAGTAATTATTTGAGTTGGTTCTTCATCTCCCTCACTGCCGCGGCGTTGCTGCGCGACACCGCTCCCCGCAGGCCCTTTCTGCGACTGCCGGCGCATCTCTACATCGCGCAGCTTCTGTATTTCGCGCTGACCGTGATTGGCACCCACTACGATACTCTGGTGAAGTAACCCATGAGCGGCACGGGCGGTACTCGACGCGTTCCAGTCATTGGCGCGGGGCTGGGCGGACTCGCAGCGGCCATTCACCTTGCCGCCGAAGGCGTGCTCGTGGACGTGTACGAACGGAACGCGGCCCCCGGTGGCAAGGCCTCCGAGTTACTGGTGGATGGCTTCCGTTTCGACACCGGACCGTCACTGCTGACCATGCCGTTCGTGCTTGACACGCTGTTCGCGAAGGCGGGACGCGTGCGTGCGGAGTTTCTCGATATCCTCCCCGTCGACCCGATCTGCCGTTACACCTTCGGGGATGGCAGCACACTCGACGCATGGTCGGACGAACAGCGATTCATCGAAGCGGTGCGCTCCTTCGCGCCCGACGACGCGGACGCGGTGCCGCGCTTCCTCGATCATTGCGAGCGCATTTACGATCTCACGGCCGAGCTGTTTCTCTTCAGCCGTCTCAACGACAGCAAGGCATTGTTGCGCCGATCCAATGTGCGAACCTTGTTGCGCATTCATCAGATCGACCCCTTTCGCAGTGTGCATCGGGCGGTGTCCTCGTTTTTTTCCGATCCCCGCCTTGTGCAACTCTTCGACCGCTATGCGACCTACAACGGTTCCGATCCGTGGAAGGCGCCCGCCACGCTGAACATCATTTCGCACGTGGAATATCGCATGGGTGGATACTACGTGCGGGGCGGGATGTATGCGTTGGTTACCGCTCTGTGGAAGCTCGCCGAAGATCTCGGCGTGCGCTTTCATTTCGGTGCGGACGTGCAGCGCATTCTTGTGCGGCACGGACGCGTGTCCGGCGTGCAGGTGAATGGCGAGACACTCGACGCAGACACCGTGATCAGCAATGCGGACGCCGTGCACACCATGACGCAACTGCTGGAAGACGCACCCCAGCGAAGTCGATACGAACGATTGGAGCCCTCGTGCAGCGGCTTCGTATTTCTCTGGGGCGTCGATGGCTTGCACCCCGAGCTGGCGCAGCACAATATTTTCTTTTCGGAAGACTATCGGCGGGAGTTTCGGGAGATATTCGATCTCGGTCGGCAACCGAGCGATCCCACGGTCTATGTGTCCATCACATCCAAGGCCGACCCCTCGCATGCGCCGGAAGGCATGGAAAACTGGTTCGTGCTCGTGAACATGCCCGCACTGCGCGATGGCGCAGCGGACACCAACATCGAAGGACTGCGCGAGGCGGTGCTTGCGCGCCTCGATCATGCCGGATTGGATGTGCGGCGGAGGATTCGTGTGGAGCGCATCATTTCGCCACGTGATCTCGAGCAGCGATACAACAGCAATCGCGGCAGCATTTACGGCATTTCCTCCAACTCGCCACGCGCCGCATTTTTACGTCCCGCCAATAAAGTGTCGCGCGTGCCGGGCTTGTATCTATGCGGCGGTGCCGCCCACCCCGGCGGCGGAGTTCCGCTGGTTCTGCTCTCTGGCATGCATGCGGCAAATGCGGTGCTGAACCGCTGAGTGGCGCAGGCGCCCATCCCGGCGGCGGAGTTCCGCTCGTGTTGCTCTCTGGCATGCATGCGGCGGAGGCGGTGCTTGAGAGCTGAGTGGCGCAGGCGCCTATCGAGATGGCGGATGCCGGTGCTTGGGGGTTGAGTGGCGCAAGCGCCCAACCCGGCGGCGGAGTTCCGCTGGTTCTGCTCTCTGGCATGCATGCGGCGAATGCGGTTCTGAACCGCTGAGTGGCGCAAGCGCCTATCGAGATGGCGGATGCCGGTGCTTGGGGGTTGAGTGGCGCAAGCGCCCACCCCGGCGGCGGAGTCCCGCTCGTGTTGCTCTCAGGCATGCATGCGGCGGAGGCGGTTCTGAACCGCTGAGTGGCGCAAGCGCCTATCGAGATGGCGGATGCCGGTGCTTGGGGGTTGAGTGGCGCAAGCGCCCATCCCGGCGGCGGAGTTCCGCTGGTGTTGCTCTCTGGCATGCATGCGGCGGAGGCGGTGCTTGAGAGCTGAGTGGTGCAGGGGGATGTGTGAAGAGTGAAGAGTAAAGTTTGACGGTAGTCGCGGGAGCCAACCCGTACTCCCTCAGCCGCCGCAGGCAATGGACACCGATTCGCATCGCAGCTGAAAGCGGGCGTTGGATGGCTTCAACTGCGACGATTCGCCCGGCACCTCGCTAACTTCCACGATCCATCTGTGATAATCTGTGTGAAATCTGTGCAATCCGTGGTTTTGAAACTCTGCTGATCCGCTCCAACAGTAATCAAGGCACCTGCACCATTTTCATTCTCCCGGGTGTGAGGAAAGAACATGAAAGAAAGTGCCCGTTGTATTCTCGTCGCGGTAGAATTCAAAGCCGGGCGACGCGCCAGCCTTACTCCGCCAGGCGGAACTCCACGCGGCGATTGAGTGCGCGGTTTTCCTCGCTGTCGTTCGGCACTTGCGGACGCGTTTCGCCGTAGCCCAGCGACTCGAGGCGGCTGTTGTCTATGCCCTTCTGCTTCAGATATTTCACCACACTTGCCGCGCGGCGGTTGGACAGCTCGAAGTTGTAGTCGTCGCTACCCACATCGTCCGTATGCGCCACCACCACAATACGCAGTTCGGGATGTTGACTCAGGAAGCGGATCAGTCGCTCCAGTTCGAAGAAGGACTCGGGCTTCAAATCCGATTTGTTGAAGTCGAAGAAAATGTTGTTCAGGCCCTGTGCCAGCAAATCACCCCATTTGTCGCGCGTGCTGCGCATGCTCTCGACCGAACGCAGGTTGAAATTGAAGGCGAAGCGATCGCGCCCATCGCCATCGTCACCGTTACCATCGCGGCCCGACCCGTCACGCCCACTGCCATCCCGACCGGAGCCGTCGCGTCCATCGCCGTTCTGTCCGGAGCCGTCACGGCCGGAGCCATCGCGACCGTCGCCGTTATTGCCATCACCGTTTTGACCGGAGCCATCGCGGCCGGAGCCATCACGGCCGGAGCCATCGCGACCATCGCCGTTCTGTCCGGAGCTATCCCGGCCCGATCCGTCACGACCCGATCCGTCACGACCCGATCCGTCACGACCCGATCCGTCACGGCCACTGCCATCACGACCCGAACCGTCGCGGCCATCGCCGTTCTGTCCGGAGCCGTCCTGGCCCGAACCATCGCGCCCGCTGCCATCACGACCGTCGCCGTTTTGACCGGAACCATCGCGGCCCGAGCCGTCCCGTTCCGCGCGATTGCGCAGATCGAGGTTGCGGGCGTCGGGGTAGAAGCCCTCTTTTTCCGCGATAATGGCATAGTTCTCGTTGGGTGGCAACGTCAGCATGTAGGCACCGGTTTCCGGATCGCTCCGACCAATACCCACCACCTCGCCGTCGGACAAGCGCTGCGCGAACAGATCGACGCCGATCGGCCGGCCCTGGTCGTCGCGTACCTCACCGGTGATTGTGGCCACCGGGGCTTCGGGACGCGCGGCACGCGGTAAGGTGATCATGTAAATATCGTTCTGGCCTTTCCCACCGGGAAGATCGGCGGTGGCGAAAAACGCGTACTTGCCATCGGGGGTGATTTTATAGCCCCAATCGTCTTCGGGCGTGTTCACATCCTTGCCGAGATTCACCGGCTCGCTCCACTCCGTCCAGGAATCATTGCGGAGACGTACCGATTTGTACACATCCATTTTTCCCAAACCCGCGTGCGCATCGGAGCTGAAATACAGCGTCACGCCATCCGGATGCAGAAAGGGCGAGCGCTCGGCGTACGGGGTGTTGATGGTCGGACCGAGGTTGATGGGCGGCTGCCAGTAATTGCCGCGACGCACGGAGACGAATATGTCGGTATTCCCGTTGTTGCCGCCATGGAACGGGGTGTTTTTCGGTACGCGGTCACCGATCACGCCTTCACGGTCGGAAGTGAACAGCACGGCGAAGCCATCCGCGGTCATGAAGGCATCGGAGTCGTAGAATTTGCTGTTCACCAGCGGTGGGAAATGCATGATGTTGGACCAACCGCGCGGTGTTTTCTCGAAATAATAATTGTCGCCATTGCCGAGATGTCCCGCGAAACCGCCGTAAATGAAAATCTTCGTCCCGTCGAAGGAAATACCGTTGATGGTTTCGTGCTCCTTGGTGTTGATGCGCTCGCCGATGTTCACCGGCGTCTGCCAACCGCCGTCCTTGAAATCCGAGACGTAGATATCCAGATTTCCCACTCCACCCGGACGATCGCTGGCGAAGTACAGCCGCATACCGTCGACCGTGACCGAGGGTTTGATCTCGTTGTATTCGCTGTTGATGATGGAGAGGTTTTTGCGTTCAACGTCGTAGGATTCCGCTTTGAGCACGGCGATGATACGATCGAAGCGCGCGGCCATGGTGGGGAACAGCGGCTTGTACTGTTCGAAGGTTTCGACGGCGGATTTCCAATCCTTGGCTGTGAGCGCGGGTTGGGCGATACGCTGCACGGCAACAAACGCATCCTCGGTCGGCGCCCATTTCTTCACGTAGGCGTCGTAATCCTCGGCGTCGGACATTTTCGCAAGGTCGCTGGAGAGAGAACACGCCCCGAGAAGCAACGAGAGCATGAGAATGGCGGTACGAAGCGGCATCGATGAGGTAGCGTACATGGAATCCACGTTGAATGTATACGGACAGCATGGTAAAGTACAGCCACACTCCGACCCGATGCAAGGTGAATGGGCGTCCCTGCATTTTCACATCCCTGCAATTTCCCATCCCCGTATCGCTCCGAATGACGTTCACCGCGGCGGGAAACACGGGGGCGGCATTGCACCTGGTCCGGTATTTCACTAGCTTCAATTCTATCACTGCAGAGTGCGATCTCGCATTCATTTTTGGCCATCAACGGGGCTTGCGGACATGAGAATTTCCTACACCTCCCTGCTTCTGGCGCTGTTGCTCGCGGTGAGCGCTTCGGCACAGCGAAAACCCGATGTGTACACCGTTACACAGCTCGATCCAACTTCCTGCTGCTATGAATCGCGCTTGCAGAACCTGCACACACCACCTTCTCCACTCAATGAATTACATCTCCGCATCCTCACACCCGGCTTCACCTATCAACCCGGCGTGTCGGGTCCCTGGCCGCTGACGCTGGATTCGGATATATACGTCGTGTTCGGGGAACAAAACATCCGCCTGATGCCCAACGAGGCGCTCGACGGCATTGTGTTCTGTATCACACCGCCGCCACAGGGCGACGGCAAATTCCAGATCGAGTGGAAAACCACGTTCAACGGCGCGGATGTCACCGTCGACACCGTGGACCTCGTGTGCAAAGTCGAACCCCCGGCGCTCGATTCGCTACGCGTAACGAGCACGACAGCGCCGAATCAGCCCAATGAAAGTTGTGTGTACGACATCACGCTGAAAAACCGCAACCAGGGCAAAGCCGCATTGAACGATCTGCATTTTACCATACTCACCCCCGGCGCCAGTTTTGTGGGAACACAAAGCGGTCCGTGGAACGCGCAGCTCGTGAATCCCACCACGCTGCACTATGTCTCCGCCGGAGCCGTTCTGGACGTCGACAAGGATCTGGCGGGCTTCCGGCTGTTTGTGCGTCCACCCAACGGACAAACGGGTGGCGTGGTGATGCGCTGGGAATCCACCATCAACGGCACGGTGATCACATCGGACGTGCTGAACCTCGCCTGCACGCCGAAGCAGAATCCCCGATGCGACAGCGCCGCCGCCGTCAAGCAACAGGATTGTTCGGCGTTGATTTCGGTGTTCAACAAGCATCGGCCCGAATCCAACCTCGACGGCGTGCGTGTCAGCATCGTGTCCACGGGTGCGAGCATTCAAACGGTGACGCCGCCGAGCGGCTGGACGATCTTCAGCCAATCCGGACTGAATCTCTGGCTCAAGCGCAGTGGCGGCGTGCTGGCACCGAATGATTCGGTGAAGGGCATCGCTCTCACGTTCAAGCCCTCGTCCACCGGCCTGGTGCGTTTTGCCGTGTGTACCATGTTCCAGAGCAACACCGTGTGCTGCGACACCTTGTCGATACAATGCGACCCCCCGCCGCCCAGCACCTGTGATTCGGTGACAACGCTGCGCGTGGGCACGGATTGCACCTATAATTTCGGCTTTGTCAACAAGCATGTGCCGGCGGGTGCGGTCAACGATTTCCACCTGCGCATGCAAAGTCCCGGTGTGTCCATTACCAGCGCCGTGGCGCCGGAGGGATGGGTGATTGAGCAACAAACCGCCACCGAAATCGTGTTCAAGGACACGGTGGGCGTGGTAGCCCCCGGTGAAGCGATGAATGGCTTCCTCCTCGGTCTTCGTGCGGGCGATTTCGGCAGCACAGTGGTGTATGAATGGTGTACGTCATTGAATGGCGCGATTCTGTGCTGTGAGTTCGGTGCCGTGAGTTGTGAGCAATTACAAACGCGTTGCGACTCCGTGACCATCACTCCCACCGCGGAGCGCTGCACCTACACCGTGGATTTGAGCAACCTCCACACACCCGAATCGGACGTGGACGGCTTCCGCATCGTGTTGCGCAATCCACTGGCCGTGTTGCTTGCGGCGCAGGCGCCCGAGGGATGGAGCGTGACGGTTTCGAACGATCAGAGTGAAGTGCATTTCCAACGGACGGACGGCGTACTCGCCACGGGCGAGCATGCGCAGGGCTTCCAGCTTTCGCTGGTGCCGCCCGCCAATTCGCGCATCATCCCGCTGCGCTGGTGCACGGAGCTGAACGGACAGGAGCTGTGCTGCGACACGCTCAGCGTGTACTGCGACAACAGTCCGTTCACACCGGACAAGATGGACGTGATCGTGAATCCGGATCGCCCCTGCTGCTTCGAACTCAAGCTCAACAACGAACATTTGCCGAAGAGCAATCTCACGGCCCTGTACCTCGACATTCTGAGCAATGGCGTGATACAGTATCAGAGCACGATACAGGCACCGCCGCAGTGGACATTCACCACCAGCAGTGGTTCGGTGAATTTCCGTACCACCACCGACGCCGTCCCCTTCGGCGAGTCCCGTCAGGGCTTCACCATTTGCTACGACAATGATGCCTCCGGCGAAGAGGAGTTCCTTGTGCGCTGGAGTTCCGTCAGCGACGGACTGATCATCACCAGCGATTCGCTCCGGCTGCGCTGCACGCAGACGCTGTGGATACGCGAAATTCCCGGCGCCCGTCCCACCCAGGCGGTGCTGCATCAGAATTACCCGAATCCCTTCAACCCCGTCACCACAGTTGGTTTCGAGGTGCCGAACGCGGGGTATGTGGAACTCGGTTTGTACGATTTGCACGGCCGCAAGGTGATGGATCTCGGCTCGGGCCACTACCACGCCGGCAGCTGGCAAGTGATGGTCGATGCGCGCACCCTGCCCAGCGGCACCTATGTGTATCGCTTGCGCAGCGGCGATATCGAGCTGCAACGCAGCATGGTGGTGATGAAATAAACGGCGATTCTCATCGCAATAACGATGCCGGCCCCGTTCGCGGGGCCGGTTTTTTTTCAACCTGGATTCCCCCCGGGTAATTCTCCAACGACTATTCCGGATTGAACCGTCGTGACGAAACGCTCATGACGGCAGGAATATTTCCTGACTTCTTGCGTCTTTGCACCGTGGCGTCTTTGCGTTGAATTCCCTTCCGACTTCAGAAGAATGGAACGCAAGGTCGCAGAGAAGCAGAGACGTGAAGCAACGAGAGAGTGTTGTTTTCGTTTCGCGATTCAATGAGCATTCCGTAGCGAGGAGGGCATTGTGCTTCCTTCCCGCGTCTCGGGTGCTGCAATGGCGAAATCAGGAACGTGAGTGAGTACGGAATCGCCGATTTTGGGCATGAATCGAAGGGGACGGATTTCTGACCAAAATATTTTTTCAAAAAGGCCCGAAAAAATTCAGCAAACGGCAAGTCTTGTGCTACATGGTATATGTAGACCGTTCAGCGATGCCCGTGGTGAAGCATATGGGGAGGCGGCCTTCTGAGGGTATGTGCCAGCATGATACTTGCGCCACGGAATCGCTGCTATCCAGACAACAACGCGATGTGGCAAACGCCCATCGCGTTGTTGTACATTGAGGGAGGTATTGGCATTCCGCCTCCGACAACCATTTCAGGAGATTCCATGGAGCAACCCCTCGTGATCGTGCTGATGGGCAGCAGTTCCGATTGGGACATCATGCAGCACACCGACGCCACCCTCACGAAATTCGGCATTCCCCATCTCTGCCGCGCACTTTCGGCGCATCGCACACCCGCGCATGTCGTGGAACTCGTGTCCAATGCCGAAGCCAACGGTACCGAAGTGATCATCGCCGCCGCTGGCGGAGCCGCCCATCTCGCAGGCGTGGTAGCTGCACACACGGTACTGCCCGTGTTGGGTGTACCGATGAACAGTGTATTGAACGGACTGGATTCGCTACTCTCCACGGTGCAAATGCCGGGTGGCATACCCGTGGGCACATTGGCCATCGGAAAAGCCGGTGCCGTGAACGCGGCCCTGCTCGCCGTAGCCATTCTTGCCAACAAACGTCCCGAGCTGCGCGAGCAACTGCATCAGTTCCGCAAGCAGCAGGAAGAGAACGTCCTCGCGTCCACGCTCCCCTGAGCATGACATCGCGGCTTTCCACGACGCGTCTTCGGAAGCCGGAGACGCGTCGTGCATTCAGCGGCCGAGTTCGCGCGCGCTTTTCCCTCCAATGCCGTACTCATCCTTTCCCATTTCACTGATAATCACGCGCACCGTATCGGCGGGAGCGTTCAGGGTCTGCACGGCGGCATCGGTCAATGCGCGGATCAACGCACGCTTTTGCTCGGCGTCGCGGCCTTCGAGTATATGTGCGACGATAATGGGCATGGGGCATCCTGCGGTTGTGGTTTTTCATTTTCTTGTTGAAAATAGGAAAATACTGTCGTAGAATTGAAGTGTTACTTTAAGTGACGGAAACCAACAGTGAGTGCCCCATGAAGCTCTGGATACTATCCGCCATTCTCCTCTGCGGCGGTGTGTCGCTGCTGTCCGCCCAGCCCAAACTCTCCGTGAACATCGAAGTCCCCACCATGAGCGTGGCTCCCTCGGGTGAGTCCTGGCAGCCCATGCCCATACCGGTGCGGATCACCATTCACAACACAGGCAACGTCGCATCGGCGGCGCTGTCGGTGCGAGTGAGTTTCGTGGCGGACTTGGCGCTGCACGATTCGGAGCAATCGATCACGATCAAGGCGCCGACGCCCGCGGTGGTGCCAGCCAACGACTCGGCCAAAGTGGACTGGCTGTTCGTTCATCCACCATCCTTCACTGCGAAAAATCACCGCGTGCGTGTATGGTTGAAATACAGCGCGGTGGATTCCTTCGAAACACAAAAAACGCTCTTCCTCCCCACCTTGCAGCCCCCGGATTTCAAATTCACCTTCGTGTCATCCACGCAGCTTTCCGTGCGGCCCGATTCGCTCGGCTATGTGGACAATCCTTTCGGCGTGGCCATGCGCCTCGGCAATCAGGGAGGCACGACGCTGGACAGCGCTTCGCTGCGGATAGTGCTTCCGGTGGACTACGCCCTTGATCCCAACACACAAGCCGCCACCGGGCCCGTGCCCCATCCCATGCCACCGCCCTCTGTGGGCAATCCCCGTATCGACATCGCGTGGACGGTGCGCTATTACGGTGCCACGCGCGTGCCGCGAACGGACACCGTGCGCTTTGTCGCGCGCGGCAAGGACATTACCGGGCAGTGGCGCGAGGAGGATACGCTGGTGGTGATGCATGTCGACGGCCTGTCTCCGAGCTTCGCTATCGATGTATTGAGTGCCAACAGCGTGCAGTACGATGCGGCGACGCTGTATGCGCCGCAGCCCTATCGGCTCAATGCGCGCATACGCAACATCGGCGAGCAGTACGCGCAAATCCGCACCGCGCATGTGCTCGTGCAGGGCGAGGGCGTGCAACTCGCCAGTCCGGCGCAGCTCAACATCGGCAGTTCGCTGTTGCCACAGGGCCATGTGGACGTGTGGTGGGATATCACCATGGAACGACGGAGCTTTCCGCGGCAGTTTTCCGTGCTCATTGAGGGCGTGGATCTTGACGGCCGTATTCGGACGCGCACGCATACGGTGAGCATTCCAGGCCAACCCTACGCGCTCACCGTGGAGCAGCTTCAGGCACCCGTTGCGCTTCCTCTCAATACGGAAGGCAGCAACTTTGTGTCCAACGTGGTGCCGCTGCGCTATCGCATCGCCAATCGCAGTTGGTACAACTCCACCGTGCAGTATGTGCGCGTGCAAACGCAGGGTACGGGCGTTGTGGCTCCTCCTTTCCACGAACACACGCCAGACCTGGCTCTTCCTCCGAACGATGTCAGTGGTGAATTCGCGGAGCAGTTCGAGGTCGAAGGCGCATTGCAGGATCGCGAAGTGTGGTTCCATATCCTGGCGTACAGCGACCGGGGCGACACCGCGCGCGCAAGCGTGCCGGTACTGATTCCCGGCCTGCGGCCGTTGCTGCAACTCGAGCGCCGCGGACCCGATGCTCTGGTGTGGGACCGCGTGAGGGACTACGCACCGAATCCATTTTCCCAGGAATATATTCTTCGCAATGTCGGCTTTGTGACCGTGCGGGTGGATTCACTGCGCATGGATTTCGACCGCGACGGCGTATCCACGCCCGATCCTGGCTTGCAGAACATCGGCTGGAATCTGCGACCGGGGGATTCGCTGTTGGTGCGCTGGAATTTCCAGGCCTTCAAGCGCGATACCTCGCGCTTGGTCAACATGCGTGTCACCGCCTGGACCTCGGGCGAGCAGGAGTTGCACGCGAATCACGTGGTGGCCATTCCCGGATTATTCCCGATTCCGGAATTGACTGTGAGTGGCGACGACACGCTTTCCTACGATCCTACGACCACCTACACTCCCAATCCTTTCACCACCACGTTGACGGTGCGCAACATCGGTACCGATGCATTGCTCTGCGATTCCGTGCGTGTGTTCTGGAGCGATGACAAGGTCACGCTGCTCGATCCCGCCGTGTGGGCGGAGGGCAAAACGCTCGCCGTGGACAGTGCGCTGGTACTGAGCTGGCGCTGGCGGGCGGACGAGCGTCCCGCACCCATACTGCTGCCGATCGACCTGCGCCTGTACCATGCGGGTGGAAAAAGCAGCGATGCGCGTGCGCTGGTGTACATTCCCGCACTCACTCCCGATGTGCGCGTGGACATACTCGGCGACGAGCAATTGACCATGAATGCGTTGACCGTGTACTCGCCCGATCCTTTTGTGAAAACCCTGCGCGTGACGAATACCGGGACCGGAACGCTGACGGTGGATTCGCTTCGACTGTACTGCAGCGATCCCGATCTCCGCTTCGACGAGCCCGGCCTGCAGGCCGTGGACGCTGTGTTGGCGCCGGGACAAAGCGTGGAGCGGAGCTGGCACGGCCACAGCGCACCGCGATACAGCGAGGGGTATGTGCTGTTGGACTTCACCGTGTATCACAGCAGCGATCAGTGGCTGCGTCGCTCGGCGGACATGTTCATTCCCGGACGCGCGCATTCCTTCGACGTGGTGGACGTGAGCGCGCCCGCGGTGTTTCCCGCTCTCGCCGACAGCAGCGGGTATGTGGAGGCGGGTTTCGCTGTGCGCTTCCGCACACGCAACAACAGTTGGACGGCCTGCCGCTTCGAGCGCTTGCGCATCGACGTGTCGGGAGCGCCGGGCGTACTGCACACCGGCACCGCGTTGGAGCGGACGCTGGACGAGCAAATCGCTCCCATGGCCACATCGACGGTGGTGGTGGATTCTTTCGTCGTACAACCCCACGCGGATGATCGCTTTGTGCAATTCGACTTCACGGCCTGGGATCATTTTGGTCGACGCGGCACGGAGCAAAGCACGGTGTTCATTCCGGGAGTCAAGGTTGTTTCTTCTGAACCCACGCCGGACGCAGCGGACTTCCGCATTGCAGGCGTGTACCCGCAGCCCGTGGAACGTGAAGGCCGGGTCTTGCACGTATTGCTTGCGGGTGATCTCGCGGGCGATGCGGTGCTGACCATGCGTGATATTCTCGGCCGCGTCGCCTTCGAACACAAGGCATGGAAAGCCGCGGGCGCACAGGTGCTGACCGTGACGCCCGGGACCGTACCCGCAGGCATGTATCTGTTGCATGTGCGTCTCTCCGGCCGCGAGCGGTCGATGATGCTTCACGTGCGGTAGCTCGGGCTTGTAGTGAAGAGTAAAGCGGGAACCGGGTTCGACTGCGTTTTCTGCAGCCGTTTTCCGAGCGGTGTATTTCTCACGTTGACTATGCTTGCGATGAGGTGAATGGAAAAGCGGCAAGTTCCGCCTCGTCGTGCGAGTCGATTGAGATCAGTTTCCGTGATTCCAGGCACCTTTTGCTCTTTACTCTTCACTCTTTACTTCTTCGCAGTTAGATCGCGAACTGCGCCGGGGTGAAGAGAAAAGGGAAAAAAACAAGATCGGCTTCGGTGGCCTTCGCTCCTGGCTTTCCACACTGTATTCTTCACGTACCATAAAGACCGTATGAGCACAGACAGCAACGAAACCCCCACTCCCCGTCCGGGACAGCTTTCCTGGATGGATCTCACCATACCCGACGCCAACGCGGTGAGCGCGTTTTATCACGAGGTGGTCGGCTGGAACGTGATGCCGCTCTCAATGGGCGACTACGACGACTATGTCATGACCGATCCCTCGACCGATGCCGCCGTGGCGGGCGTGTGTCATGCGCGAGGCGTGAACAGCGATTTGCCGCCGCAGTGGCTGCTGTACATCACCGTCGACAAGCTCGAGGAGCGCATCGCCCGCTGCGAACAACTCGGTGGCACGATACTCGGCGGCATTCGCTCGTTGGGCGCTTCCGGACGCTTTTGTGTGATCCGCGATCCAGCCGGTGCGGTGATGGCCCTGCATGAGAGGTAGATTTCGACGGATCTCTTTTCATTTTTCAAGCGCGTCGCGAACTGCGCTGGAGTGGAGGGGAGGTAGGAGTAAAGAGGGGATGGGGACAAACGCGAAGACGCAAGGGCGCCAGGACGCAGAGAAAGTTTGAAACGGGGATTACGGTCGCGTGAGTCGGCTGAAAACGGCTTCCGCGATTTCGGGCACTTTTCTCTTTACTCTTCACTTCCATGCAAACCGGACGCGAACTGCGTTGGAATGAAGCGAGACGAGTAAAGGGCAATTTGAAAATGCCGACCGAAACCGTAGATTCTCCTCACTGAGTATCGAATCCACGATTTCGCACCCGCTCTACTCGTGATATCGCCAACGCGGTAGCATCCGCGCGCTGCCATCGCTGTAGAACGTGCGTGCCATTCTTCCAACAGGAGGTAGCTTATGGGAATGTTTCAGGAATTCAAGGCCTTCGCCATGCGCGGCAACGTCGTCGACATGGCGGTGGGTATAGTTATCGGTGCGGCGTTTGGCACCATCGTTTCGTCTTTTGTGGCGGACGTGCTCACACCGCCGCTTGGCTTGCTGATGGGCGGCGTGGATTTCTCCAGCTTGAAAATTGTGCTCAAGGCGGCCGAGGGCGAGGTTCCCGCGGTGACGCTGAACTGGGGCATGTTCATTCAGAAAATCGTCGACTTCATCATTGTGGCCTTTGCAATCTTCATGGTGATCAAGGCCATGAACGCATTCAAGAAAAAAGAAGAGGCCGCTCCCGCCGAGCCGCCCGCGCCTCCGGCGCAGGAAGTGTTGCTTGCGGAAATCCGTGACCTCCTCAAGCAGCAGCGCGGCTGAGTGCATTGGCATTACGGCGCCATGATGTTAGCTTGCATCATGGCGCCGTTCTTCTTACAGGTTGGATCATGATCTCTTTTCCGCGCGTCCTTCGTGGACTGCTACTCATTGCTGTGTTGTTATTGGTTTCCTGCAAAGAGGACGAAGGCGTTCGACGAAGAGACGGCGGCTTTTTCACCGATGAGATCGAATCCACCGATGGAACTATCATCCACTATCAGGGCAAAGGCAGCGGATATCCCACGCTCGTGCTTGTGCATGGCTGGTCGTGCGACCGATCGATTTGGCGAAAACAGTTCGATGCGCTCGCCGAACATTACACGGTGATTTCGCTGGATTTGGCGGGGCACGGCGCGTCGGGCAAGGAGCGCAAGGATTACACCATGGAGAGTTTCGCCGCCGACGTCCGCGTGGTGGCGCATCGCGAGCATCTCAATTCGATGATTCTCGTCGGGCATTCCATGGGCGGCGCGGTGATCGCCGAAGCGGCGCGCAAGCTCGAAGGCCGGGTGATCGGCCTGCTCGGCGTGGATACCTATCACGACATTTCACAGCGCATGCCAGAAGCATTTGTGGATTCACTCGTCGGCGATTTTCGCAAGGATTACCCGAAAACCTGCGCGCGTTTCGTGCGTGGGATGTTCCGTCGCGGAGCGGACGACCTCGTGGTTGAGAGGGTGCTGCGCACCATGACCAAGGCGGATCCCGCTGTGGCGATAAGCGCATTCCGGAACTACGCGCTGTACGAGCACATTCCCGCGATCGAAGAGGTGGCTGTGCCGGTATATTGCATCAACTCCGATCTGTGGTCCACCTACATGCTGCCGCTGCGACAGCTTTCCCCGGCCGCCGCCATGACGCTGATGCCGGGTCTTGGACATTTTCCCATGCTCGAGGCACCGGAGAAATTTCAGGAAAACATGATCACGGCCGTGAATTACATCGTCTCGCATTACCGTCGCCATTGACAGCATTTCACATTTTTCGCATATATCTCCATGACTGATGCTCTTGGAATCCTCGCCCTGTTGATCGGCCTGGAACTCGTTCTGGGTGTGGACAACATTCTCGTTATCTCCATCTTCGTCTCGCGCCTCCCCGAGGAGCAGCGACAGAAAGCGCGGATTATCGGATTGTCGCTGGCACTTGTTGCCCGACTCGGCGTGCTGGTGCTCGTCCTGGCGCTGAGCAATCTCACCGCGCCGGTGCTGTGGACTTTGTCCGTACGGGACATCCTACTCCTCGCCGGTGGACTTTTCCTTCTGTACAAGGCCGCAAAGGAAATACACCACACCGTGGAAGTACACGATGAGCAACCCTTGGCAGGTAAAGGTCACACGTTCGCGAGCGTGATCACGCAAATCGTGCTGCTGGATATCGTGTTTTCCATCGATTCTGTCATCACCGCTGTGGGATTGACACATTTGTTGTGGGTCATCGTCACATCAGTGGTGGTGTCATTTGTCGGCATACTCTTTTTCGCGCGGCCTATCGGAGATTTCATACTCAAGCATCCGACGCTCAAAATTCTCGCGTTATCCTTTCTCATCACCATCGGCGTGACCATTTTCATGGAAGGCCTGCATCAGCATGTGCCAAAGGCCTACATTTATCTGCCCATGGGCTTCGCGCTGGGCGTTGAGCTGTTGCAACTGCGCTACGATTTCAACAGAAAAAAGCGAATCGAAACGAATCACTGACACACACGAACAGGTGCGACGATGAACAGCATGACCATACCCCGGCCTTCCTCCGATGAGTATGCACCGTACTACGGCGCCTACGTCGATCTGCTCCCGGACGTCGACGTACTGCAATTGCTCGCGGAGCAAAAAGAGGAAACCCTGGCGCTGCTGCGCGGGCTCGGCGACGAGCAAGCGGGCTTCGCCTACGCTCCCGGCAAATGGAGCATCAAGGAAGTGATCGGACACATCATCGACTCCGAGCGCGTGTTCGCTTATCGCGGACTGTGTTTCGCGCGCGGCGACAACACCCCATTGCCGGGCTTTGAGCAGGACGATTACGTGCTGGGCGGCGATTTCAACGCACGTTCGCGCGAAAATCTCGCGGCGGAATTCGAGCATCTCCGCATGTCCAACATTTACCTGTTCAGCACCTGGACTCCCGCCGTGCAGGCGCGCAAGGGCGTGGCGAACAACAAGAGCGTCACCGCCCGCGCCATACCATGGATATTGGCTGGACACGAACGGCATCATCTGAACGTACTCCGCGAACGCTATCTGCCAGGGCTCGCACAGCATGGATGAAGCGCGTATTCCGGCGGAGGCGCAGCCGGACGATCAGGGACGCAGCGAGGACAGAACCATCAGTTTGCTGCGTGCGAACATCGTGATGCTTTACGCGGCGGTGCCTGCGGTACTGTTGCCACTACTACTGTGGCAGCTGATCTGGGGTTTGGACAAGGTTGTCGCGCTTGTCACTGGCGGTGTGACGGGATACGTGCTTCTCGTCGCGGTATTGCTCGGCGTGCTTGTACACGAAGCGTTGCACGCCCTGGCATGGATGCGCGCCGCGAAGTTGCCGTGGAGTTTGATGCGCTTCGGTTTCGATTGGAAAACCATCACACCCTACGCGCATTGCACCGTACCTATTCAGGCGCGCGCCTACCGCATTGGAGCCGCGACGCCGCTGCTGGTGCTGGGCGTCGTGCCGTTGCTTGTGTCCTTGTTCGCCGGATGGGTGGCGCTGTTCGCTTTCGGCTTGTTTTTCACGTTTGCGGCCGGTGGTGATATGCTGATTTTATGGTTGATCCGCGACGTTCCGGCGGAGACCTATGTCTCGGACCACCCAACGCAGGCCGGCTGTGTTGTGCATTTCGCGTCGACCGCGCTTTCCGCCACAGAGCCCGAGCGCTGAGGCCGCCATCACGCGCC
>JAMIQH010000301.1:0-10088 GCA_035914695.1 Bacteroidota bacterium | reverse complement strand
TCCTGTCCGCATGGGCAATGCCACAAGCACAGCCGTACTCATGGGTTTCACGAAAACCGGCAAACCCATGTACTACACAACGGACAATTCGGTCTCGGCCGCAACCACCGCCACAGACAAGCTGTATCCCGGCGGTACCGCGGGTCTGTCCCTCACGGGCAGCGGCGTCATCATCGGTGAATGGGATGGCGGTGGCGTGCTGACCACGCATCAGGAATTCGGTGGCCGCGTCACACAGATGGACAGTCCGGCCTCGGTGAATTTCCACGCCACGCATGTGGCAGGTACTCTTATCGCCTCGGGCGTGCAGGCCGCCGCGCGTGGCATGTCGTATCAGGCCTCCTTGCAGGCCTACGATTGGGACGCCGACTCGACGGAAATGAAAACCGCGGCGGCGGCGGGTCTCAAGGTGTCCAACCACTCATATGGGTTCCTCACTGGATGGTACTACAGCGGTGGCTTCTGGTATTGGTTCGGGGATGTCAATCTGAGCACTGTGGAGGATGCAGGTTTCGGGTACTATTCGCAACAGACCTGGAGCTGGGATAATATCGCACGCAGCTATCCGAATTATCTCATTGTGAAATCCGCAGGTAACGACCGCTTGCAGGGACCGGCCGCTGGGACCGGCCATTACTACTGGGACACCGGCACGTCTTCCTGGACCATCTCCACGGCCACACGCAACCTCGATGGTGGTCCACTTGGCTACGATTGCGTCACCGACATTGGCAACGCGAAAAACATTCTGACCGTGGGCGCGGTGGACGACATCGCCGCGGGATACAGCACGCCCGCGAGCGTGGTGATGTCCTCGTTCAGCGGCTGGGGTCCCACCGACGACGGACGCATCAAGCCGGATATCGTCGCCAATGGTGTTGGGCTGTACTCGAGCTATGTTCCCAACAATGACAGCTACGCTTCGCTGAGCGGAACGTCCATGTCTGGCCCCAGCGCGGCGGGGTCCATCGGGTTGCTCCTGCAACATCAGAACAATCTGTTTCCCGGTATCGCGATGAAGTCCTCAACCATGAAGGGCCTGCTCATTCACACTGCCGACGAAGCCGGGACGACGACGGGGCCGGATTACGCGTACGGTTGGGGCTTGCTCAACACCACACGCGCCGCGCAGGTAATGTCGGCCAATGCCGCCGCGGGATCGCCGGGTCATATCACCGAGCACAATCTCACCAACGGCTCGTCCTACACACGCAATATCATGAGCAATGGAAGTCCGTTGCGCGTCACCGTCGCATGGACCGATCCCGCGCCGCAGGTGCTTCCCACGGCACTGAACAACCGCACACCTCGCTTGGTGAACGATCTCGATGTGCGCATCATCGGTCCGGGATCGACGACCTATTTCCCCTACCGTCTCGACCCGGATACTCCCGCGAACGCGGCCACGTTGGGCGACAACATTCGCGACAACGTGGAGATGATCCACATCGCAGCGCCGACCAATGGCGGGATCTACACCGTGCAAGTCACGCACAAGGGCTCGCTCACCGGAGGCGCACAGCTTGCTTCGATCATCATCACAGGCAACGTCGCCATCCCGAATCAACCGCCGGTTGCGAATGCGGGCACAGATCAGACCATCAACTGCGCTCCGCTCGCCGGGGCAAGCGTGTTGCTGAATGGTTCGGGTTCCTCCGATCCCGACAATGATCCCCTGACGTACACTTGGCGCGAAGGTGCCACCGTCATTGCAGGCCCTTCGAACATCGCGAACGCGGTGGTCCTGCTCACGCCGGGGACACATGTGATCACGCTCACCGTGGATGACGGCAATGGCGGCACCAGCAACGCCAACGTTACCGTCACAGTGAATGCCGATGTGACCCCGCCGACGATCACTGCTCCGCCGAACGTGACGTTCAGCAACGAGCCCGGCGTCTGCGGCCGCAATCGCAGCGCCACCAACTTCGGAACCCCCACCACCGCCGACAACTGCGGCGCAGGTGGGCTCACAG
Organism: Bacteroidota bacterium; assembly: GCA_035914695.1. Taxonomy (GTDB): domain Bacteria; phylum Bacteroidota; class Ignavibacteria; order SZUA-365; family SZUA-365; genus JAOSJT01. The sequence continues at coordinate 8,112 of JAMIQH010000301.1, read as the reverse complement.
TGACGAACAACGCACCCGCGGTGTTCCCCATCGGCAGCACCACCGTTGTCTGGACGGTTCGTGATGCGGCAAACAATGTGGCCACCGCGTCGCACACCGTGACCATCAACGACACGCAAGCGCCGACGGTTAGCGCTCCCGCCAACATTGTTACCGGCAACGATCCCGGTATCTGCGGCAAGAGTCTCGCGAACATCGTGCTCGGCTCGCCGGTACTCTCCGACAACTGCGGCACTTCGGCACTGGTCGTCACGAACAATGCGCCATCGAGCTTCCCGATTGGAACCACGACCGTCGTATGGACGGTGCGTGACGCCGCGAACAATACCACCACGGCCTCGCAGACCGTGACCATCAACGACACGCAGGCACCCACGGTGACCGCTCCCTCGACCATTGTGGCAAGCAATGACCCGGGCCTCTGCGGGAAGAATCGCGTGAACGTCAATCTCGGCTCACCGACCGTTGGAGACAACTGCGGCACCGGCGCGCTGGTGATCACGAACAACGCACCCAGCGTTTTCCCCATTGGCAACACCACCGTGACCTGGACGGTGCGCGACGCCGCGAACAACACCACCACGGCCTCGCAGACAGTTACGATCAACGACACGCAGGCACCGACCATTGTCGCGCCATCGAATGTCACCCTGGCCAACGAGGCCGGTCTCTGTGGACGTTCGAAATCTCTGGTCAACCTTGGATCGCCGAGTACCAGTGACAACTGCGCTGTGACCGTACTCTCGAACAACGCACCGAACGTCTTCCCCCTCGGCACCACCATCGTCACCTGGACTGCCATGGATGCGAAGGGCAACTTCAGCACGGCCACGCAGAACGTGACGATCAATGACACCGAGGCCCCGTCGATTCAGGCACCGCCCACGGTTACGGTGAACGCGGCGGCAGGCATGTGCGGTCGTTCGGGTCTCAATCTTGGCACGCCCACGGCCAGCGACGCCTGCGGTCCCGTGACACTGAGCAACAACGCACCCGCGATGTTCCCTGTCGGTACGACGAATGTGACGTGGACTGCGCGCGACAACTACGGCAACATCAAGACCGCCGTGCAGCAGGTGGTTGTGAAGGATTTGACACCGCCGTCCTTCGGTGTCGTGCTGTATCCGGCCTATCTCATGCCGGTGAATCGCAGCATGCGTACGATCACTGCAAGCGTAACCTTGAGTGACAACTGCCCCGGTAGCAGCTTCGTACTTGCTTCGGTCACCAGCAACGAGCCCGACGCGGGTACCGGTCCCGGCGATTTGCCGGGCGACATATTCGCAGCCACCGGCACGAACGCGACGCAATTCGCCGTTCGCGCCGAGCGCTCGCCCACGGGCTTCGGACGTACGTACACCGTCGTGTACACGGCGCGCGATTACAGCAACAACCTCGCCACTGTCACGCGTCAGGTGTACGTGCCGTGGACGTTCCCGAAGGACGAAGGTCTGGTGTTCTCCGACGAGCAGGCGATACCCGAGAGTCCCGCCCTCGAGCAGAATTACCCGAATCCCTTCTCCGGCAGCACCAGTCTGGTCTTCCGTTTGCCGGAAGAGAGCACCATCACACTTGCCGTGTACAATGCACTCGGCGAGGAAGTGGCTCGACTCGCGGAAGGCAATTACAACGCCGGCTCGCATGCGGTGATGTTCAACGGTAGTCATCTTCCCGAAGGCGTGTACTTCGCGCGTCTGATACAGGGTGCAACCGTGATTCAGACCAAGATGGTGTTGGTCCGCTAATCCCGTATCAATCCTAGTGCAAACAGACACGGCAGCCGGGTGGCTGCCGTGTCTGTTTTGTTGAAGATTCTCTGAACGAAGCCTCGAACCACCAGTGCGGCAAGCCAGTCTATGGTGCTGCGAAACCTGGATAGAACCGATGCCAGCGTGGCGGTACGCTGCTTACACGAGCCGACGCTCCGGGGCGGGGACGAGTTTGGCTATCGCCAATGCCGCCAACAAGGTGCTCACGACTATGTCCAGGGCCTCGCCCAGCACGAACACCATCGGGAAGTGATACCACGCCCAATAGCTCACATTCACTGTAACCCAGGCGAACACGCCGAGCAAGGTGAGCATGAGTACGCGCTTGCCGTAACCACCCGAGAGCGCAGAGGCGATGAGCGCGGCGATCAGCGCCGCGAAAATGTTCGAGACCACTTCGGAGATGAGTACCGACGGAGGCATGAAATCCCCTCCTTTCGGTCGATGTATCAGTATTCCCGCCGGCCCGTTCGCGTATTGATTCATCCAGGCGGTTTCCTCCGCGGCGGATGTAGCAGCGGTATCGTCCCAGCCCGGATACATGTACATACCAGCTTCCGGGACATGTGTACGCAGCACCTCGATCACCGGGCCCTCATCGGGGAGCTGCGACATCCCCATGCTTCCCACCTGCAACACCATGTGGGACAACGCGCCCCACACGAATATGATCACTCCGCCAAGTATGGCGGCTATCAGAATGCGCTTCATGACTCCTCCAATCGATGTGAAAACCAGATGCAAAGCTTAATGAACGAGTGAACTTACCCAGCAACGCGCGCGGATGCAAGAGGATTACGATCATGTGCACCTACAACTGAAGAGGTTGTTGAGTTGGAAGTCCTCCATCTCAGCGGTTGTCAGCACTATCCTGCTCCCCGGTCAGGAGGATGAGGAGACGATCAACTTTTTCCTGCAGTGCATCCACTTTCGCTTCGAGCGCATCGGTATTGTCGGCCACCATTGCGTCGACAAAAATAGAGTTCACCAGAGAGAGACCGAAAATTCCACCAGTGAGTAGGATGAAAATGAAGAACACGAACACCGCGATGCTTCCTTCGGGTCCCATACCCACGGTGATGTGTTCTGGAATTTCATACCACCCCTCAACGGTGAAGATTTTAAATGTGGAATACAACGCCGACAGTGGATTGTGAAAATACTCCGGCGCGGTTTCACGGAAGAGATGAAAGCAGAGGATGGCGACAAGAAAAATGTAGACGCCGAATCCGAACAGGACGATGACCGAGGCCTTCAAGGCGCGTTTCACTCCGAGAATCAAACCTTCGATACCGGGAATGAATTTGAGTGAACGGAACGTCTTGAACATGCGCGTGAGGCGAAACACCAGAAGATAGCCCAGGCCCTCGCTTTCAATGCCCACAACGAAGAGTAGCAGCGATGGCGCCGAGAGAAGGATGAGAATAGCATCCATCCTGTTCCAGTTATCGCGTATATACCCTTTCCACCCGTACGTGCCGATTTTAATGATCATTTCCACGATGAACAGTACCGTGATGGCCTGATCCACAAAGGTCAGGGAATGGGAGAGCACCGGATCGAGTGGAAAGCCCAATGCGAATATTATCGCAGCGTTCAAGGCAATGAGTACGAGAATGAATCGATTGTTCAAAAAAAGCGTGCGCATGGATGTGCAGTAATGGTGATGGAATTCCGCGACCGGTCACTATGGACACGGGATTTTGTGCGGGAGAAGGGCGCATTGTCGTTAACGTGCGTCGTTCAGGGGACGCTGTCGAGCATCACTGCAAAGCGTGATGCGTCGGTGCACATTTTTTACGGTGCCAGCCTCACTCCGGCTCTTCGCTGGTGATACGGGTCACCAGTTCGAACGCGGTGATACAGAGATCGTTGTACTTTTTTCCTGAATATACCGAAGTGACGAAAGCATGGATACTGTCCACCGTCGGCCGATGCGGCAATGGGATATACTGTCCCCACAACTGTGCATCGAAATGGGAGAATTCCGGGTCGTCTGGGATCGTGAGGTCGTAGGCGCTATGACTGCCATGCGCATACAACCTTACTCGCATTGAACGCACACGATTGTTCGCCGACCACAGAGCGCGACTTTTCGCGTATCCGCCCACAAGATACAGACCGCACACTTCCTCTGGCCCGTGCAAGCGCAGAGTGATCCATTCTCCGACACCATTCCGCACCGCCCACACGGTGTGGGGATCCCGATCCGCGAGATGAGCCGCGCCATATCGTTGTTCATTTCCATCGAGCACCGACGAAGCGGCACTGGTCACATCGGCGATGTCGTAGCCCACGAGCAGCACATCGAGATCGCCCGGTTCCAAGCGCTCCACGGCACTGTTGGGAACGCGCAGCGTCGTATCGGATTGCGTGGCGCTTTGACCCTCATACCGGCGCTGATCACCACATCCGGTAAGGATCAGCGCGATGCTTATCGACAATGGCAGAAACATCGTTGTTCTCATGGATAAAGCCCCGCATTGTTCTGAGTAACCTGCCTGTCCGCGCAGGCGTGGCGGGTACCGCAACGGGCACCCGCCCCCATGCGCAATAATGAGGATCACTCGCTACATAGTGACAATTTTTCGGAGCTGGCTACCTTTTTCCGAATACAGGAGCAGGAAATACACTCCGCGACCTCGTCCTTTGAGATCCACCGTCCAGGACAGCTGTGATGAAGATGCCACTCCATCGAACAGAACTTCGCTCCTTCCCAACGCATCAAAAAGTTGCACGACTACACCTTGCCCTTGGGCATTGGAAAGTTGCACGGTCAACCAATCGGTCGCGGGCTCGGGATACACCTGCAACGAGATCCCGCCGGGGCGAGCAGCCGTGGTCGATGTCACACGAGGCAGCACTGTCACGCGACCGGGATCGATCACCGGCAATTTGCAGCCACGATTGAAATTCAGATCGGTCATGGTCACATCGCACTGCAATGTGTCCGGAGCATCCACCGATTGAAATGTCGCATACATCAGCACGCCCGCCGCAGGCGCGGCGCGACCTTCGGGGATAACAACACGGATACCGCCGGGAACGGGATTGTAGGAAATGGGCACGCCGTGAAGAGGACTGATCGCCGGGACGGAGATGCTCTTGAACTGCAAGCACTGCGGATCGAATTGCAGCGTGAATTCGCTTTGCGGGAAATCATCTCCGACGGTGGGGAGGGAAAGATCAAGCGGAACGACAACTTCCTGACCACCGACAATTTCCACATCTCCCAAGCCAAGCTGCAGAAAATGAAAGGTGCTGGAGTCGAGAGGCGCACGGTAGGAATGGCTGTCGCTGGCATTGCCACCACACACATCAATCACTTCAAGCGTCACCTCGCGCATCGTGCTGTCGGCACAATCCCTTCTGTACCTGATCATGCATTCGGTGGGCAATATCCTGATTCGGCGATGAATGTCGTCCGCAACGCCTTCAAGGTCTACGAGATCGCTCAACGGATAGAATTTGCCACCTGTTTGCCCGCAGAGAACAGCATACTCCGCAGCTTGCGATGTATCAACCGCGACAACGAACAGAGCGATGTGGTAGCGCTGGGCGAGCGAGAGTACATCCTGCATGGTTTTCGTCGACGGACTGATCTGGCCCTGCGTCAGCAGCACCACCGCTCGACCTCTCTGCGTTCCGGTATTGAGCAGTTCGGATATACCGGCATAGAACGCATCCATAACCATCGGCGTGCCTGCTGTTCCAATAGCATCAACAGCGGAGTACAGCATCGGTTTGATGGAGGTGACCTGCTGATACACCACGTAATTATTGTTGAAATGCATCACAGTGCCCTCGTCGGTGACGCCATCCAATCGGTCGATCAGTGCATGCCCGAGGTCACGGGCACGGCGTAGAGGTTCACCCATCATCCAAATTGAGCAATCCATCAGCATGACCATACTGACGTGCTCGGGTTGCGTGGAATCGGAGCACATGAGAACGAAGTGGTCCACCGCGGTGCCATTTTCAAGCACACGAAAGTGGTCCACGGTTTCATTGTGCTGTGCCACCCCACCACAGGTCACGGTGAAATACAGTTCGATCGTTGGATGATTCAACGTGACCCGTTTGAAATCCAATGTTGGTTGCGCGACCGCGGGTGCAACGAGTGCCACCGCCAACAGCACCATTGACAGAGATTGTCGACAAAAACCATGTGCCATTGTTCCTCTCCTTCCATGAACTATGAACTATCCACTGCGAGAATGTCAGGCGAATCGTCCCCGAACACCCACCCTCGCGTACACACCTTCGTTCGCCCTGCATCCAGCGCGATGGATATCATCAGCGGACACGGCATACGGATGTGACACAACCCATCATCGGTTACAGCGATATTCGGACAACGATGTACAATGGTAAGAATTGGCCGGTGGAATGTCAAGCCCTCTCCAACCGCCACTCACCTTGATGCCGCCGTGCTTCGCCGGGTCTGCACGAGCGTGCGAACCGGAGGTACTCGTTGCCTCAATATGGTGGCACCATGGCCATCGAATGGATCGAGACGGTTTCAACTTGCACCGGGATTCGCGCTCCTTCGAAACAACGCGGAATCAACGCATCAGCATGCGGATTCGGATGTGCATTGCGGGATTCGTTTGAACACGTTATGTTTCGCGTTCCATTTGACCTTCATCCATTAGCGGGGAGCTAATGATGCAGCTTGAGATACCGTATCGCCGTGCCCGCAGGCGCGGCCACAACTACTCCGCACCCGGAACGTATTGCCTGCGACTCGAGACCGCGGACGATGAGGCTCTGTTCGGCGAAGAACGCGGTGGTGTGCTGCGGCTCAACGCCTATGCGGAAATCACCTTCGAGAAGCTCGCCCTCGCCGTGCAGCGCTACCCCTGCCTGCGCCTCGATGCCGCGCGCTTCGCGCCCGATGCGCTGGAAATCCTCGTCACCATCACCGACTACCGCAATCACAGCGCGGCGCATCCGGAGCTGTGGGGAAATCGTTTCCGTGCGCGTCGATTGATGACCATCCCCATGTTCGTGGGCTTTTTGAAAATGAACAGTGCCAGAGCCATCAACAGCGCACGAGGCAGCACGGGACGCGCCGTGTGGACGCGGCGTTACCACGATAGCATTGTCGAGGATACCGGGGAGATCGAGAAGATCCGGTGCGCATTCAACACCGCGATGCAGCGCACACAGCTCACGCGCGACAAGGCAGCTACTTCCGTGCGCAATCTGCGCACCGTGCTGAATGAGGCGTTCGCGCTGTTTGGCGAGGACCACGCCCGGGCACCACTATCCGAAGCGCGGCCAGCAACCGGATTGCTCATGCTCGGCCGCGCGGTATTCCTGCGCGACACCGTGCTACGGGCATCATGCGCGGTTCCTGCATCGCCTCGAACGGGTAAGACGAAGAAGAAGCGCGGTCCCACGGTAACGAAGATGCTGGACGCCTCGCTGGCGATGCTGCACACCGTGGAACCGGAGGCGATGTTGTTATCGCTGGCGCCGGGGTAATGGTTCGGGATATGGGATGTGATGGTCCGCGATAGACCGTCGCATCCGCTTGCTGTAATCGATTGTTTTCCGACTGAGGTCCGGAGCGCCCCGTGGCGATTCGCGAGGGAGAGGTATGCGCCGAGGTGGAGGATTTGGGATGTAGAGGTGGTATTTCGGAGATCGTGGCGGGCGATTCGCTATTTCGGAGTATGCGGTATTATGAAATTCGGGAGAAATCGGTTCGGGGGTGGGGTGGTCCCGGGCTGAGATTGCGGCTTCGGGGCGAGGATTTGGCTATTCACTGAATAACCCATGCCCGGGGCTGGAGGCGGCGAGGTCGGCGCGGATTTGGCTATTCACTGAATATCCCACGCACGGGGTTGGAGGCGGCGAGGGCGGCGTGGATTTGGCTATTCACTGAATATCCCACGCCCTGAGCGGAAGCCGGGGCGCGCGGCCGCGATTTGGCTATTCACTGAATATCCCACGCCCTGAGCGGAGGCCGGGGCGCGCGGCCGCGATTTGGCTATTCACTGAATATCCCACGCCCTGAGCGGAAGCCGGGGCGCGCGGCCGCGATTTGGCTATTCACTGAATAACCCACACCCGGGGTTGAAGGCGGCGTGGTCGGCGCGGATTTGGCTATTCACGGATTATCCCAGCCGCAGTTTGGTAACGCTATTTGAAAATTGACCCCGTTTGATAACCGAAAATTGACCCCTGTTAGTGATTGAAATTACGGGTTATTTTGGTTTTCCGTGTCATTGATGATCCGTTTTCCACGTACACAACGTGATTTTACCATTGGATTCCTGCAGGAGCAAACACCTCGACGGCAAGGGATCCGCTGTGACGGTGCGAGGCCGGAAGC
>JAMIQH010000300.1:0-55290 GCA_035914695.1 Bacteroidota bacterium | reverse complement strand
TCCCGATCGTAGCGCAGCGCACACTTCCCCTTTCGGTTTCACAACGCCGCATCGGCCTCGATTTCAACAAGGCAGCCATGATGCAGCGGGCCTGTGGGTACGATGCAGCGCGCGGGACGATGCGTCGCGAAGAATTCCGCGCATACCGCGTTCACGATGTCCCAGCATGCGATATCGGCAATGTACACGCGGAGCCGAAGCACACGATCGCGCGCGCTGCCCGCCGCACGCAGTATCTCGTCGAGCTTGCGCAGCACCAGCGCCGTCTGCGCCTCGATGCCGTCGGGAATCACTCCCCTGTCATTCACCGGCAATTGTCCTGAGATGAAAAGCAGTCCATTGTGCTCGATGCAATGCGCGTAATGGCCCTTGGGTGACGGGAGTTCCGGTATAGTGATGGCGCGCACGTTGCCTCCGTTGCTGTTCGATTGCGGAAATTCCATCCCGTCGGCGCGGGGATTCAGCATGTGATCACTCGTCGCGCGGCGTGGATTCGTCGCCGAGCATGGAATCGTCAAGCAGCATACGGTATTTGAGTCGCCGCGCCTTCCATCGCTCCATGGCGTATTTCTGCATGTCTTCCACACGGTCTTTTTCATCGAGGATCTCGAAGCCGAGCAGCGTTTCGATAACATCCTCCAAGCTGGCCACACCGGCCATACCGCCGTACTCGTCGGCGACCAACGCGATGTGTTCCTTCGCGTGGAGCAGAATATCCCAGGCGGCGAACACCGTGGTGCTTTCCGTCAAGGTCACGATGGGCCGCACGATATCGCGCAGACACAGCTCGAATTGATCCTCGGCGAGTTTCTCGAACACGGATTCGCGAAACACGTACCCGGTAATGGAGTCGGGAGTATCGCGATAAATGGGGATGCGGGAAAAATGGAGAAAATCCTTGTTGCCGAGAAACTCCTGCAAGCTCATATCCTCGCGTGCGGTGGCGACAACCACACGCGGTGTCATGATTTCGGATACACGGATGTGCTTCAACCGGAGGAGATTCTGAATGATGCGATTCTCCCTGTCCGCGAACACTCCCTCTTCCACTCCCAGTGTGGCGAGCGCGGAGATCTCCTCTCGACTCGTGCTGCCGCCGCCATCCCTTTTCCCCAACACTCGCGTGAGATACGCCGAGACCACGACCAGCGGATAGGTCAACACTATCATTCCGCGAATGACTGTCGAGGCGGGCGCAACCAGCTCCTTGCTGTAATTCGCGCCCAGTGTTTTGGGCACGATTTCCGTCAACACGAGGATGAGCACGGTGAGAATTGCCGAAACAAGGCCGAAATACGCCTCGCCGAATACGACGGTGGCCTGCGCACCCACGCCTGCCGCTCCCACGGTATGTGCCACGGTATTGAGCGAAAGTATTGCCGAGAGTGGTCGATCGATATCTTCCTTCAATTTGATCATGCGTATCGCGGCGAGATGTCCCGCCTCCGCCTTCGCCTTGAGCCAGGACAACGGCGTGGACAGCAGCACGGCTTCCATGATGGAACAAAGAAACGAGACGACGAGCGCGGTGAACAAATACACCAGCAACAGAGTCATGCTACATCTAATTCGTGGTACAACATGCACGTGTGTGGATTGCAACAGACTGACCCATCCACCATGGGGATGAGCATCCGTCCTGGCCACGACGAGGTTGAGCAAGCAACATCCACATTTCCATGACGAAACACAACGTGGACGAGGCGCGGTGCAGCCCCGTTCCATTTGTCGCGGGAAATGGGCATTTTCCTGCATGATGATTGGCACAACCACCCACACGGTGATCCCTTATGCTTCGTCTGCTTGAACACGCCGCCGAGCTGATGGATTTGCGGCATCCCCTCCGCGAAGGGACGGTGGGCGACATGCTTGAGTACACGCTGCGCAGCGCCGACCAACGCGACAATCCCTGCCGCTGGCTGGCGGGCGAGGCCGATGCGGGTATTCGCATGCTGGCATCCAGCGAGCAGTGCTTCTTCTACACGCCGCATCTTTTCCCGGACATGGATCCCGTTCTGGCCAAAGCGCATGAGTTGCAATACGCCCTGCTTCCCGGCGGCGGCTTGCGTTCGCCCAGTTTTCGTATGGCTGCGGTGCTGGAGTCTTTCTGCCATTTAAGCGGGGATGTGTTCGGCTGGGAGCAGCGCGAGAACGAGACGCTGCGCGTGTTTCTGATGGACACCTCCGGTCATGGAATTCGCGCCGGACTACTCGCGGCGCTGGTGAAAATTCTCATGGACGATTTGCGCAGCGTGGAGGAATTGCCCGTGCTTGCGCGTGAATTGAACCGTCGCCTCGAGGCCTGCCTGCGCATCAGCGGGGATGTGCTGTACGCCGTGGGTGTGATACTGGAATTGCGTCCGCAAGCGTTACGCTACGTCTCGGCCGCGCATCCCGCTCTATTGCTGCGTGACGTGGATGGTGCGGTTCGTGCGTTGCCCACAGCGGGTCGTCCTCTCGGAGTGTTTCCAGCATCCACGTACGAGTTGCACGAAACCGCGCTGCATCCCGGTGATGTGCTGCTGTTTTCCACCGATGGACTACTCGAATCGGGGAACGCTCGCGGCGAGGAATACGGTCTCGAGCGGTTGACACGTGCGTTGTCAAGCATGCAGGGACCAGCGATGCAGGTGGCGCGCGGTATACACGAGCATCTCGCCGGCTGGCTGGATCTGAATACGATCGATGACGATGTGGCCTTCATGGTCGTGGAACATATCTGACATGCGACTCCGCTACCGGATCTCTCCGCGCACAGGACGGCGACCGTGACCGCCCTGGCACCACTGAGTACGGGACGCATATTGCGATTCTGGCTGCCTTTGTTGGCGACCTGGCAAATGATGTCCATCGAAGGGCCGTTTCTCGCCGCGGTGATAGCGCGTCTTCCCGATGCCACATTCAACCTGGCGGCGTACGGCGTGGCGTTTTCGTTGGCCATGATTGTCGAGTCGCCGATTATCATGATGATGACGGCCTCGACCGCGCTGGTGAAAGGACGATTATCGTATCTGCGATTGAGGAATTTCGCCTTTGCCGCGAATGCGTTCATCACGCTGCTGATGCTGCTCATCGTCTCTCCCGTGCTCTTCCCTGTCGTTTCGGAAACCTTGATGCGCCTGCCACACCCCGTGGCTTCGCTTACGCACGTCGCCACGGCGGTACTGCTCCCCTGGCCCGCCGCCATCGGTTTCCGTCGGTTTTATCAGGGATTGCTCATTCAATCCAATCTCACGCGCCGCGTGGCCTATGGTACGGTAATCCGTCTCCTCGGCATGGCGGGGGGAGCCACGGCGCTGGCGCTGTGGACCGATCTGCCCGGGGCCGTTGTTGGGACCTCGGCTCTATCCATCGGCGTGGTGAGCGAAGCGGTGGCATCACGCATCATGGCGGCCGGGAGCATCGCACGTGTGCTGCGCGAGACCGATCCCGATCCGAGCGCTGTGCCCGGGTATCGGGATATCTGGCGCTTCTACCACCCCCTCGCCTCGACCTCGGTACTCGCCTTGGGGGTGCATCCCATGGTGGCATTTTTCCTCGGACAAAGTCGCATGTCACTGGAATCGCTGGCGGTGATGCCGGTGATCAATTCGCTGGTGTTCTTTTTCCGCAGCTTCGGTCTGTCGTATCAGGAAGTCGCCGTTTCGTGGTTGGGACAAAGCTGGGAGCACTTCCGGCCCATTCGTAATGTCGCTCTTGGTATTGGAGCGGTGGCCCTTGCGGGGCTAGTGCTGGTGGCTTTTTCACCGCTGGCCGAGTTGTGGTATGGCAGTGTGTCAGGATTGAGTCCGGACCTTGTTGCCTTCGCGCTGCCTCCCACGCAGTTGCTTGTGTTGATGCCCGCCACTTCCATGTTGCTCACCATGCAACGCTCGATACTGGTTGTGGCCAAACGCACGCGGCCCATCACCCTCGGTACGATGGCAGAGGTGGGTACAATACTCGCCATGCTCCTGCTCGGCATTGCGGTGCTCGATCTCGTGGGCGCGGTGGCTGCGGCCTTGGCTTTGCTTGCTGGCAGACTCACCGCCAATGTTCTGTTGTACCGCCCCGTCTCAGGTGCACTCGCTCCATTGAAACGAGCGAAGCGGGAAGGCGACGAGTCGCGATGAGCATTCCCGTACGCATCGGTATCGAGCTTCACGCGCGGTTGAATACCCGCACGAAGCTGTTCTGCCGCTGTGCGAACGATGCCATGCTGCCAGCGAATACTGCGGTGTGCCCGGTGTGCCTCGGTCTGCCGGGCGCCCTCCCCGCAGCCAATGAAGCAGCGCTGGGCAAAGCGATGCTCGTCGGTCACGCGCTTGATGCGCAGATCCACCCTGTATCGCATTTCAGCCGCAAGAATTACCACTATCCCGACTTGCCGAAGGGCTATCAGATCACGCAGTATCCCGATGCGCTGTGTACGGAGGGACGACTGGCCTATTCCGGCGAGGATGGTCGCGAGCAACAGCTTCGCATCGTGCGCATCCATGTGGAGGAGGATGCCGCAAAGCTTCTTCACGAAGGAGACGCTGTACTGGTGGATTTCAATCGCAGCGGTGTACCTCTGGTGGAAATTGTCAGTGCGCCCGAGTTGCGCACACCGGCCGAAGCCGTCGCGGCTGTGCGGGAATTGCGGCGGCTGCTCGTCTGGATCGATGTGTGCGATGGTGCCATGGAAATGGGTTCGCTGCGTTGCGATGTGAATGTCTCGCTCGATGTCGGTGATCCAGACAATGGCAAAACGGAGATAAAAAACCTGAATTCTTTCGCAGCCATTGATCGCGCGCTTCACTGGGAAATCCATCGGCGCGCGGCCGCATTTCCACACCGCGGGTCAGCGGAGAACATCACGCTGCATTGGGACGAGGCGCTTGGCAGCGGCACGGTGATGCGTGGCAAGGAAGGAGTCGGCGACTATCGCTACGTGCGTGAGCCGGATCTTCCCGCGTTGCGCATCGACCAGGTGGAAATAACGCGTATACGCGACATGCTGCCCGAACTTCCGCGGGCGCGCGCGTCACGTATTCACACCGAGTATGGCCTGCCACCACAAGATTGCGCGCTGCTATGCGAGCGGTGGACAGTGGCCGAGTATTTCGAGCATGTGCTTCACCACGCGCGGCATCGGCACCCGCGGGTGGCGCGGTATGCCTGCAGCTGGATCACTGGCGAACTGCGCCACGCTCAGCGCGCGCGCTCGATATCGGATGCGACTTTCCCAATTCCTGCTCAACGGCTGGCGAGCCTGCTTGATCTTCTGCACGAGGAGTGTGTGAGCAGCACCGCCGCCCGTCAGGTGCTGACCTACATGATGGAGCACGACACCGACGCCGGGATGGCGCTGGATCTCCTTCACCTGCGCCAAATCGTCGACGAGACGATCATCGACGAGCATATCCGCACAGTGCTGCGAAGCCACAACGTACAAGCCCGCGCCGCGGCAAGTGGCGAGACACGACTTGTACCGTTCCTCATGGGTCACATTCTGCGAGCTGGCGCGCAGCGCCTGCATCCGGGCAAATGCGCCGAGCGGCTCCGGCTGGCGCTGGCGGTCCTGGCGTCGGAGGACGAATGACCAGCGCGTTGATCGTGATGTTCGTCCTCGCCAGCGTGTTCTCCTCGCTTGCCGTGGTGCTGGCAACACGGGGATGGTACAAAGCACTCCGACAACCTCCACCCAAGAACGGCTTCGGAGGACAGGCCACCGTGATCGTCGCCGCGCACAACGAAGCCGAACGGCTGCCCCGTTTGCTGCGCGCGCTGCGAGCCCAGACACTTCCGTGCGAACGCTTCGATGTCATCGTGGTGGATGATCGCTCCCATGATGGCACGGGTGATGTCGCCTATGCTCACGCTGAAGGCTTGAGTCTGCGCGTACTGCGCATCGACGAAGTCCCCGCGGGCGTATCGCCAAAAAAATTCGCCTTGCACACGGCCATACAGGCCGCCCGCGGAGAAGTACTGCTGTTTACCGATGCCGATTGCGAACCATGTTCCGACTGGCTACGGAGCATGCTCACGGCTTTCGCCGCGGACTGCGACGTCTTGCTTGCTCCAGCGCCGCTACATGCACGCGCCACCTTTGCCTCGCGCTACGCGGCGTTTGAATCCCGCCGCACCGCGCTGTACATGATCGGCCTCTGTGCGTTGGGTTCGCCCTACATGGCGACTGGCAGGAATTGGGGCTTCCGTCGTTCGTTGTATCTCCACCACGCCGGACTCCCGGCGCTGTACCATCAATTGGGCGGCGACGACGATTTGCTCTTACAGCAATTTCTCCGTGGCGGTGCACGCGTGGCCTGCCTCGCCTCAGGAGATTCCATGGTGTATTCCGAAGCGCCACGCGAGCTGCGTGCGTTGATCCGGCAGAAACTCCGGCATTACAGCGTTTCCACGTCCTACCGCGGATGGGGCGCCTTGCTGCTGGCTGCTATTGTCGGCGCGCAAGTACTTACGGTACCATCGGGTCTTGCCCTCGCCGCGTTTCTGGCTCTACGGGGACACCCGATTGAATCGTTGCTGCCGTTGGCCGGACTTGTCTGGACGTTTCATTATCATGCCGGTTTCCTGCGCGGACCGTTCCAACATCTCGGACTGGAGGTATCCCGCGGCTGGCTTGCTGGTCTGGAAACATTTCATGTGCTATTTTCGGCGATTGTCGGGGGCATGGCACAACTGGTCCCGCGACGCTGGTAACAATTCAATCCGAGACAATGGACACGATCTTTACCGAAACCATGCCACACACCGTTCATCACCCCAATGCCGCTCGCTGGAGACGTGCGCGGGAAGCCGCTGTCGAACGCGGACGTCTCGTGTGCGATTTGATCGAAGTGCACCTACCGTTGAACGGCGCGGTGGTGCTGGATGCCGGTTGCGGGGTGGGCGGTACAACTCAGGCGTTGTGTGAGCGCGGTGCCGACGTGATTGCCGTGGATCGCGACGCCTCGCGCCTGCGGGCTCTCGAAGAGCGCGGACTCGATGTGGAGACGCTGCATGGCGATATCGCCTCCCTGCCCTACCCCGATGATTCCTTCGACGTCATCGTTCTGCAGGATGTGCTCGAACATGTGCGCACGCCGGAGGCGGTGCTGCGCGAACTCGCACGCGTACTCACGCCCGACGGCGTGCTGTATTTGAGCACGCCGAACCGCTTTTCCGTTGTAAACCTCGTCTCCGATCCTCATTTCGGGCTGCCCTTCGCCGCGCTGCATCGCCGCGAGCGGCTGCGCGCCACCTTGCGGCGCTTTCGACCGGCAGATGCCGAACGCGACGATCTCGCACAACTGCTCTCCTTCCGCGAACTTATGCGGTTGCTGCTTCGAAGCGGATTCGAATGCACCTTTGTGAATAGCGGCGCTGCGCGGGCGCTGTTCGACCAGCCGCATCGCGTCGTGTGGAGCAGCATGCATCTGCGCGCAGTGCGTATGCTCAAACGCAGCGGCCTGCACCGAGCGGCACTCCGGCTTGTGCGCGACGAAGAGGGCGTGTTCAATTCCTGGATCAATCCCACCTGGCACACCCTCTGCCGAAAGGTCCGTCGATGACGGCGCGCACCGCGATGCACCTGCTCCGCTGCGCGACGCTCCCGCGCCTGTGGAATCTCCTGCGCATCGCGGTGTCCTTCCAACTGTCAGTACTGTTGCGTCGAAGCATCGTCTGGGGCAA
The DNA here is from genome assembly GCA_035914695.1 of Bacteroidota bacterium. Taxonomy (GTDB): domain Bacteria; phylum Bacteroidota; class Ignavibacteria; order SZUA-365; family SZUA-365; genus JAOSJT01. The sequence goes on along the minus strand of JAMIQH010000300.1, from coordinate 47,634 downwards.
ACCGTACACGCTCACCATCGAACCCACCAACCGCTGCAACCTGCACTGTCCCGAGTGCCCGTCGGGCAATGGCGCCATGGTCCGCCCCCTCGGCATGTTGTCCCGCGAACGCTTCGCGGACATCGTGCGACAAACCTCGAACGAAATTTTGTATCTGCAGCTCTTTTTTCAGGGCGAGCCGTTCATCAATGCCGGGCTCGTGGATATGATACGCGAGGCACGTCGGCATCGCATGTACGTGTCCATCAGTACGAACGCGCACTACCTCCGCGACGAGGTCATCACGGCATTGCTTGACAGCGGCTTGCAGCGCCTGATCATCTCGATAGACGGGTTGACGCAGGACGTGTACGAGGAGTACCGCGTCGGGGGTTCACTGCCGCGCGTGCTCGACGCACTGCACCGATTGCACATGGCGCGACGCGCACATGGCTCCACGATGGAAGTGGTGTTGCAAATGCTCGTCACCCGGCAGACCGAGGAGCATATCCCCGCGCTTCGTCGCCTCGCCCGCGAGCACGACTGCGAGGTGTCGTTGAAAACCATACAAGTCTACTCCGCCGAAGGAGCCGAACGTTTCCTACCCCTCGATCCGAAATATCGTCGCTACGATATCGTGGACGGCGAGTTGCGTCCGCGCAGTGCGTTGCGCAATCGCTGCGTCCGGCTGTGGGAGCGCAGCGTCATCACCTGGGATGGCGTGGTGGTGCCGTGCTGCTTCGACAAAAACGCCGAATATCCGCTGGGCTCGTTGGACGAAGCGAAGTTCGAGGACATCTGGCAATCCCCCACGTACCACGATTTTCGCCATCGCATTTTACACGATCGCCGCTCCGTTCCGATGTGCACGAATTGTACCGAAGGTCTTCGTATTTACCGGTGACGTTCTGAAGCGCTGGCGGCGGAATTCACCCTTTCCCCAGCGCGGGAGATATGTTAGATTGAGTGCATGACCGCATTCGGAATAGACACACTCGGACGACGCACGCTGATGTTCCTCAGGGAAGTCGGGCAAATCAGCACGCTTCTGCTTCGCATCACGAGAAGCACGCATCGCATCGTACGCGACCGTCGCCTGGTGATCGAACAAATGGCCCATATCGGTGTGGGTTCGCTTCCTTTGGTGCTCATCATCGGGCTCTTCACGGGCATGGTGTCGGCCTGGCAAGCGGCGTATCAGTTCAAAGGAATGATCAGCTTCTCGCTGATCGGCGGCGCGGTGAGTCGCGCGATCTTCATCGAACTAGGACCGGTGCTCACAGCCATCGTCATCGCTGGCCGTGTCGGTGCATCCATCGCTGCGGAGATCGGCACCATGAAGGTAACCGAGCAGATCGACGCCCTCGAGAGCATGGCCATCAATCCAGTCCGCTTCCTCGCCATGCCTCGTTTCGTGGGCGCGGTGATCATGATGCCAGTGCTGGTGATTTTTGCAAATACGATCGCCTTGCTCGGCGCATTTCTCGTGGCGAATTTTTTCCTCGATCTCACGCCGGAAGTGTTCTTTGGCAGTGTCGAGCGTTTTTTCCAGACCAAGGACATTCTCTCCGGTTTGGTCAAATCGGTGGCCTTCGGCGGGATTACCTCGCTGCTCGGCTGCCATATCGGCTTTCGCGCCAGCGGCGGTGCCGAGGGTGTGGGCTTCGCCACCATCCGCGCCTTTGTATTGTCGTCAGCGATGATTCTCATCATCGATTACAGTCTGTGGACCATCATTTTCTGAAATCCACGTGAAGCAATCGGTCGCTGTTGCGCCGAGACCCGAGATGGGACGCCCCGCGCCTGGATTGATGCGTTTCTCTTCCGACGCCTGTCCGCTCAATCCGGAAGAGATTCCATGGAATAACGGTGGTGCAGCACGTTTATCCCTTCCATTTGACTTGTTCGAGGGGAACCCGAGGGCTATTTTATATCGTTTAGCCACTGTCGCTTCCCGATAAATCATTGCGACGTTTTCCACAGCGATTTCAAGACGTGGACATACACATGGAAGGCAATTTCTCCAACAGAGTACAGGAAGTCATCCGGCTCAGCCGCGAAGAGGCGCTGCGTCTCGGTCATGACTATATCGGAACCGAGCACCTGTTGCTTGGCATTATTCGCGAGGGCGAGGGAATTGCCGTGAAAATTCTTCGCAATCTCGGCTGCGACTTGTATCAGGTGAAGAAGAGCATCGAAGACACGGTACGCTCCTCCGGTGGAACCATTACCATCGGCAACATTCCCCTGACCAAGCAGGCAGAAAAGGTGCTGAAAATCACCTACCTCGAGGCCAAGCTCTATAAATCCGAGGTCATTGGCACTGAACATCTGCTGCTGTCGCTGCTGCGCGACGACGACAACATCGCCGCGCAAATTCTCAATCAGTTCATGGTTCAGTACGACCTCGTGCGCACCGAACTCGACAACATCATCAGTGGCAAACCGTCCGCACCCGCCGGTGGCGATCCACGTGGCGGCCAGGAGCGCGGTGAGGGTGGACAGTCCGGCGAGAAACGCGCGGAACGCGTCAAAACTCCCGTGCTCGACAATTTCGGTCGCGACCTCACCAAGATGGCGATGGAGGACAAACTCGATCCCATTATCGGGCGCGAGAAGGAAATCGAGCGTGTCGCCCAAGTACTCTCGAGACGAAAGAAAAATAATCCCGTGCTCATTGGTGAGCCTGGCGTTGGTAAAACCGCCATCGCCGAAGGCCTCGCCCTGCGCATCATCGAGAAAAAGGTCTCGCGCGTCCTGCATAACAAGCGCGTTGTCACGCTCGATCTCGCCGCGCTCGTAGCCGGAACCAAGTACCGCGGCCAGTTCGAGGAGCGCATGAAGGCCGTGATGAATGAACTGGAAAAAGCCCGCGACATCATTCTCTTCATCGACGAACTGCACACCATCGTGGGTGCCGGCGGCGCCTCGGGTTCGCTCGACGCGTCCAACATGTTCAAGCCGGCGCTTGCCCGCGGCGACATTCAGTGCATCGGCGCCACCACACTCGACGAGTACCGACAGAACATCGAAAAAGATGGCGCACTCGACCGCCGCTTTCAGAAAATCATGGTCGATCCCACCTCGGTCAGCGAAACCATTCAGATCCTCGACAACATCAAGCACAAGTACGAGGAACATCACAACGTTCGCTACACCGAGAAAGCCATACAGGAATGCGTGCGCCTCAGCGACCGCTATATCACGGACCGCTTCCTGCCCGACAAGGCCATTGATGTGATGGACGAGGCGGGTGCGCGCGTCCACCTGCAGAACATCGTGGTGCCGAAGAATATCGTTGCGCTGGAAGAGGAAATCGAGAAGATCAAATCGCAGAAGAATTCCGTTGTACGCAATCAGAATTTCGAGGAAGCCGCCCGGCTCCGCGATATCGAAAAGCGCTTGCTTAGCGACCTCGAAGACGCCAAGCGTGAATGGGAAGTGCAAGCCCAAAGCATCGTGCACGAAGTGGATGACGAAGTGATCGCCGATGTGGTGTCGATGATGACCGGCATCCCGGTCAACCGCATCGCGCAGTCCGAGTCGCAGAAGCTGCTGCGCATGGCTGATGAACTCAAGAGTGAAATTGTGGGGCAGGACGACGCCATCGACAGTCTGGCGAAAGCCATCCGTCGCACCCGTGCCGGACTGAAAGATCCCTCACGCCCGATCGGTTCCTTCATTTTCCTCGGTCCCACCGGCGTGGGAAAAACGGAACTGGCCAAGGTGCTTGCGCGCTATCTCTTCGACAGCGACGATGCCCTGGTTCGCATCGATATGAGCGAATACATGGAGAAATTTTCCGTATCCCGTCTCGTCGGCGCGCCTCCGGGGTATGTGGGATACGAGGAGGGCGGCCAACTCACAGAAAAGATTCGCCGCAAGCCCTATTCCGTGGTATTGCTGGATGAAATCGAGAAGGCCCATCCCGACGTGTTCAATATTTTGCTCCAAGTGCTCGACGATGGCATCATCACCGACGGACTCGGACGCAGGGTGGATTTTAAAAACACCATCCTGATCATGACGTCGAATATCGGCGCGCGTGAAATCCGCCGCGAAGGTCACTTCGGCTTCGGCGAAGAGCCCGCGGATAAAGACAATTACCGCGACATGAAGAAGACTCTGGAGGAATCGCTCAAGAAGCTGTTCAATCCCGAGTTTCTCAACCGCATTGATGAGAGTATTGTGTTCCACGGCCTTACGAAGGAGCACATCAAGACCATCATCGACATTTCTTCGCGCAAATTGTTCGACCGCCTGGGCCACCTCGGCTTGGTGCTCGATTTCGATGCCGATGCGAAGGATTTCCTTGCCGACAAGGGCTACGACCCCAACTACGGCGCACGTCCCCTTCGCAGGGCGCTGCAGAATTACGTCGAGGATCCACTCGCCGAGGAAATTCTCAAAGGACGCTTCCCCGAGGGAAGTACCATCCACGTGACTTTGAATGAAGACCGCAACGGCTTCGTTTTTACGCGGAGTGGCGGCAGCGAAAGTGAGGAAGAGCACTCCGTGGTAGGCGACGGCAACGGAGACGGACGTCCGGAATAATCGACCTCCCTGCCAGGCATCTCGAAGGCGGATCGGCAACGGTCCGCCTTCGTCGTTTTCACTAATGGCAGCTCGCTCGGCGGCGACCATCAATCAAATGGACGATAAAAAAAAGGCGGACATCGCTGTCCGCCCGATCACGCCTGCTATCCGTTCGATTCAATTCAACCGCGCACGCAAATGGAACAGGGGGATGGCCGCCTCGAAGGTACTGCCGTCCTCACGCTCGAAGGTGTACGTGCCTTCCATTGATCCCTCGAAAGACTTCAAGATGCAAAAGCTGTTGTACTGGTACTGTCCGCCGGCATCGATGCTCGGCTGTTCGCCCACCACTCCCTCGCCCTCAACTTCGTAATCGTTGCCGGTGCTATCGTGAATGTACCAATGGCGACGAAGCAGGCGCACCGTGCCCGGTCCGCTGTTCTCGATGCCGATGAAATAGACGAAGAAAAAACTTTTCTGGAGAATATTGGACCGGTCTTCGAGAAAATAGCTCTGTACGCTGACCGTGACGCCGCTGGTAGTCTGAGTGTATGTCAACATCGTAGGAACTCGTCGATGGTGAAGCAGAGTGCGTGATTGCTCACACAACGCGCCGCGCCCGCGCTTTGGTTCCATGCCGACGAAAGCAACGGCGCCGGTGCGATCTCAGGGCTGATAGCGATCGAGACGGAAGCTCTCTCCCAGATAGATTTTCCGCGCCTCCTCATCCTCTGCCAACTTTCGCGAATCGCCCTCCATGAGAATGTCTCCGTCGTAGAGCAAATACGCCCTGTCAACAATGGACAGCGTTTCATGCACGTTGTGGTCGGTGATCAACACGCCGATATTGCGTTGCTTGAGCGTGATGACAATGCGCATGATATCCTCCACAGCGATGGGATCCACGCCCGCGAACGGTTCGTCGAGGAGAATGAAGCTTGGATTCGTGGTAAGCGCGCGTGCGATTTCGGTGCGACGTCGTTCGCCGCCGCTGAGCATGTATCCCTTGCTGCCGCGGATGTGCGCGATGTTGAAGTCGTTGAGCAATTCCTCTGCGCGCCGTTTGCGCTCGCGTTTGTCGAGCCCCATCACTTCCAGCGTGGCGAGCAGATTGTCCTCCACCGTGAGCTGGCGAAACACCGAGGCCTCCTGGGGCAAATAGCCCACGCCGAGGCGCGCACGTTTGTACATCGGCAGTGCGGTGATGTCTTTGTCGTCAAAGTAGACCTTGCCCTCGGTTGGACGGATCATACCGGTGATCATATAGAAGGTTGTTGTCTTGCCCGCGCCATTCGGACCAAGGAGTCCGACAATTTCACCCTGACGCACGGAGACGGAGGCGTTTTTCACCACGAAACGCTTTTTATATCGCTTGCGCAATCCCTCGGAGCGCAGCACACGCGTGCCCACGCGGAATTGAGTCGCGGAGTTCCCCAGCGCTGTCGCGTCCCGATCAATATCCATCATCACTTCAGTCCTCTGTTGTCAAGGTGAAAGAGCGCGACAGCGTTTTTCGTGGTGATGCGCGCGATATGCTGCACGTCCTGATGCCGCGTCAGGGCGAAGCGCTTGGCAATATGCGGGATGTACATGGGTTCGTTGCGCTTCCCTCTCCACGGCAGTGGCGCCATGAACGGCGCATCCGTTTCGATCAGGAGTCGGTCATCCGGTACCATCGACAACGTCGGGTCCAAGGTACTTTTTTTATAGGTGACATTACCGGTAAAGGAAATGTGAAAGCCAGCGGCGAGCACCTGCTCGGCAAATGCCGCCGAGGAACTGAAGCAGTGAAACTGTCCGCGCAACGTCCCATCCTGATACTCCCGGATGATGCGAAGCACATCGGCATCGGCGTCACGGTTGTGAACGATCACCGGCAGGTCCAACGAACGGGCCAGGTCGAGCTGCGCGTGCAGCAAGGACCATTGCTGATGCGGAGCGGAAAAATCGTAGTAGTAATCCAACCCGATTTCTCCAATGGCAACCACAAGTGGATCGGCGGCAAGTGCACGTAGTTGCGCGATGGCATCGACAGGGGCCTGTGCGGCATCGTGCGGATGTACTCCCACAGCGACGTACACACCGTCGTGCGCATGCGCAATATCCAATGCTTGTCGCGCCGTACGCAGATCCGTGGCAGGGATGATGCAGCGGCGCACTCCCGCTTCACGAGCACGGAGGAGCACGTCACCGCGATCACGAGAAAAATCGTCCCAGTATAAATGGCAGTGTGTGTCGATAAATTCCATGTCTCAGAGCCGCTCCTCGCATGGCTTCGGGGACTCATCGTTCCCGCCATGGAAAAATGCCATGCTGGCGAAACTCACCGCCGACGCTCGTTCCTCTTCGTGCCAGATCTGATAGTCAAGCAGCGCGCCACGCCGCGGCGAAGCAAGATCGAAGAACGTGGTGATACAGGAAAAACCATCGATGTGCGTGGCATTGCGACCCGCTTCCAGCAAGGAGAAAAAGCGCTCGTAGTCGGCGGCTTCCAACGCGGCGAGTTGCTCATGATCCGAGGCGCGCACAGCATCCAACACCTCGGCTGCATCCACCTGATCGTGGAACTTCCTTCCCACGTGCGACCAGTCCACGCTCAGCACGAATACCACGTTTCGGCCCAGTGAGGCGACTGTTTCGCGAAATGCCGTGAGGAAAGCGGTGTAGCGCGCGGATGAGGTGGCACGCAATCCACTGTAGAGCAGGCCGTCGAAACCCGCGAGCAGTATCGGCACAATACGCACGCGCTCGTTTCCGAATACATGCTGGAGAAAGAGCACAGGAAACTCGATACTGTGCTCCATGCGGAACGGCGTATCGCGGCGCGTGAGCACATCACCCATGCGCTCGCGGAGTTCACGCACGAACGCCTCATCCGTGGTCATGGTGCCTAGCGGAGTCACGAAATGTTTCTCGGTAAGAATGAACAGGTCGTCGACTTCCGAATGCGCCGTTCCCAATATCACCACCGTGTCGGCAGTTGTCGTGGCCAAGTGGCGGAAGGCCGGCACATACACTTGGGGTCCGATGCTCAAATCGATATGTGGGGCGAGCACGCCGGCCAGACGACCCGCATGAACGTCCGTCGCGTCTGCATCGAACAATGAATCGAAAAAGGCCCGCAATTCTCCGGGATCCTCGGGATAGGAAGCTCCCGCATGCACCGCTTCGCGAAGAGGTTGACGCATGTAATCTTCATCCCTCTCGGCTCGGAGCTTGCGAAAGTGCTCGGTATCGAGAAAAGCGCATTCGTCGAGCGTGCGAATGATCGAAAGTATCGTCTCCTCCCCTACGTTCTCTCCTGTCGCATCACGAAACTCGGCGCAAAGCTGCGCCACGCTTCGAGTGCCATCGAAGAGCGAGAAGAGCATGCCCGCTTCGGCCGGAAAGGTGAGGAGTTGTTCGGAGTAGCCAGCGGGATCGCGTAGCAGCAACAGAGCGCGACCGTTATCCCGGAATGGGATTGCGTCTATATCGCCGCGCAGCGGCGGAATGGGTTCATCAATGCGACTGAACACTGTCATGCTCCATCGACTCTAGCGGATTCTGGTAATGAGGATGTTGTGCCAGGATCGCTGTAGAGGAAACAGCTCACCGCATGGGCCTTGTGCAGACTCACCAGCGAGGGGGCGTGCACGGCGCATTCCGGACGCGCAGCGGAGCAGCGCGGCCTGAAGCTGCAACCGGGTGGAAGATTCAGCGGATGCAGCATATCCTGTACGATCGGTGGTTTTTTCCTCACCGCTCGTGGATCTGCCACCGGTGCCGCATCCAATAGCATCCGCGTGTATGGATGCAGTGGATGGTTCATGACGCGGTCGACTTCCCCCAGTTCCACAATCCGTCCGAGGTACATGATGGCGATGCGGTGGGAAACATGTTGCACCACGGACAAATCGTGCGAGATGAATAAATATGTTAGTGTGAGTTGCTGCTGCAGTTCGGTGAGAAGATTCAGAATCTGTGCCTGAATGGAAACATCGAGTGCCGAAACGGGTTCGTCGCAAACCAGGAACACGGGATCCACCGCCAATGCGCGAGCGATGCAAATACGCTGACGTTGCCCACCGCTGAATTCATGCGGGTAACGGCGAGCGTGAAAATCGTTGAGACCAACCATACGAAGCAGATTCGCGATGCGCTCCGGGATTTCCTGCCTCGGGGCGATACCATGCACATGCAATACCTCGCGCAGCATGCTCCCGACCGTGAGGCGAGGATTCAGGGAGGAATAGGGGTCCTGGAACACGATTTGCGCGCGGCGACGAAAACCCAGAACATCCTGAGCGACAATCTGCTCCACGTCGAGACCATCGAAGAGTACGCGACCGGAGGTGGGTTGCAACAAACGCAGCATCAACCGGCCCAGCGTGCTTTTCCCGCAGCCCGATTCACCCACCAGTCCGAGTACCTCACCACGATGAATGCTGAGCGAGACATCATCCACCGCGCGCACGTGCCCACGCACACGGGAGAACAGACTTCCGCGGACGGGATACCATTTCCGCAAAACACGGGATTCTATCAGTGGATGTGCCACCGAGGTGGATATGTTGGAGTGCTCCATCATTGTAAAATACCAAGGCGCTCATCCGCGTCCAAAGGTTTCGCCCCACCTCGGCTCTGCGCACTCGTTGCGAATCCCAACAATCCCCTGCCCGAAATACCACGCAACTCGTATATTACGCAACACGGGCGATGAAATTGCGTATAGTCGGGTTTCGCATACGCTGGACAAAGCCGCAGTTACTCATACCATCCATCATGCCATGCGACGAAACGTGCAGCTTATTATTGCCATCGCGGCATTCATCGCGGATGTGATACTCCTCGTTGTGCTGCATGCGCTCTCGGACGCGGGATCGCCCGGTTCGAGTGCCTTGCACACCGTGCTATTGGCGGTCACCCTCGCTTCGAGCACAGCATGGCTCCTTTCGGGATTGCGCGCGAGCGACGACACACAACCCATGCAATTGGTCAGTCGCATCGTGGTACTGGTGACGATGTTGCTCCTGCTCATCGGCATTCTTCAATTTGCGATGACTGTGGAGTTTCAGACCGTTGGTGGTGTGATCGCACCGGATGGGTACTCGTCGCTCGTCGGGGCAGGGATTCTCGCCACTGCGGGCCTGACGGTGGCGATGTTGGTGTTCATCTGGATTTCCGTCCTGCTCTTTATCAAACGTCGGAGACAGACCCGCAGGAATTTCACGATATTTCTCGTCTTGTTCTCGATAGCGGTGCTGCTGCAGTACATCAGCAGTCCCAATGGCCTGGGTATCGAAAACGCGGATGCTTTCGCGACGTTGTTTCACGCACTCACCGTTCTGGCGATGTTGTTCAACGTATTCCGTTTCTCGTGGATACTGACACTTTCGCGTCGCGAGAAGCTGCTGAATCTGGTGTTCATGCTTTTTGCTTCGATGTTCTTCATCATCTTGAGCGTGTACACTTCCGGTGACGATACGCTATACAACGCATTGCAGTGGTATCACCCGATCGCCTATGGACTGGTGTCGATCATCTTTGAATTCGGTGCGGTGTACATGGGAGTGGGTTTCGCGAGCACACTCCTCCACCTCCCCACCGCGAAGGAGTTCGATCGTAAGAAAGCCGAAATCTCCTCCCTGCAGAATCTGAGTCGACTAATAACACAGGTCTTCGATTTCGAAGAACTCGCATCCACCGCAACGCATCTTGCGCTCGAGGTAACCGAGGGAAACGCCGCCTGGCTCGAAGTTGTGCCCAGGGATGGCAAGCAGAAGAACACGCCATCATCCGGGCGATCAGACTGCGTAATCCTGCCAGCTAGTGTACGGAACATCAATGCGCAGCGCATCGAGGAGCTACGATTGGCCGACGGCTCGCCGCTACGGGCGCTTGCGTTTGAAACGGACAAACCAGTCCTGATTCAAGATTTCACCAGCGACAGACGCATCCATCCAGATGCTCGAGAAGGCAACGGCATCGGTTCTCTCGTGATTGTCCCGCTGAGCAGTCACGGAGGCACCATAGGGCTTCTGTGCGTCACCAAACGCAATCCTTATGAATTCGACCGCGACGTGATCACCATACTGTACGCGTTCGCGGACATGGTTTCAGTGGCGATGGAGAACAGCCGTTTGATTCGTGAATCCATCGTCAAGGAGCGAATGGAGCAGGAATTGCTGGTTGCACAACAGATGCAGCAAAGTCTGCTGCCCCAATCGCTCCCATCGTCACCACGCTACGACATCGCTGCACGGTCGATTCCTGCCTACGAAGTCGGGGGCGATTACTACGACGTGCAGGACGTGGGTCCATCGAAGCTCGGCATGGTGGTTGGAGACGTATCGGGCAAGGGTGTGTCGGCAGCGCTTTACATGGCGCAGCTCAAGGGCATGTTCCAGACGTACAGTGCCGGAGTCTCCGATACGGGCGACCTGTTGCGCCGCCTGAACGAGACCTTGTGCCGCAGCATGGATAGGCGCTCGTTCATCAGTCTACTCTACGCCATGCTGGACACAGAACAGGGGGAGTTGCGCTTCGCACGCGCAGGACACTGTCCGCTTCTATACGTCCACGACGGCGAGGCACGTTTTCTTCAGCCATCGGGAATCGCCCTGGGACTTGATGCCGGCGAACGATTCGCTGAGGCCTTGCAGGAAGAGCGACTTCCATTGCATGCTGGCGATATTGTGGTACTCTACACCGATGGTATTACCGAGGCGCGCAACGCCGAGGATGAACAGTTCGAAACCGAGCGCTTAGCAGACGTGGTGCTCAGCAATGTTTCCGCAAGCGCCGGAGACATTCTCGATGCGGTCCTGCGCGCGGTTCATGACTTCAGCGGTCGTTCCACGGCGGACGACGACATGACGATTCTCGTGGTGCGCTGGAAGTAACGTTTGATATGCCGCCAGAATGGAATAAATTACCGCTTCGAATCATTGCTGTTGCGAGGAAACAATTATGAGTGATTTTTCGGTAGGTGTACGACACCGGGAGAGCGTAGCGGTCTTCGACCTTAAAGGCTACCTCGATGCACACACCGCACCCGAACTGGAGCGGACCTTCCAATCCAACATCGATGAGGGGCGGTTCAACATCGTGGTGAACTTCCGAGACTTGTCCTATATCAGCAGCGCCGGTCTTGGCGTGTTGATGCAGTTCATTGAGGACGTACGCCGCAATCAGGGCGACATCAAGCTCAGCAACATGTCACCTCGCGTGTTCAACGTATTCGATCTCCTCGGCTTTCCGATGCTCTACGAAATTTTCCCGGATGAGGATGAAGCGGTGGGGAAATTTCTGAACAAATCCGAAAAACTCTCGTAGAAGAATGCAGTTTTGCCCATTCGGACGATAGACGGAATCCGTGGCACCGACAAACGAACATACTACCCGCTCTCTCCGCGTCAATAGCAGAACGGAACTACTCGGAGACATCAGAAGCTTCGTTGCCGATGCTGCACGTGGATTTGGCTTCGACGAGAGCGACGTGGGCAAAATCGAGCTGGCCATCGACGAGGCCTGCACCAACATCATCAAGCATGCATATCGCTACAATCCCGAGGGAGTCATTGAGATCCGCATCAGTGAAACGCGTGAGCGCGGAAGCACCCCGAAGTTCATCGTGGAAATTGTTGATACGGGTATCACGTTCGACAGCAGTAAATACAGCACTCCAGACATGAAAGAGTACTTCCGCAAGCTGCGCCATGGTGGTCTCGGGATTGTTCTTATGAAAAAGCTCATGGACGAGGTCGAGTATCTGCAGGCACCTGGTCAACTGAACACGATTCGTCTCAGCAAGTATCTTCCGGCCTGAGCTGCACCACTCCCCTTTGCATTTCTCCTACTCCGCATTATCACGCCCCTCTCTCTCATCTCCTGTCACCCACGCATCTCCTGTCACCCACTGATGTACCATTGTTCCAGTCGATGGACGCGTTGGTAATCAATCCAATCCTGCTCGCAATTCGGTTTGGACATGCCAACCTATTGGTATGGCGATTGGAGATGTAGAATTGCTTGGAATCCACGTTCATTCGCGCTATCATTGCACTTTGCATCTGTTTCACGTATCGGTAGGGAGGCCGGTCATGACACGAAACGGTAGACTGAGCGCGCGGCGCTGTCCCGAGCACGATTACTCCAGTCCTGGCACGTATTATCTCGAATTACCCGTCCGCGAAGAATCACCCCCATTGGTCCGCAATCGCAAAGGCCGCCGCGACCTCACCCCCGAGGGCCGTGCGTTGCTGCGCGAGGTCGGCGAATCGCTGCACCGCCAGGGCGCGCATATGCGTCTCGACGCACTTGACGTGCAGCCCTTGCTTGTGGTGCTGGTACTCACGGTGGTGTCGCGTCCGCGTCTGCTGCGTCGCCTATTGTTGTTGATGAGCGAGACGCTGTATCAGCGGCGCATGGCGTTGATTCCGTTATTCGTGGGACGCTTGAAAATGAACAGCGCGCGGCGCATCAATCGGTTGCGCGGGAGGGAGGGTGGTGCGTACTGGGGCGCGGGGTATCGGGATCGGGTGTTGTTCGACGCAGCGGAGGCGGCTGAGGTGGTGGAGCGTGTGGGGATGGGGTTTGCGGAGGTGATGCTGCGTGAAGACGGGGAGGAGCGCGGTGTGGAGGGGATGGTGTTGGGGTGGGCGTATGTGGTGACGCTGCCTTCCAGGGAACGGGAATGGCCCGATGCGGATTCATGTATCCGCATTGCGGGAGGGAGCGGCGCCTGTCGGGCGGCAGAGAGTCTCGTACCCGGCGGGATGACCCCGCGAGACCGTGCCAGCCCACGCATTCTTGCCCTCGAGCGCTGGCACGCATAGCAGGGGCGCCCGCGTCTACCGGCCAATATAGCCGACAGATCAATCCGAAAACACTCCGGGAAGCCAGGCGGTCCGTGCGGAGCGGGAGGGTGCGCGTTGAAAGGTGGAAATGTGGGTTTGCGGTGGTGAAACGGGATATGGGAGTCGAGAATACTGCCGCTGTGATGGGGTTTTCATAACGGTTCGAGGGGCAGGAGCTCCTTCTTGGCCTGAGTTTACGTTGTATGGATACGGAAATGCGGATTCATGAATCCGCATCCATTCACACGCCGGGTAGGATGTTTCACATCCTTCCCCACGAACTCCCGCCTCCCCTTCGCCACCATTTTCGTATATTACTCACATCACATCCTTGATGCCAGAGTGAATTCGCGGAATCAACACGATCAGAACCCCATGGCCAACGGATTCTCCTCCGAGAACGCCGCGCGTGAAAGCACTTCCGACAGCGCTGCCCTGCTGGAACTGAGCAACGTGCTGAACGCGTCCACAGACCTGGAATTCATCCTCGGGAATGTGCTCCTCACCTGCATGGGCAAACTGCTCGTCACCCGCAGTGCCCTTCTCGTCGAAAGCAGTGCCGCTCACTACCGCCTCCGCTCTCTCAAAGGATTGAGCGGTGTGGATCTTGAAGAGGAGTTCCCCCTGCCGGTGCAATGGGAACACGTGCAGTACGTCGATGCTCTCTTCCAACACCCGGTGGACGATGTTCGGGAATTCGCACGCTGCTGTCAACGCTGCGCCCTGCATATCGTTATTCCTATGCGTCTCGAGGACCGCATGGTCGGTATCGTGGGCCTGGGAAAACGCATCGGAGATAAACCGTATGGAACCGCCGACATCATGTTCCTCGAAAGCGTTGCCGCAGTGGCGGCCACGGCTGTGCGCAGTGCTGTGATCATCGAGGAGTTGCGACAGGTGAATCGCCGACTCGACAAGAAGATTCAGGAAATGAATACCTTGTTCGAACTCAGCCGTGAAATGAACACCACCTTCGACGCTGATGCCATTCTTCGCATTCTCGGCTATGCGCTCATGGGACAGCTTCGTGTCCTCCGCTACGTGGCCTTCGTTTGGGATGGAACTCAATTGCGACCCGCCACAGTTCGTCTGCCGGACTTCCGTCCCAACGTCGACATGCAGCAGAAGTTGATGGACCTGCGTGAAACCATACAGTTCTCCCCACGTCGAATGCCTGAGAACGATCTCGAACTATGGTTGCACAAACTGGGGATAGGCACCGTGGTTCCCATGCTATCGCAGAATGCTCTCCGTGGCGTCCTTTGTCTCGGTGATCGCGTGGGCGGCGAGCGCTTTGATCGCGACGACCTTGAATATCTCTCCGCTCTCGCCCGTATGACGATTTCCGAGCTGGAGAATGCACGGATGTTTGCCGAAATGGTGGAAAAGCAGCGGATCGAGAAGGAATTGAGTCTCGCGAAAACCATTCAACAGGGGTTGCTACCAAAAGATTTGCCGCGGATCGTGGGATATTCCCTCGCGGCAATCAATGAGAGTTCTCAGCAAGTCGGGGGAGATTACTACGACGTGATCCGTCTCAGTGACGAAGAATACATTCTCGCAATCGGAGATGTGGCCGGCAAAGGTATACCCGCCGCCTTGCTCATGGCAAATGTTCAAGCCGCACTGCGCACCATCGCACCGCTACGCCTTCCCTTGCCCGAAGCCACCACGCGTATAAATGCCCTGATTCACGGCAATACCAGTATCGACAAATTCATTACGTTCTTCTGGGGCGTGCTGAATACTGTCTCGCACGAGTTTCATTACGTCAATGCCGGACACAATCCTCCCTATATCGCTCGTGCCAATGGAGAAATGACCTCCCTGTCGGAAGGTGGACTGATTCTCGGAATTCTGAGCACTCCTCCTCCATACTCCTCTGGCACTGTGGTATTGGAGGCGGGCGACACACTTGTCTGCTACACGGATGGCGTGAATGAAGCGCTTTCCAGCGACATGGAGGAGTTCGGCGACGATCGGTTACGCGACCTTGTGGCGCAATGCAGACAACGCGACGCGTGCGACACGTTGTCCTGCATACGGGATGAGGTGCTCCGCTTTACGGAGGGTGCGCCACAGTCCGATGATATCACGATGTTGGTCGCCCGGCGTATGCCGGAGCAGGACAAATAGTTGCGATCGACTACCGGAAATGGCCTTTCGTCCATACTAATCTCCATGTAAAACAGGCGCGGTATCCGTTTTCCAACGGATACCGCGCCTGTTTCATGGGACACACCCCGCTACTTGATGTTCGGCGCTTCGAGGCCGTAGCCCTTCTTCTTGTCTTCGCCGCGAAGCAAATAGCCGAAGAACAACGCGAATACTCCCAGCGATGCGAACACCAGCATGGGAATGGTGTAATCGTAACGCGCAGCTGTATCACCCGCCGCCAGCGCATCGGCTACACCGGGATTTACCGCAGTGAGTATGATACCGATCATGGCAGGAATGAGACCAAGCCCCCAATTCTGAATGAGAAACACCACCGCATACGCCGAGCCGAGATATCGCTCCTCCACCACCTTGGGAACAGAAGGCCACAAGGAAGCCGGCACGAGCGAGAACGCCACGCCGAGAACGAGAATGGCGAAAATGTACAGCGGCATGCTGGGCGGCGCGATCGCGAAAATGAGGTGTGAAACGAAAAGAAGTGCTGCGCCCAACATCATCGTGGATGCGGCCTTGCCCTTTTTATCGATGTAGTTGCCGATGATCGGCGTGAGCAGGATCGTACCTACCGGCAGCAATCCAGATATCAATCCTCCGGTTTCGGCAGCAATGTCGAGCTTGTTCTGCATCATGTTCACTGCGTATTTCAAGAAGGGAAATACCGCGGAATAGAACAGCACGCATAACAACGAAATGTACCAGAAGGCCTTGTTGGTGACGATTTTTCCGAGATCGCTGAGCTTGAATTCCTCCGATGAACCGTCGTTGCCCTTTTTGTCCAAACCCATTTCCTTGTCGAATTTCTTATCAAAGGCCATCACGTACGTCAGGAAGGCGAGCATGCCGATGAACAACAAGGCGCAACCGACAACCACCGAACGACTGGGTACGCCGTCGGCGATGAGTGCGGAGAAGAAAAACGCTCCCGAAGCTCCCATGCGCGCGGTGGCCATTTCCATACCCATGGCGAGAGCCAGCTCCTTGCCCTTGAACCACTTCACGATGGTCTTCGAAACGGTGATACCGCACATCTCCACACCAATACCGAATATAGCGTATCCTACCGATGCAAGCTTCGCGGATGCGGGCATCCATGGCATGAAGGAATTCAGAAAATCGAAGCCGAAACCACCAGCATTGAAATAATCAGTCAACGCATACAACTTCACCGCACCACCGAGCAACATCAGCAGTGTCGAAAACACCCCGGTGAAACGAATGCCCATTTTGTCCAATATGATTCCCGACACCAACAGGAAACCGAACATGTTCAGGTAGTACTCGGAACCCGAAAACGTCCCGTACACTTCGGGATTCCATTTGTAATACACTTCGAGGAGCTGCTGCAGCGGTGCCAGCATGTCGACAAAAAAGTACGCGGCGAGCATCGAGAACGCGATGAGGAACAACGCGGTCCACCGTGCGGCCTTCGATTCATTGAGCGCGGTCTTGATCTGTTCCATAATGTCCGGGTGGTTGTGATGGTGAGAAACGAACGCGGCGACCATCTATATCGGTCGTCCGTGTGGGTTAGAACATGGTAACATAGCACGCGCGACGGAGGCAGACAACTATCGCGGGGAATTCGCGCAAATACTCTCCTCCTCCCCCTGCGTGCCGGAACTGTTCACTGAATCGCAGTGCCGTCCTCGTGGTGCAAACTGATCCAAGTGCGACGAAACAACACACGTATGAACAGCGCCAGCCGGTCATGCACCGGTTCGGCGTCCTCGCCGAAATGCTCGCGCATGCGCTCGGCGATGCCCGCCACACTGGTGATCCCGTCGCACTGCTGCCAAACGAAAGATCCTACTGCGTCGAGTCGGGTGTGCACAAAAGGATTCCGTCGCTTCGGCACGAAATATTTTCGCATCCACGCGCTTTCGAAGCGTGGCATATGGATGGTGACTATTCCTTGCTCGTCGACATCATAGTCACGCCGCCGGCGTGGGATCAACGCGAGAAGATTCAACGACTCCTGCTTATTCTTACTGAACATGCGTTGCCGTCTCAGTGATGGTGGAACAATGTGTCGGTGGTCGAAGCCTGACGCAATCCCGAAGGAAGCGTTCGATGTAACGCAGAATCTCCCGCACGTGCGGGAGATTCTGCGTACCGTTCATGATGGGGCGCATCAATGCGCTGCGGAGGGCGGTGCGGGATCGTTGGGATTGCCGGCGTTGCTCACCGGAATCTTTATCAAACCCCAAGCAATGGCCGCCATCACCAGCAAGCTGACGATGAACGACGGATTCTCGAACACCGCGCCCGGGAACATTTCGAAGGCGGCGAAGCCCGCGAAAATGAGACCCACCAGCGCTTCGCCGGCGATGAGACCCGAGGCGAGAAGCACGCCGGTGTTCTCGATACGCGCATCCTGTGCCTCGTTGACCTTGCGCTTGGCCTTCACCAGATCGACACCACCTTTGATCAAACCACCGAGGAAAATGGCAAAGGTGGTTTCGAGCGGCAGATACATGCCGACGCTCACAAGCATCGGACTCTTTACCTGCATGGCGATGAACGCCGCGCCCATAAGCATGCCTACGATGATCAGAGGCCATGCCATCTGCTGCTCGACGATGCCGCGAGAAAGAATGGCCATCAGACTGGCTTGTGGAGCGGGGAGCTCACGGCTGCCGAAACCACCAGTGTACCCTTCGCGCACACCGTTGGCGATGTCGCCATTGTTCAGGAAAACAAGCACGCCAAACATGACAATGCCGGCAAGTACCACGCCGATGATGTCACCGACTTCCATTTTCCATGGTGTACCACCAAGGATGTGGCCGGCCTTGAGATCCTGCAACATCTCGCCCGCAACAGCGGCCGCCACGCACACAATGGCTGCCACTCCGAGAACGGAAGCAACGCCGTGCGTTTCTTCAGCGCCGAGCACCACCATGATCAAGGCCGTGACGACAAGCGCCGTGAGAGTGAGTCCGCTGATCGGGTTGTTGCTGGATCCCATGATGCCAACCAGATAGCCCGATACCGCGGCAAAGAAAAACGCGAGAATGATCATCACCGTCGCAGCCACCAATGCGACCACGAAGGTGGTGTTGAACAGGAAGAAAGTGATCAGGAAGGTCGCCACGGCGACGCCCAAAATCCCGAGCAGTGTCCAGGTGAATGGGATGTCCTTCTCGGTGCGCAGAGTGTCGGTGGATTGACCCGATGCTGCCTTCTTTACGTCACTGACCGAACGCGCGATACCGGCGGTGAGGCTTTTACGCATGCGGAACAATGTGAAACTCGCACCTACGAGCATGCCACCAATGGCGATGGGACGCACGATGTACTTCCACACCTGATACGCGCTGTCAATCCACGCCTTCTGAATGGCATCACCTTGCGACATGCTCTTGTCCGCCGCCATGATCGAGGTGACCATCTCCTGAAGGTTGAGATACGGTGCGATGAAATACAGGATGATCGGCGTCAGCAATCCCCAGGCGATCAATCCGCCGGAGAAGTTGAGCGACGCCAGTTTCGGTCCGATGATGTACCCCACGCCCACATAGGCGGGGCTGATCTTGAACGAAGTCAGCACCATGCCGCCGGTTCCCGACACGCCCTGCGCGCCTGAGGCGAGCGGGACTTTGTCCATACCGGTGATCGTCTGCTTGGAAAATGGAATAAAGGTTTCGAATACCTGCGCGAACACCTTGAACATGCCCAGCGCTTTGACCAACGCGCCGGCAACCATGGCGCCAAAGAGGAATTTCGAACCACCGCCGCCACCACGACCAGCCTTGTGGATCTCGGCTGCAGCAACCGACTCGGGATACGGCAGTTCGGGATCCTCGACCATGACGCGGCGCAGCAGCGCGACGAACATGATGCCGAGCACGCCTCCGGAAATCAGAATCAGCGTCGATGTGATGTAATTCGACGGCGTGAAGAACTCCGGCCAAATACCGGCGACAAAAAAGGCCGGTAGCGTGAAAATAGCGCCAGCAGCAACGGATTCACCGATGGAACCGACGGTACGCGCCATGTTCTCCTCGAGTATCGAGCCCTTCATCACCTTGAGCAGGGCCATGCCGATCACCGCGGCCGGGTATGTGGCCGCGATGGTCATGCCCGCCTTCAGGCCCAGATAGGCGTTGGCAGCGCCCAGTACCACAGCGAGGACAAGACCGATGAGCAACGCGCGTAGCGTAAACTCCTTCATCTCCGTGTCCGCGGGGACGAACGGAACATGTTTCGTCTCAGCCATACATTTCTCCTGAGTAAAGAAACAGCAATGACTATGTGAAATGTCAGAATGTGCCGGAATGTACGCTTGTGAAGCGAGGGCGAAGCGTACCAAACGCATTTCCACAAGTTACAACCTCAGGGCTGGAATCACAAGGCGGATACAGGAGTCGGGATTCCTGTCCCTGCTCGCCTGCAGATGACATGGTCTCTTGGCTGCTGCCAATCCGTCGTCACCCCGCCACGGCGAGTCTTCGAATTGATACGGCGCGGAGTGGAACACACGCCGGGGTGGGTCGAAGCATCATGCACGGTCCAATCCGGAGTAAGCGCCCGTGGACTGACTCAACACAATGGCACGTATTCCCGCCATCGATCACAATAGCGCCGCATCACCGCCTCCCCGGCAAAACGACGCGAGGGCGCGTCGCCGCGCCCTCATCATGAAAAATGTATCGAACGGTCATTTTTGCGATGGTGAATCGTCGCTGCTGTCGTGATGCTTTTCCGGGGCATCCGTCGGTTTCTTGACTTCCAACGTCCCATCGTCCTTGGTGATGACTTCCTCCACCGGAGCGGGAGGCGGAGGAGGCGTTCCCTTTCCCGCGTCGGGATCGATGATGCCGAGCATGTCCTTCTCCAGCGAAGCCAGGGGTGCCTCGACGATGCGACCGATTTCCTTTCCGCCACGCAGGAAAATGAACGTCGGAACGCGCTCGATATTGTACACCCGCTGCTCGCCTCCGGGTGCGATCTTCTGCCTGTCCACACCGATCAACTTCAATTTTTCGGGGGGAATGTTGACGGTTTGCATCAGACGAATCATGCGGGGAACTTCGCGCTTGCTGTCCGAGCACCAGGTGCCAAGAATGCAGAGAATCTCCACATCCTGCATGTGCTTGGGCAAGGACTCATGATACTCCCGCTGCGGCTGATAGGTGAGGAAATCCTCGCCGAACCAGCCGGGCAATTCGATCAAATCCTCGATCCCGAGTGTACCTACCTTGACCTCCGCATCCTGCGCTTGCGAAGATACCGCAAGCATGAGCAAAAACGCGGCTGCTATGAACACTCGTTGCATGGTGATAATCCTGGCGTTTGGGTGAATACCTACCGGTCAATGCGGCGATCGAATGGAGCTTCCACCGTGAAAACGGCCATCCTGCCCCCATCCGAGTTTCGCACGCAACGTTTCAAAATAATTCGGACCAAGGTTTTTAATCAATGCCACGGAATGTCGCCCCCGCGATATTTCCATGTCTACCGACAATGTGTCGCGCAGTACCGCCTGCCCATCATTCATCACCATCAGCGTTCCGTCCTCGGTGGAAGCACAAATGGTGATACTGCTCGTTCCCGCCACGATCACGGGCCGGGCGGTAAGCGTATGCGCGCTGATCGGGCTGATGACGATCACCTCGCTGCTCGGCACCACGACTGGGCCACCTGTGGCGAGCGAGTACGCTGTCGAACCCGTGGGCGTCGAAATGATGATGCCATCTGCCAGGAAGGATGCGAGGAAGTCGCCATTCACAAAGGCGTCGATGCTGATCACACGCGCGGTGCCACTTTTACCAACCACAATATCGTTCAGCGCATGGAATTCCTGTCCCGTGCCACTGATTCTCCCGGTCAGTGTCATGCGACGTTCCACGGTGTGGCGGTTTTCCAGGATTTGCTCGATTGCCCAAAGGGCCTCATCCGCGCCCACGTCCGCCAGAAAACCGAGCTTGCCCAGGTTTACACCCAGTACTGGCGTGTCGAATGGAAGCGTTGCCTGAATGGCGGCGAGCAACGTCCCATCGCCTCCGAAGGTGATGACGAAATCCGCCTCGCGCGCGATGGTGGCGCGGGGAGCGACAGCGCCGAAGGATTCATCGTCCAAGTTGAATGGCAGCAGCGCGGCGATATCCTCATCCACAAAAAATGGGATTTCCCGTTGTTCGAGAAAGGTGATGGCGACCCGGAGGGCGTCCACAGCCGCCTGTTTGCCGGAGTGGCCGAATAATCCGAACACAACGCCGCTCTGTTCTTCCATCGGGCACATCCATCCGCTGCTGATGGGAAATGGTGAAGGGTAATGTGGGAAATTTTTCGTGTATGGAAAAATTCCCGCGCGTGGATTCACCCACCCTGAAACAACCATGGGATGGAGTTCGCACCCCATCCCATTCCTTCCTTACGGCCTTCCGCTATCGACGAAGTCCGAACCCGTCACACCATCTCGATGCGCCGTATGCTGGGCAGTGCATGGATCAACACGCGCTCCACGCCCGCGCGCAGCGTCATGATGGCCAACGAGCAGGTGGCGCATTCGCCCAGGAAGCGCACCTCGATGATACCGTCGGGAGAAACCGATACCAGTTCGATGTCTCCTCCGTCCACGCGCAGATGAGGCCGCACTTCCTCGAGACTCTCCTCGATGATGCGCTCCGCTTCGTCGATGTTGTTGATGACCATGGCTTACAACGAAATATCGATGGAAGGTGACTGTGGTTGCGTGAGATTCCGTTCGGATACCGTGCCGGCAAGTTGTAACGCGGCTTCGAAGAAACTCGAGGCAATGGGACCATCCGGTTGCATTTCCACAATGGGAATGCCCTTGTCGCCGCCTTCGCGCACCGCGGTGGTGAGAGGAATCTCGCCAATGAACGGCACGTTCAACTCGCCCGCCGTCGCGCGTCCCCCGCCATGGCTGAACACATGATCGCGGTTGCCGCAGGAAGAACACACATAGTAGCTCATGTTTTCCACAAGACCCAGTATGGGCACGGCAACTTTTTCGAACATGCGCACGCCCTTGCGTGCGTCGGCGAGAGCGATGTCCTGCGGCGTGGTGACGATCACCGCACCGGTCAAGGGCAGCGACTGCGAGAGTGTAAGCTGTATGTCGCCCGTCCCCGGCGGGAGATCGAACAGCAAATAATCGAGTTCGCCCCAATCCACATCGGTGAGGAACTGCTTCAATGCGCCGCCCGCCATGGGTCCGCGCCAGATCAGCGCGTCCTCCGGCTTGACCAGAAAACCGATGGACATGAGTGCGACGCCGTAATTCTCCGTTGGCAGAAGCCGGGTTTTATCCTGATCGCGATACGCGCGGGGCTGTTCATGCACGTTCATCATCAGGGGAATGCTGGGCCCGTAGATGTCGGCATCGATCAGTCCCACTGTGGCACCGGATCGCGCGAGTGCCACGGCAAGATTGACCGCAACTGTGGACTTACCAACGCCACCCTTGCCGCTTGCCACGGCAATGGTGTTGCGCACGCCGGGCAACACCCCGCGCGAGGAGGGATCGCCTGCCGCGGGAATGTTCACGCGCGCATCAATGGTGACCTCACCAAGTTTCGGGATATGTTTCGCAAGCGCGGTGCGAACCTGCTGCTCGAATGCCTCGCGCACACGCAGCGGCGGTACGCGATATTCGAGTGTGAGAGCGAGATCAGCGCCGTCCACCCGCACATCGTGCAGCATGCCGGCGGCAACGAGATCGATACTCATATACGGCGCCTGCACCGTGCACAGCGCGGTACGGACGTCCTGTTCGTTGAATATGGCAGTGGTACTCATCAAAACTCCGGGAGTGAAGAATCTGCCGGTACACCATGATAGTGCTGTCCGGCGGGTAACTTCAATGTAACATTATTCGGCGGAATCGGGTTCTAGCGCTTCGTCCTGGGCGAGGGGAAATGTCAGGGTGAAACACGCTCCGTTGCCGGGAGTGGATTCAATCTCGATGCTGCCGTCGTGTTCTTTCATGATGAAATGACAGAGTGTCAATCCCAGTCCCGTTCCTTTGCCGTTGGAGGAAGATGTATAAAATGGATCGAACAGATGTTTGAGCTGTTCCTCCGTCACACCGGGGCCGCTGTCGCGCACACTGAGCACAACACGCGTTTCCGTTTCCTCTCCCTCGATGGCAATACGACCTCCCTCCGGCATTTCGTTCAACGCGTTGGTGAGTACATTGTGCAGCACCTGCACCAGCATATCGTGGTTGCCGGAAACGCGAAGCGGCTGCTCCGGGAACGTGGTCTCGATGCGCACGTTCCGGAACGCTCCGTGATTGGATACGGCCTCGATGGCTTCGTCGACCACCGACGCCACAAGCACGGGCGCTCGTGAAATGCGTGCTGCGGGACGTCCCAGTGAAAGGAGATTTTCCACGATCAGCCCGGCTTTTTTCAATCCGGTGCTTATGGTGTTCAGGCATTGCTCACGCACTTCCGGCGGCAGCCGTTCGTCACCCAACAATTGCGCGGCGCTGAGCGCGTAGCTCAGAGGGTTGCGCAATTCATGCGCGATGCCCTCGGAGAGAATACCGATTTTCGCGAGCTTGCGGGATTGGGCGAGCTCGATTTCCAGGGCCTTGCGCTCGGTGATATCGAGTTCGACACCGATGTAGGCAATCGAAGGCAGATGCTTGATCGCTGTCCAATGCGCGCGTACAGTGCGCTGCGACGCGTCGGGGAGGAAACGTACCGCTTCGCCACTCCACTGCCCCGAACGCTGCAAGGCGGGCTGCACGCTGTGAATGAAGCTGTACCCAAACAGTGGCACATCGCCGGGATTGTTGCCAAGCACATCGGCGGCAGGCCAGCCGGTGTGGGCGATGGCGGCGGTGTTGACAAACACAACGCGGAACTCCTCGTCCAAAAGGTAGGCGGCGTAGGGCGCGGCATCGAGTACGGCGCGGATTGCGGTGACGAGGGGCTCGCCGGGGGTCGCGGTCATCGGGTCGTCCTGATCAGGAAGGATTATCGAGTCTGTAGTCCTGAATTTTTTTCAGCATGGTCTTGTAGGTCACCTGCAGCATGCGGGCGGCCTTGGCCTTGTTCCATCCAGTTTTACGCAGTGTATCGAGAAGCACCTGGCGTTCGATTTCGGCGATGTGTCTGCGTACCTGTTCCTTCATGGGCGAATCGGCGAGCACACGCTCGCTCACGGGCACGGTTTTACCACGCGCGGTGGAGGGCAACTCCAGATTGTCCACATCAATGGTACGATGCGCGGTCAACACGGCGCGGCGGATCACGGCCTTGAGTTGATGCACGTTGCCGGGCCAATCGTACTGTTGCAGCAACTCGAGAGCGTTGGGTGTGATGCCGCGTGCGGTTTTGCCCAACTCCTCGGCGGCGTCCTTGATGAACCTGGCAGCGAGATCCGGAATATCCTCCCTCCGTTCGCGCAACGCAGGCAGGGTGAGCGCATAGTCGGTGAGTGTATCGAGCAAATACGGACTGATGCCAACATCCTCGATGAGAATATTGCCACTCAGTGTGGCGGTGAGCACGAGTCGTGCGGTATTGTCGTGCAAGTGTTCGCCGCCGTCGGGGGAGTACATACCGCTGCGAATCACATCGGCGAGGGTTTCCTGAAACAGCATAGGCGCCTCGTGGATACCCTCGATCAGCAACGTACCTCCAGATGCGAAATCCATGCGACCGCGTGTGTTCTCGGCACCATCGCCTTCGGCGGAGCCGAACATCTCCCGTCGCAAAACGCGGTAATCCGCGCCGGTGCATTCTTGTGCGATAAAGGAACCGCCGCGTCCGGAAAGTTCGTGGAGTATGCGCGCCAGCATCCGCTTGCCTGTACCGATCTCACCGACAATGAGAATGGGATGCGTATTGCTTGCAAACTTCATACAGCGCCTGGCGAGAGTCCGCACCGCCGCGCCTTGGCCCATGGACGCGAACGCCGGGTGCAGTTCGAAACTGGCTTCGTCCTCCTCCTCCTCCACCGCGGCGGTTTTGCTGCTCTCCAACGCCCGGCGCACCACAGCGATCATATCGTTGTTGTTGAACGGCTTCGCAATGTAATCGAAAGCCCCGGCACGCATGGCTTCCACGGCGTCGCGCACGCCCGACAGCGCGGTCATGAGAATGACGGGGATGTGGGGATCACTTTGCTTGACGCGATGCAGCACATCGAAGCCGCTCAGACCTGGCATGCGTATGTCGAGCACGACCAGTGACGGTGTCTTTTCGGCAATCATCGCCAATGCCACATCACCCCGCGAAGCAGAGCGACAATGGAAGCCGTGCACCTTGAACAGATTGGTGAGCACGAAGCAAATCATTTCCTCGTCATCGACAATGAGAATGTCCACTGCGGAATCAGACACGCGAGAACCCCATGGAGGTGAAGGCGCCCAGTTGACGAAAAAGGAATATAAAAAACTCCGGAATCATTGTCACTGCGGTGTGCTTGTCGACCAGCATCCGCGCCGGAACGGATGAAGCATGTTCAAGGAGGAGATGAGAGTAAGGTGGAATCTTGGAATGCGGATTTGGTGTCAACCCACGTCCAACGCATCGGATGCAAGCATGCCCGGTCACACATTCCTCCGTACTCCCCTCACTCTCACGACTCTCTATCAATGGATATGCGAAACCTTCGAAAAGCACGAAAAAAAAAGAACGCCCCCCCTGGTTGCGGAAGGGCGCGTCTCTCTCCTCAGCATGTTCTCTGCGATAGTATCAACCTCCTTGATGATTTCCGACCGCCACAAGTGTGCGCTGCTGAATGCCATGCTTGGTTAGCAGGCGGGCGTAGCATCCCTCCACTGGGAAGGCGTCGCCGAATATCTGGAGCTGGTGATAGCCGGATTTCATAATTGCCTGATCGTACAGGGTATGAATTACGCGTCCATAGGAATCGTAAATGGTCAGCGATATCTCCTGTTGTTCTTCGAGCGTGAAAGTGATTATCGCGCTTGGGTTCAAGGGATAGGACCGTTGCGCGAAGGTAAACGGAATCTCCATACTTCGCTCCGCTGCTTGACGTGATCCTGTTCATTGGGTCGGATGACCAACCTGCTTCCCGATCTTCCCGCTGGTCCGTCGGGACCGCTATTCCCGACGGACCTGGGCAACCGGCTTCTTCGTGTTCCTCTCTCTGGTACTACGTGCTCTGCACAACACCTGTGTGCAGCAGCGTTCCACCTGCGGTCAGCTCAATCACATACGTCCCGTAGGACAGCTCTTCGCTGTGCAATCCAACGGTATGGAAACCGGCATTCATCTGGGCATGGTCCATCAGAGTCGCGAGCAGCCAATCCGTCAGGGTATGCACGGTGATGCGCGCCGGTGTCGCCTCGCTCAGGGAGAAGCCGAGGGTTGTCGCGGGAATGTAGTGGCTCGGATACGCGGCGCGTGGTCGCACACCAGCAGGCGGCGTCGAACGATGAGGCAGCACGATGGTGAAAGAATCACCGCCACCGTCATAATCGATCCGGTATGGACTGGAGGTCAGATGGCTTCTCTTTCGCGATGCGTCGCCGAGCATGTCGGTGTAGTTGCGGTTCTTCGGAATGAAGGAATGTCCATATCCTGGCATGAAGTCGATGGTGTTCCGCACGTCACCATCATCTGAGCACCTGAAGGTGTTATTGGTAGTGTTCCGCCACCAAGCCCCCTGCCAGCCCGGTTTCACCTCGTTGCACTCGATGCGCACGCATAACGCGGTGAGCTTGTGAAGAACGGTGCCATCCGCTCCCGACCTCATGACTGCGAAATCCTGACTGTCGTGCGTGGATGCGAAGCATACTTCCCGACTATCCCCATTTCGCCTCGTGGTCTGACCGATACCTGGCGTATGGAACACATGCAGGCCACGCTCGTGCGTATTGTTCGATCCCCGATCGGACGATATAGCATTCCCGCTCGCAACATGGGATCGGCGATTCGCGGACTTCTTGAAATGCACTCGGCCGGGATTCCCATCAGACAGATCCCAACTGCAAGGATGCAAGCGTGACGGATTGGAATTACTGCGGATCTTGTCCATCGTACGCGTCAGGGTGGCGGAGGGCTGCAGGGACGGACGAGGATGCGTACCTACGCCCGAAAATGCATGATTGGCACCAAGCGACGTAGTGCATTCGAAAGGGCAAAGGTCGTCGACTAGTAGCCGTGCTGTAGATGTCGATCCTCCGGAGCTACGTGTGGCAGAGCATGCCCCCGATACAAACGGATAATGAATTCCTCCCATACTACTGGAGCACGACGTGGAATTATCGCCCACAGAGGAACCCGTCGTCGAAGCGTTCAGATCCAGAGTCCCAAATTGGGACACGCTTGGCGACAACAATTTCCATGCTACGACACGTGTTCGTCGTTGAGGAATCATGGATTTGAACTCACTTTGGAATACGATCATGGGTTCAGGGAGATCAGAAAATTGGTAATGCAAAATCCGCGCCAAGAGATCCCGCCGAGACAATTCCAGCTATTCCTAGATGTGTCACGAGCTTCTATCTTGTTGATATCCATGTCTGTTGCGAGGCTTCCCCCATGTTACGGTTGAGAGCTTCCACTCGGAAATCACCGATTATTGCGGATACATGGCTCCAGTACATCGAATGCAACGGCTTGCTCAAGTATGCAATACGCTGAATAGGGAATCGACTGAACACGCGCTACGGCGGTCAGAATACTCGTGCTCTTGGCTCCCGCCAGCTCCCCCCCGTAACGCAAGTAGTTGAATGACGGGAAAGCAACCCTGGAATGTTGCTCGGTGGATGTGAAGGAATAAGGAGGCATCTGACTCAGCTCCAAACCGACTGCTGGAGCGGGGGCTTCCGCTTTGTTGGCTCACCGGCGGTCGCATACACCCGCCGATGGGCTTCGCGCTTGTAGAGGCAGCATGGCATGTTGGCGACGGGATTATGTTGCGCACCGATGCGATGACTGCTGCACTCCGGAACGTGTAAGCCGGATCCGGCAGTCCGATGTTTGACCGATGCTCCTCGAAGATGCCTTTGGGGAAAACGATCCCTGTTCAGAGCACTCGCATGCGCCACCAGTAGATCACGAGTGCGAAGGTCAGAAGCAACGCGCCGTAGAGAATGGAGCCCGCCGCGGCGACGAGTACGGACTCCTCTGTGAACGCGGAGATCATGCATACCTGCGTCGGAAAATACGCAGGCAGAGCGCGAATGATCTCGCGATGTTCGGTCGCGGTGTAGTACACGGGATTCTGCATCCAAACGGCGTCGATGTTCGCCACGAGCAACACCGCCAATACTCCCTCGATCTCGCTGCGGAACAGCACTCCCACAAACGCGCCCAACGCCGCATACACAAAACCCGCGAGTATGAATCCCGCCAACACCAGGTGCAGGGCATTGGGTTGGAAA
Source organism: Bacteroidota bacterium (assembly GCA_035914695.1). Taxonomy (GTDB): domain Bacteria; phylum Bacteroidota; class Ignavibacteria; order SZUA-365; family SZUA-365; genus JAOSJT01. The sequence goes on along the minus strand of JAMIQH010000300.1, from coordinate 18,762 downwards.
AAGCACAGCAGCAATCCCACGACATACGCGCCCAAAGGCACGAGCGTAAGCAAAAGCATGCCGACGCGCGAAAGCAGCATTTCGCTGGTACTGTATCCGCAGACGATCAGGCGACGACAACTCTCCTGGTGTTGCTGCGTGAGCTTGAGGGCGATGAAGGCGGCGATAAGGGAGATGGCGCCAGCGCCGAAAAACAGCAAGGATTCCTCGCGCTCGTTGACGACCACCGCGTTGTGATCGGATGCCATGCCAAGGAGAATCGGAAGCTCGTGATCATTCGATGTAATGAAAATCATCAGAAAAAATATCAGCGGCATCGCGACGATGAGCGCAACGATGTACCGTGAGCGGAAAATTTCCCGCGCCGTCATGACCATCCCCGTCCTCAGTTTTCGCACGAACATGTCAATTTTCCTTGCGCCAGTGTATGGATGGAATCGAAATGCGTGTGATCGAACACCAGGTGGGACACGATGAGCACCGCCTTGCCGACCTCACGCAAATCCCGGGCGATGGTCCAGAAACGCCGGTACGTTTCCCAATCAAAACCCGCGTACGGCTCGTCGAGTATGACCACCGATGGATCATGCAACAGTGCGAGCGCGAGATTCAATTTCTGCCTCGTCCCACCGCTGAGTGTCGCTACCCGCTGACCTGCACAATGATGGAGATGGAGCGACTCCGTCAACATGTCAACGCGCGATCGCAACACTTCGGGAAGCAACAAGTCACCCGCGTATGCCTGGGCGAAGTAGCGGAAATGTTCTTCCACCGTGAGCTGATCGAACACTGCGGGGAACTGCGGACAGTATCCACGGCGAACATGGCAATGCACCGCTCCGGCATCGGGGGCGAGCAAGCCCATGAGTATGCGCAGGAGCGTGGATTTTCCGGCGCCATTTTCACCACAAATGCCGACGATGCTTGATGCCGCAACACGCAGACTCACCTGGCGGAGCACGCTCCGCGTACCGTAGTTCTTGCTCACGTCCACAGCTTCGAGCAACGGTGGATGGTTGACATCATTCATGTTCCCGCACCTCCGTGCGCTTGGCGCCACGCTTCAGGAGGTCACCGTCGCCATCCTGGCACATCGCTTTCCGCACCGCCGCTTCGTAACAGCGACGCGGGAGCATGCGCGCTATCGATGACAGCACGGCCATTGCCCACGGAAAGGACAAGACCTCGCGACCCCGTGCCACGCCACGCAGTATTCGCGCGGCCGCATCCTCGGCGCTCAGCATGCCCGGCATGGCAATGCTGTTGCCCGTCGCCATGGCTGTGCGAAGAAAGCCGGGACGAACCAGCACAACGCGGATTCCGTCTGGATGCAGCAACACGCGGATGCTGTCGGCCATGGCCCGCAAGGCGGCTTTGCTCACGGAATAACTTGCTGTGCCAGCGTAGCCCCTGGCATCGAGCAAGCTCCCAATCAACACGATGGTGCCCGTGGAGCTTGTCCGCAGCGAGGGCAACGCGTGTTCCACGCAGCGGGCGATGCCAAGGAGATTGACATTCAGAACATGCGACAGATATTCGGTGGCCAGAGTCCTTTTCCACCGACCATCTCCCACCGCGGCGCAACACAACAGCGCATCAAGTGGGATGCTCGATTCTCTGATGTCCCCGAACGCACGGTGGACGGACGCGTCGTCGCCCACGTCGCAGACGATGCCGTGGGCGCATCCTCCCACGGCTTGGAGCGACGCAACGGTCGTGGCGAGCGTATCAGCATCGCAATCGATCAGCGTCACCTCCATTCTCGCCTCGACGCACTGCCGCGCAATGGCGCGTCCGAGGCCCTGCGCGCCGCCGGTGACCAGTACATGCCTCCATGCGGGCATCGAGTGCATCAGCTTGCGACGAGACATAGCTCCTCCTTTTCCGGGCAAGCCGGAAGCATGACGCCACGTTCGCAACACCACTGTCGCAGGAAGTGGCCGATGGTTTCCACGCGGATATTCAATGAACTTTGGGGAGTGTTTTCGTCGAGATCGAGAAAGGAGAACAGGGGCTTGCCGGCTGCCGCCATCATGTCGCGCACAATGGAATAGGTCGGCGCATCGTGGCCACATTTAAAGCTCGAGAGTTCCACTGCTATCAGATTCGGATGTCTTGCCACGTATTTGGCCGCCCACATTTTGCGCGAGCTGTTCTCGCTGTAGGGATTCGGCCACACATCGCGAACACAGCGCGGCTCTTCCACACCAAAGACGCGGCGCAACGTTTCCGCGTCGCGCGGGAGCGTCTCCGCTGTGAATATCGGCACATGCATCGCATGCAAAGCATCGAGTATGCCGTGATTCAGCGCGCGATCCATGTGATACGGCCTGCCGAGCATTACGACGCCCAGGCGGGATTCCGCCTCGAGCCGCCGCAGGCAATCACTCGCTTCGGCTCGAATCCTGCGCATCACCTCCGCCTGCACTCGCCATGCCGTGTTCGCGGCTCGCCGGAAGTCCTTGGAACTCGCGTGGATGCGAGACGCGAAAAAGCCAGTCATGCACGCGGCGAAGCTTTCCTCGTTCTCCATGGAGAGAAAGGGTCGAAGGAATTCCGCATTGTTTCCGCGAAATGTGTCACCTTCCATGGTGAAGGCCGCATGCACCACTTCGGGCATTACCGCCGCTACCGTACACGTCATGCTGTCCACCACGTCGTCGATCTCCGATGGGATACGAAGTATGGCGGGATGAAACAGCCACTGCTCACCATCTTGGCATGCAGCTTCGTGAAGCAATGCCTCGATATGGGCGAAAGCAATTTTGGCCGGGAAGCAAGGGTCGATAGTGGCCCGCGCCATGGCCTCGCTGCTCATCGCACGTGTGCTGCGCGGGGACAGCACCAACTGTTCTTCTCCGAATCCCATTGCCAGAAACCAGGCGATGAATGTCGGCGCATACAGGGAGTGGTTGAGTATGCGTGGAAGAAGTATCCGCGTTCCACCCGGAACGCGCGTCGTACTGGATGACAGCGCTTGCCCAAGTTCGTGCATGATCGAGCGAATATGGGAAACGGAATACACCTGCCGCTCAAGACGTGTGGCAAAATTCGGGATGCCGTGTTCGGCCTTCGTGTCGCGCACGCTGCTCAACGCGACGGCATGAGACGAACCGCTGTCACGGCCCTTCTCGCATGGAGCCACGATGAGCGTTGGACCTTCGGCTCCAGCTGTTTCCTGTGGAGCACGACCGACGTGGATGAATGTGCGCGCACAACGATTGTCACATCGTCCGCAGCGGGTGGCTTCGGATTGTTCCGTGGAGTACCGCAACGCTTCCAGGGCTTCGAAGCCAATCCACCCGCTCGCGTGCCTGGATCGCTGTGCATGCGCGGCGAGCAGTGCCGCACCGATCGCTCCCGCTTCGGCAGGATGCGGATGCACATGGATGATGGGGGCGCGCCCGCAGTGTTCAAAGGCCTCTTCGATGTGGACAACCTGTGCTCGCACCGCCGCGAGGTTGCGCTGCGTACCACCTTGCAGAACGAACTCCGTACCAACTTCGGCGAGATTGAACAATCGCGCGGCGTACACCCAGATGTTCACCGGGAGCACCTGCGTGACTCCCGCCATGATTTCGGCCGCAGTGTACCCCGCCCGCATATAGTTCACAATGTCCGATTGCAGAAATATGGTGCAACCCGCGCTGAATTCCGGCGCGTACGCGGCCTCGAGTGCATGTCGAGAAAAATCCTCGATTCCCACCCCGAAGCGCTCCGCAACGGTTTGAAAAAAATACCCCGTCCCGGCCGAGCACTGTGTGTTCAATCGGAAATCCGTCACCGTGCCGTGCCGAAGGAGCATGATCTTGATATCCTGTCCACCCACATCGCATACCACATCGGCGTTGGGAAAGTACCGGGTTGCCGCTTCCTTGTGCGCTATCGTTTCGACCACAGATACATCCGGATTCAACAGTGGAGCGAGCATGTCTTTGGCATAGCCGGTGCACCCGACACTGAGGATGTTCAGCATCGTATCCGAAGAATGGATGCTATCCTTCAATCGTCGGAGCAGCCCGCGTACATCCTCGATGGGATCGGGTGTGGCAAAGGCGAATTCCTTGAGCAGCACCTGGAATTGTTCGTCCAGCAACACTGCCTTCACCGAGGTGGAGCCGCAATCGATACCGAGATGGGCCCGAAGTACGCGCCGCCCTGCGATGGATGCCAGGGAATTCGCGGGAGTATATTTCCGGATAAATGCGCGATACTCCCGATCGCTCGCGAATGCGAGTCGAGAAGGAATTTTTCTGACGGCTGCGTCCATACCGCGCCGCAGCGCTTGCTCGGGAGTGGCGGTGGTTGGCACTGAACCGTATCGCTGCTTCGCCGCGAGAATCGCGCCGATGGCGGGCAGGTACACCGTGAATTCTGGAACAATGATCGATTCCGCATCGCCCACGACGACGCCCCGTCGTTCCCAGAGTTCGCGCAACTTGTATCGCCAACATCGCACCAACCCCGGGTGATGGAGATGTGGCCCGCCAAGGAGCAACACCTGCGGTAGCGGTGTGCGACCATGCGCGAGGGTCGTGATATTCTGTTGCACAATCGCCTCGTACAGCGCGGCGAGTATGGCTTCGCGCGGCACACCATTTTTCAACAATCCAACAAGGTCCGTTTCCGCGAACACACCACATTTCGCGGCGATAGGATGGTGCGCCCCGTCTGTAGAGCGAAATCTCGCCACCTCTTCCGGCGAAATTTCCAATCGCGCCAACAGGCGATCAAGCATACTTCCGGTGCCTGCGGCACATTTCTCGTTCATAACGGGAAGGATGTTCGTTTCACCACCGCCGTGAACATCGATGCTCACCATCTTGGCATCTTCACCACCGAGTTCTATCACCGTCCGCGCGCTGGGGTGCAATGCCCGCACCGCGTGCACAAGCGCGTTGACCTCCTGAGCATAAGGTAATTCGCCGTTCTCCGCCACCTGTTGCGCGCCCGATCCTGTCACCACCAATGGAAGCCGTTCGGGCAAGCATACAGCGCTTCGCGCTTCGGTGAGGAGATCACAGGCCGTCTCATACCGTGACGCTCTGTGCCGTCGATATCCGCACCAGACCACAGCATGGTTGGTCGTGCAATACACGACGAGTTTCACGGTGATGCTGCCGATATCGAGGCCGAGGTGCAGTGTAGGGCTGTTCATGACTGCTTCCTCCACAAAGGGAATACAACGGACATCGCTGACCATAGTCGTTGAGCGGTTTGGCTCGCTGCGCGACGTTGTAGCGGCGCGGCACACAGGGTGCCCTGTCGTGTCAGTCTACGGCGTATCAATGCACGGAGTGGTCGGGGGAGGCGTTCGAGCACCTCCCGCGCGCACCGGGCTTCCTCCTCCGCTCGTTGACGCGCTGCCTCGAGTACCATGAGCATGCGACTCTGCGCATTGGTGCATCCCTCCCCCGAGGTCTCGACCGAGAGCTGGAGCAGTTCCGGATGCCGCGCACGCACGAGCGGCTGTACCCCGTCGGACATCCCGCTTGGCAGACAGCCAAACGGCTTGAGCGACAATACCATGTGCGCGCGTTTGCGCTGCGTGTAGTAGAGAGTTTTACCGACTTCCATATGCGATTCGCCGCCCAGCAACATCGGATTGTAGTACTCGTTCGCCATGTTGGCGAGCGTGAAAATGCTTGGCAGTCGATCGGGAACACCGCGGAAGCAGGCACGGATGACATTGTATTTCGCACGCAACATCATCTCGGCCACGCGCAGGGCCGCGAGCCGCAGATACTTCGCCGTCAAGCGCAGGTACTTCAAAGGATTGGCCAATCCCGCAAGTCGAATGCGTTGCATCGCAAACCGTGTACATTGTCTCGCCTCGAACAATAGATACAGAACCCACGTGGTCACCGGTTCGACCACCACTTCCGCGCCATGGCTCTCCAGAAAACGATGCGCCCTGAAGTTGCCGTCGCCAATGGTGGTTTGCGCCCAGAACTCGCCGATGATCTTTACTACGGGACGCGAAAGCGCACAGTCCACGCCGAGGGCCTGGAATTGCGAACGGGCGTGCAGGAGGATGCGCAACGTTCTCAGATCCAGAACCCAGGTGAATACACGACCGGCAATCTCCACGGGAGCACGCAAGGCGACAGGGAGCAGGCGCTCCATCCACACGCTCCAGCGCGGCCGTGTCCGCAGCATCCCGCTGGCGTGAGCGATGCAGCTTTCCCACACGGCATCGGTACTTCCCGGCACGATTTCATAGGGCCGTATCCTGTTGGCCAGATCATTGAGCACATCGCCGAGCATAAGTGCCCCGAAGAGCCCGGTATAGAAGTGCACATCGAAGGGCAGGCCCTCGCTTCGACTCCCGTTGCGCAGCGACACTGTATCGGAAAAGGAAAGAACGCGCAAGCCGTGATAGCCCGCATTACGCAGCACATTGCGGTATTCCTGCTCGTAGAAGCCGAGGCGACATGGGCCGCAGGATCGGGATGTTACATACACGAATCTCTCGCACACCTGTTCACGCGAGAGTCCGTTGCGTTCCTCCTCACGCAACGTCCGCAACAAACTGCCCGCGGTGAAGTAGAGCGGATTGCAGAAGCCATTGTTCGCAAAGATCCTGCCGAGACGATAATCCTCCAACTCAGGTGTGGAGATGACGCGAACTCTGAACCCGCGGCTTTCCAACAGAGCACTGAACAGTCGCTCATGTGCTGTTGTCAACCCCCCGAACAGCAGTGTGACATACCCACGATCCGATCGATGAAATTCCGTCTGCACTGGCGTGCGGTAATGTGTGCCATGCGACGATTGAGAATGCGCTCGAGTCTGTGGTGCCATCGCGGCGAACCCACCGGCGTCGCTGTCGCGAAGCAGGGCATCATGCGCGGGGTTGTGATCGCGTGCACTCATGGCCGCAACACTTGAATCATCAGAACCAGACCGAGCACCGCGAACGCCATGCCCGCAGCACGCTGTATCCACAGAAAATGTCGGTCATTGAGATTCCTCGTCCAGCGATCCACCAAGCGCATCGCGAGCAGTAAATACAAGGCACCTCCAAGTCCGTATCCACCAGCATACAGCATTGCTGCCGCGTGGTTGCCCGTTTCCACGCCAGCGCTCCGCGCCTGCGTGGCGACAATTGCGAGTGCGACCAGGAACGTGGGACTCCAGAGATTCGAAAGGCTCATACCGAAGCCCATGGCGAGTGGAGCGCGCAGAAAACGGAAACCCACACGAGTGGAAACGGAGAAATCGCCCTCCGCTGTGCGTCTCAATATCGGCGTGGCTCGAAACATCAACAGCAGACCGTAGCCAACGAGCCCAATCACGATCACACTTTGGATGGCGAGCAACACGGCGGGAGCCGAACGCGTCACCACACCGTACCCTTCGACCAACCCATGCGCCCCGATCACGGCAAGAAAGGCGTACGCGCTATCCACCAGCATGACACCCACGGCATAGGGTGACGCGCGGCGACCTCCCTTGCGAAGGGCAAGATTCAGTCCGACCAGTACCACTCCGCCCGGTGGCAGCGCCAGCACGAAGCCAAGCAGTATTCCCGATAGTACCGACATACGACCTCCGTGTCTCTGATGTTGATGCGGCAAGCTCCTGCGCCGCTATTCTTCACTCGCAACATATCGAGCGTGGAAAATACATCTGTCACGGCGATGTCACCCTTTCGTCAATCAGGGGCGCCAGCTACCCACCGTCTGATCGTTGAATCGAGACGTGTCGCAATCAACTCGGCAGGTATTTGCGCTCACGCTGTAACAACCTCCAACGTTCGGTGTTGTTGCTTCAGGCATTCGCCTCCGATAATTCCAACATCCGTGGACACTCTGATCGCGGGTGAGCGTAGCGGCCTCCCGATGCCATGTTTTGGCGAAACGAGTCACCTTCATACACAGACGACAGAGCATAACATGAACATCCAACGTCACCATCTCACGATGTTCCTGGCACTTCTGCTCATGCTCAGCTCACAGGCCGCGGCCCAGCCCAACCTGCGCTTCAATCGCGTCGGCGTGCAATGGCCCACGGTGGAATTGTACTTCAACGTGGCCTGTCTGGGCACTCCCGTCTGGACGTTGTCACCAGCGGATTTCCGCATTTTCGAGGACGGCATCGAGGTCGATCAATTCACACTGCATTGTCCCGATCCCACAGCGCGTTGCCCGATGTCGGTGGCGCTGGTTTTGGACGCTTCGGGCTCCATGCAAGGCGCGGGCATTGCAGGCGAAAAGGCCGCGGCGCACGCCTTCATCGATTTGATGGATGGGATCGGCGACGAGGTGGCGGTGCTGTCCTTCAACGATAATGTCACCGTTCATCAATCCATGACCACCGACCGCAGCATGCTGCATGCGGGTGTGGACCAACTCGCCGCAACCGGCGCAACCTTCATCTGGGATGCCATCTACCGCGGAATACAGGAAGTGGTGAATGACGGCGGCAACACCTGCAGGGCGGTTGTGGCGGTGACGGACGGTGGAGATGGCTCTTCGTGGCACACGCCAGCCGAGGTCATCTCTCTCGCGAATCGCCACGATATCCGCGTATTCACCATCGGTCTGGGTACGGGCATCAACGCGACCGAACTGGAATTAATCGCCAAGCTCAGCGGTGGTCGCTATTATCAAACTCCCAATGCCGGACAGCTCACCTCGTACTTTCAGGAAATTTCCACCATCATCTCCCAAGGGCTCGGCGAGTGCATGATCACCTTCGAATCCTCGTGCACCGATGGGGCGCTGCATGTAGTGGACATGCATATCCTCAATTTCTGCGGCGGGAGTGATGCCAAAAGCAAGACGTTTCGCGCGCCGAAGGATTCCAGCATCTTCCAGACGGTGAACACCGCGCTTGAATCGACAAGCAGTGTGGGAGGTGTGCTCTTCACCGTGCCGTGGAAGCTGTTGCAAGGCCCGCCGCCACAGTGGTATCCCTTCACCACCACGTTGCGCTTCAATCCCGACGAAGTGGATTTTGTCAATGTGCTCACCGATGGCACGCTGCTGGAAAACCTGCCGGTGACGTTCACCTTGGGACAGGGCACAGTGAACATCCAATCCACCAACCGCGCAACACTCGCATCTCTCGGCACGCTGCTCGAATTCCGCTTCCGCGCGAAACCTTCCGCCGACACGGTGCATGCCAACATACGGCTCGAAGATGTGACCTTCGAGCGGGGTTGCGTTCTGGTGCCCGACGCCGAAGCCGTCGCCATCATCCGTCCGCTACGCAGTGTGGTGACCTGCGATTTCAGCGCTCCGACGGGAGTGCGTTGGGATGCGGATTCAGCATGCTATATCCCGCAAAGTTTCAGCGTAGTGTCGCGCTATTTCAATACCGGCGACGAGGCCGCCGTGGGAGGGCGATACACGATCAGTTTCCCACAGGGTGCGATGCGGCTCGTCTCACCGCAGACCGAGACCATCGTCGACGCTCCCGAAGGGATTCCCGCTGGCGACTGGAAGGAAGTACGCTGGGAGCTGACCGCGCTGCCGCGCAGCATCGGCGATTCCATCGATATCTGTGTCGGCGTGACCTTCGACAATCACCCGCCCATTACCTGTTGCGCCCGCATCCACGTCCCTCAGGCGGGAGCGGTGTTACAATGCAGCACGCCACCTCCGTCTATTGTTCTGGACACACGCTATTGGCGCTACCACCCCATGCCCTTTGTCATCGAGGCGAATGTCACGAATATCGGAGGAACGCGAAGCGACACGGTGTTCGCCACGCTGGAACTTCAGGGCGACCTGCGCTTTCACGCTCCGGACAGCGAGGAGACGCGCAACAAACGCGTCATTCCACGTTTGCTCTTTCCCCAGCAAAGCGGATCGGTGCTGTGGATGCTCTCTCACCCGCTGGTCAAGGATGAACGCGTGTACGATCTACCGCTGTACATGTATGCCGGCAATGCGGACACCAGCTTCTGCATGGTGCGCGTGGTGATTCCCGGCACAGGCAGAGACATGTTCCGCTATCCGCTTTCCCACCCCTCCCGCATCGAACTGTGTGAGGGCGATACCGCGGTTCTCGATGGCGGTGCCAATGTTGTTCGGTGGATGTGGTCCACACTCGACACCACGCGGCTCCTGGTTGCATCGGATACCGGCCTGTACTTCTGTGTGGGAGAAACAGCGGATGGACGTCTCGGTTTTTCCGACACCATTCGCATCACTTTCCTGCCACGACCTCCACGACCGGTCATACAGCGCGTGGGCGATGTGTTGTGGACGGGCCCGGCCTCGACTTATGTCTGGCACCTCGACGGAGATGTGATACCCGGGGCCGTGAGCGATTCGCTGCGCCTCTTGCGTCCCGGACGTTACGGCGTCATCATCACGAATGAATACGGCTGCGAGGCCCGATCCGATCCCTTCGATGTCGCGGTACTTGGGGTGGAGCAGAACGAAGGGGTTGCGGACAATTTCATCATCTACCCGCATCCGGTGCGGAACGACTTCACCGTGCGCGTCGATGTTCCCGAGGGTGCGTCGTACCACATCGAGGTACTCGACCATCTCGGACGTTCCGTTTATCAGGGACACGGGATCGCAAGGGACCGAAGCGGCGGCATCACCATTCCCTTCGTCAAGCAGCCCGCCGGTGTGTACCATGTCGTGCTGCGTACGCCGGGTCAATGCCGGACACGGAGGGTGATCAAATTCTGATTCTACGCGCGCGGTGGATGGCGCGTCGTTGGAAGCGCGTGTGACATGCAGTAATTTGCTGTCTCACGCGCATTCATTTTCACGGCCTCGATGCGAAAACCCCTCATCTCCCTCGCGCTCATGTTCTCGCTGTTCGTCATCGGCACGGCGGGCTACATGCTGCTCGAAGGATACAGCGGGCTCGACGCTCTCTACATGACCGTGATCACGCTCGGAACCGTGGGATACCGGGAAGTGGAACCGCTGAGCGACGCCGGGAAAATGTTCACCATCGTACTCATTGTCGCGGGTATCGGTACCGTGGCCTATGCGGTGACGCAGTCCATCGAATATTTCATCACGTTGATTTCCCAAAAGAGAAAACGCATGGAGCGCAGCATTGCACGCTTTCACGAACATGTGATCATTTGCGGCTATGGAAGAATCGGGCGACAGGTGGCCGATGAATTGCACAAACGGCAGGTGCGCTTCGTTGTGATCGAACGACAGGCGGCTTCCATCGAGGAACTGGAGAGCAAACAATACCCGTGCATTGTGGGCGATGCAACGGATGATGAGGTGCTGCGACGCGCAAATGTGGCCGCGGCGGGGACCATTGTCCCGGCATTGCCCTCCAATCCCGACAATGTGTACATCACGCTCAGCGCGCGAACGTTGAATCCCGCGATTCGCATCGTTGCCCGCGCTGGCGACGCGGCTTCGGGTACCAAGCTCCGACAGGCGGGCGCCGATAAAGTCATCTCACCCTACGACATCGGCGGACGCTATATCGCCAACGCGGTGTTCCGACCGCATGTGGTGAGTTTCATGGACGTGGTGAACGCGTCCATCGAGGACGGTACGCACAATCTCGAAATCGAGGAGCTGGAAGTGCGGGAAGGGTCGCGCTACGCCAACATGCGCTTGCGCGATACCGACATTCGCGCACGCCTCAACATCATCGTGTTGGCGGTGCGCACACCCGACGGCGAATTCGAATACAATCCGGCACCGGAAATCAAACTGCTACCCGGCACGCTGTTGATTTGCATCGGTTTTGCAACGAAACTCGATGAGTTGGCGCGCCACCTCGGCGTCCCGCAGGAATAGCTCACATCGCCCATCACCAACGACAGCGCGGAGCGTTGCTGCGCTGACGTAACAGCAGCCGACTGCTCGATCTCTTTTTCCCATGACAGGTTGATCAGAAAAAACTGCTCGGAAAATCGTCTCGCCGCCCGCATCACGCGCTTCCGCGCGGTGATGAGTAAAGAGTGAAGAGAAAAGAGTAACGTTTAACGGTAATCGCAGGAGCCAACCCGTACTCCCTCCGCCGCCACAGGTAATGGACACAGGGCGCATCGCTGCTGAAGAAAGGCGTTGGATTTCCTACCCGGCGTCAGTTTGCTTGGATCTTCGTGGACTTCAACGATTCATCTGTGATAATCTGTTTGAAATCTGTGAAATCCGTGGTTTTAAAACCATGTCGAATCCGAATAATCCGATCACCGCGCCATTTTTCATTCTCCCGGGTGTGACGAAGGAATATGAAAGACCGCGGTACGGAGCGAATCCCGGGGACATGCGCAGGCCTTCTCCTGTAGCCGCTTCTCGACGCAAACGCAACTGCGCGAAATCAATCCGGCATTTCCCAGCCACCCTCGTGTTCGGCGATGACGATGAGTGCGAGATTCTCGTCGATCACACATGTGGTCGCGGGATCGGGATTCAGCGTGATGCCCGTTCCCTCGGCGGTCGCTGAACGCACGCCGATCAGCGCCTCGTCGCGCAAGTACACGAGGCGGCGGAGTTCCGCCACAGTCAGGCGGCCCCCCGCTTCCGAGTACCATAGCGCCGGCTTGATATACACTTCCTTGCCCGCTTCGTCGAAAATATCCCGCAACACGAATTCCGTCCGGCGATCACGACATACCTGGGCGATCATTTTGCTCACGAGATCGTTGCTGATGATCACGTCGCGGGCGGTACCCGTCGAATCCGCGAGATCCTTGTTGGCGAGATCGAGAATCTCGGTGACGATCTGTTGCTCCTCGGGATAAGGTTCGCCACGCCGCAGCGCTTCCTCGCGCATGGAGCGCAGCAGCAGAAGCTGCATGATGACATTCGTGTCGGCATCCTCCACACTTCCCCGCCCGCGCAATTCTCCGAGAACGATGATGGCGTCGAAATCCGCCGGACGAACGCGGTCCAGTACGCCTTCCACCAGTGCATCTTCGCGGATCAACGTAAGCGTAATTGCATCGCAGCACAATTCCGTGGCATCGAAGTAGGCGGGGACGGTGGGACTGAGCAAGGTGGCCTCGAACGCCTGGCCGAGCGTGTCGGCATACGCGGCGTACTCCTTGAGCAGAGGCGCGGCTTCGTCATTCCATCCGAGAATCAACAACCGACGCACCGACGGTGCCAGTGCGGACGCGCGACGACGCAACGCCGGGCGCGCCTCCTCTTCGCGTGCGCTCGATACCGTGCGCAGTTGCATGGCCTGATCATCCTTCGCGATGCAGATCGCCGCGTCGGCAGGTCCCAACAGGCGCGTCACATCCTCGCCGGAAGGAGCGAGCAACGGGGCGCCGTCGATCACCATGCCCACGGGAGTGGCATGGGGAAAGGCATCGAGCAGCTCGGGCCATGTCAAGCCCCGAACATCGCCGGGTGCTGTGAAATGCAATTCATTGCCGCTGTGCGAGAGCAGTTCGTCGTACACATGCACCAGTCCGCGCTGGCGGGCGGTTTGCAGAATGATGCGACTCAGATACTCCGCGGGCTGAATGATGCTGATGTCCATGCCCCGTGCCGCCGCACGTGCCAGACGCTGTTTGCCCGGATCGGTGATCTCGGCGATGATCAGCGAAACCGCCCGCACGTCTTCGCGCCCTTCCCCGCCTTCACTGGCCTCGTCAATCAAATGCGCTATAGCCATGATGCTTTTGATGACCTGCGCGTCGCCGTTCTGATTGAGGATGATCACGGCGCGGGCTTCGGGAATATTCAGGAGTTCCAGGTCCCGCATGTCGGCAAGCGACCCCTGGCGTATCACCCATCGAATGCGCCGCCGCAGCCGCGCCCAGGCGGCCTCGTCTTCCTTTTTCCAGCGTGCGGATACCCTGCCGTGCCGTTGCTTGCCCGAGAATGCGCGTTTGAGCCGCGCATCGATTTCATCGATGGGTCGCTCGGAATGCAACACGAAAATGGGATTGTCGTCCTCGAGCCCCTCCCCCAGTTCACGCATCACCGGCACCACCTTGCCGCTCCACCCGAGAATCACGATATGTCCGCGCTCCATTACACGCGAGGTGCCGCGTCGCACCTGTTCGAGGCGCTGCTGAATTTTCGTACCGAAGAGTCCGATGAGCGCGGCGAAGACCAGCAGATTGAACAGCGTCATGAACAGCGAAAGTACTTGCGGCAGCGTGGTACGCTCGATCCAGTAACTCTCGAGCACATGCGTGAGCACCCACCAAAAACGCACCGAAGGCCAGAACGGATCGCCGGCTCCCGGTTCGACATCGAAATCCGAGCCCGGCTGTATGGCCGCGACTTCGGCAATCATGTAAAAGAAGCTCACCACGGCGAGAATGATCGCCGCGGAAATCGTCAATTGCAGAGTGAAACCGGATTGGAAAAATTGATCGCTTTTATAGCGGAATCGCTCGCGGAAGCTGGGTCGACTCATAGCCCGCCGGATGGATGTACAGATACCCCAATGTACGACAGCGCTGCGCGAATTCCCATCACCTCGCAAGATGGCGGTATCGACACGATGGGGGTATCGACATGGCAGCAGACGCGATCCGGCCTCCGGATACGACGCTTAGGGGGTGAGAAATCCATGACGCACGAGGGCGCCGACGCGGATCCACGTTTGTCAGCGGATCCGCGTTCTCGCACAACTTGACAAGCTCCGCGATGCGTCCTATATTTGGCTCAACTGCGGGTGTAACTCAGTTGGTAGAGTGTCAGCTTCCCAAGCTGAATGTCGCGGGTTCGAATCCCGTCTCCCGCTCCAGGAAAACGCGCACGTCCCTCTTAACGAGGGACGTGCGCGTTTGTTTGTGCGGACAATGAAATCCCGAGAAAAATGCCGCGTCCCGCCATCCTTGCGGACAGCGGGACGCGATGGGAGGATATGCGCTATCCAGTTCTTATTTGTTGAGCGTCATCTTCACGGTTTTCGAGAAAACGAGCCCACTCTCGAGGGCGGTCATGCGGACGCGTGCCATGTACTGGCCGCTGGTGAGTCCCGAGGCATCGAACACCACGTTGTGCACACCGGCTTCCACCGTTCCCGCAACCAGCGTCGCCACGGTACGACCGAGCATGTCCACCACGACCAGTTCAACCTGGCTGCGCTCGGGCACGCTGTACTTGAGCATTGTGCTCGGATTGAAGGGATTGGGGAAGTTCTGCGAAAGGTCGAAGCTGCCCGCGTCGAAACGTGAAGCGGATTTCGGAGCGACAGGGACTTTATTCTTCAGCCAATTCAGCTTGATGGCGATGTAATCGAAGTTGTTCACCACGCCGTTGCCGTCGGCGTCCATGTAGCAACCCTGCGGCGTCTGCCAGGGCACGCCCGGCTGCAATTCCCACGTGTAGTAGGTGAAGGGATTGCCGGCCGCGTCCGCGCGGTAGCGCGCGGGACCGTTGAGCCACACGGTGCTGAGATTCGCATCGTGAATGTAGGCGTTGAGCGCCGAGCGGTCGTTGTAATTCACCATGCCATTGTTGTCGGTATCGCCCGGCCAGACCTCGCACAGCGTCTGTCCCGGTGCAAGTACCATGACCACTTTCTCGACTTTCACGTCGGTGAGCTTGTTGCAGATATCGAAAACGTTGAACACCACTTCCAGTTTGTAGAAACCGGGAGTGAGATTCGTGGACTGCACAACGTATTGCCCCGTCACCGTCGGCGGAGTGAAGGGCACGGTGGTCTGCTCGCTGTGTACGAGAATGCCCGTGGGGGTGAAGAAGTTGAAGGTGATCTTCGCATCGAAGGTGCCGACGGCCCGATCCATCGTGAAGTTGATGGGAATGGCGCTGGGCAACGTAACGAATGCCGGCGCTTCGAAATCGACCGCGGTCTGCGGGTCGGTGCACACGTTGCGCACTTCGATTTCACGGAAGGCGGGATTCGAGGCCTGCAGCGTGCCGTTCGCGGTGATGAGCATATTGGTTATGCGCATGCGCGTGGTGGTCACAGGATTGAATTGCACCGAGCGCACGGGCTGATCGTACGCGGGCGCGGGAAACACGAAGGTGTGCGCGTCCACCCAGGTGGAACCGTTCCACACCTGAATGGTGGCACCGGACATGTAGCGGTAGCACATGGTGCCATAGTAGAACGTGATCTCGCCGAAGGTCTGCGGCGTGGTCCATTCGAACTGAATCCAGTACGAGGTGTTATTCTGCCCTGTGCCGGTGGACGTCCATCCCCAAGGCAAGGAGGCGGATACGGAACTGTTGCAGTTGGCGGGAAGGGGGAAGGGAGGAATCACCGCGTCGTTGTAGGCAGTGGGCGCGTAGGTACCGGAACCACCACCGCTGTGCGTACACACCGCGCTGGTGGCGATATTGGGTGTGGGACTCTGGGCCTGGATCGCCGTTGTGGCGAACAAGGCACAACAGAACAAGACAACAAAGGTCCTCATGCTGACTCCGTGGATGAGTTATGAAGGTGAGGGTATGCTTGTCGTATCAACCGATCTCAACATTGGAAATTACTGCAAATCCTACAATAAGCAAGTATGCACCCCCCCCCTTATTCCACGGAAGCGCCATTTTAGCCAATAAACACGGCCTCGTCCCCTTGCGGGAACGAGGCCGAAAATTTTCAACGTGGATCGGGACTTACTTTGAAAGCGTCATCTTGACCGTTTTCACGAAGCCAAGTTCACTTTCAAGACCGGTCATGCGGACCCGGGCCATGTAGTGGCCACTGGTGAGTCCGGCTGCATCGAAGGTCGCCGCATGCACACCCGCTTCGACAGTGCCGTCCACCAATGTGGCGACAGTGCGACCCAGCATGTCCACCACCACGAGTTCCACACGACTCCGCTCTGGGACACTGAAGCGCAGAGTGGTGCTCGGATTGAAAGGATTCGGATAGTTTTGATCGAGATCAAAGGTACGCTCGCTGAAACGCACACCTGACTTCGGCGCCACCGCAACCTTGTTTTTCAGCCAATTCAACTTGATGGCGATGTAGTCGAAGTTGTTCACCACGCCGTTACCGTCGGCGTCCATGTAGCAACCCTGCGGCGTCTGCCAAGGCACGCCCGGCTGCAATTCCCAGGTGTAGTACGTGAACGCGTTGGCGCCGGCATCCGCGCGGTAGCGGGCCGGACCATTGAGCCAGACCGAACTCAGGTTCGCGTCGTGAATGTAGGTATTGAGCGCGGAGCGGTCGTTGTAATTCACCACACCATTGTTGTCGGTGTCACCCGGCCAGACCTCGCAGAGCGTCTGTCCCGGCGCCAACACCATGACCACCTTCGTCACCTTCACATCCGCCAGTTTGTTGCAGATGTCGAAGACGTTGAACACCACCTCGACTTTGTAGAACCCGGGCGTGAGGTTCGTGGATTGCACCACATGTTGCCCCATCACGGTGGGAGCCGTGAACGGCATCGACATTTGCTCGCTGTGCACGAGAATGCCCGTCGGCGTGTAGAAATTGAAAGTCATCGTCGCGTTGAACGAGCCAACGGCACGGTTCATCGTGAAGTTGATGGGAATCGGACTCGGGAGCGTGACAAACGCGGGGGCCTCGAAATCCACCGCCGTCGCCGGATCGGTGCAGATATTGCGCACCTCGATTTCGCGGAAGTTCGGATTACTCGTCTGTCCAATCGGCGCCATGGTCCAGTTGGTGATGCGTACGCGCGTCGAGGTAACCGGGGGAAAAGAGAGGATTCGTTCCCAGGTGGTGTAGGTCGTGGTCAGGAAGGAGTGCGCGACAGCCCAAGTCGAGCCCGTCCAGTACTGGATCTCCGCGCCGGCAAGATAGCGGTTGTTGATTTCCGCGTAGAAAAGCTTCATCTCGCCGAAGGTTTGTGGAGTGGTCCACTCCAATTGGATCCACGCACTGGCGTTGGTGTGTGTCCCCCCCGAGGTCCAGCCCCAGGGCAGCGATCCTTGTACAGGGATAATGCCGTCGTTATAGTTCGCGGGACCGTAGGTTCCCGAACCGCCACTGCTGTGTGTGCAGACGGCGCTGGTGGCGATGTTGGGTGTGGGGCTTTGTGCCATGCCCGCCGCCGTGGCGAACAGGACACAACAGATCATTGCAACAATTGTCCTCATGCTGACTCCGTGGATGAGAGGTGGAAAGAGGGTACACTTGTCGTATTTAGGAATTCACGGGAGTGAAGTTACGGCAATTTCCGTAAAAAGCAAGTCGTTGCCTGCGCCGATCCTCCAGAGCAGGGTTCCGTGAGCATTTATCGCACTCAATAAAAAGTGGCCTCGCCCCCTTGCGGGAACGAGGCCTCGAATTCCAGGAGGGAGCGGGATTTACTTCGAGAGCGTCATCTTGACCGTTTTCACGAAGCCGAGTTCACTCTCAAGACCGGTCATGCGAACACGCGCCATGTAGTGACCACTGGTGAGTCCAGCCGCATCGAAGGTAGCCGTATGCACACCCGCTTCGACAGTTCCGTCCACCAATGTTGCAACAGTGCGACCCAGCATGTCCACCACCACGAGTTCAACGCGGCTCCGCTCGGGCACACTGAAGCGCAGCACCGTACTCGGGTTGAAGGGATTCGGATAGTTTTGGTCGAGATCGAAGGTACGCTCACTGAAACGCACGCCTGACTTCGGCGCTACCGCAACCTTGTTTTTCAGCCAATTCAGCTTGATGGCGATGTAGTCGAAGTTATTCACCATGCCATTGCCGTCGGCGTCCATGTAGCAACCCTGCGGCGTCTGCCAAGGCACGCCCGGCTGCAATTCCCAGGTGTAGTAAGTGAAGGGGTTGGCGCCAGCATCCGCACGGTAGCGTGCCGGACCATTGAGCCAGACCGAACTCAGGTTCGCGTCGTGAATGTAGGTATTGAGCGCGGAGCGGTCATTGTAATTCACCACACCGTTGTTGTCGGTATCACCCGGC
>JAMIQH010000299.1:0-7966 GCA_035914695.1 Bacteroidota bacterium | reverse complement strand
TACTATCTGGAGGTCTCCATGGAATACACCTACTCCGACGGCGGAATCGGTGCCGGAATCGGAATCGGCATGATCCTGTTCTATCTGGTCATCATCGTCTTCTTCGTGGCCTGCTACTGGAAGCTGTTCACGAAAGCCGGCAAACCCGGCTGGGCGGCCATTGTCCCGATCTACAACATCATCGTGCTGCTCGAGATCGTCGGCAAGCCCGTATGGTGGTTTATTCTCATGCTCATTCCGTGCGTCAACATCGTGGTGTCCATTCTGGTCTCCCTTGAACTCGCAAAAGTCTTTGGCAAGGAAACCGGCTTCGCCATCGGACTCATTCTCCTGCCCTTCATCTTTATCCCCATTCTCGCCTTCGGCGACGCCGAGTATCAGGGTTGATATTCCGTGTGGGATGCGGGGCCGCGCGCCTCGCATCCCGCACCATGCCTCGTCATGCGATTCTGCAAGCTGCTGCTCCCGCTCCTCTTTCTGACCTCCCTTGGAATCTGGGCCTATGTGCTCGATCCTCTGGCACTCGATGCCATGCTTCCCTGTCCCTGGTTCGCCGCCACAGGCACGCAATGCCCTGGCTGCGGGCTCCAGCGGGCCACCTACTATGTGCTGCACCTGGATTTCCGTGCCGCACTGCATGCCAACGCCCTCGCCTTTCTTCTACTACCGCTCACACTCGCCGCCTTCGCGAGCTGGTATCTCATGCGTTGCCATGGCGTACCCAAGGAGCGCTTCTCCATCCCGTCGTGGTTGATGTGGCTGCTCACCATCGTCGTGCTCGCCTGGTGGATTCTCAGAAATCTTAAGTGAGAAATGAGAGTAGTGAGGTTGTGAGTAAGGAGGGGCTTCGCTTGCACGGAGTACCCGGAGGGCTTCGCCGCGAACACGGAGAACACAGAGCGCTGCGCGAACACGGGGCTTCGCTATCACGGAGAACCCGGAGCGCTGCGCGAACACCGAGGGCTCAGAGGAATCGCTGGTCTGCTACTCTACGCCTTTTGCGTTGACTGGAATAGGGTATGTGCAGGAGGGTATGTGCAGGATTTTGTGTAAACGGGTAATTTGATCGTAGGCGGCGCGCACGATTCGAGCTGGTTGCACCCTCAACCCATCCTCTTCGCTCTCTCCGCTCTCTTTCATCTCTTCAAATGTATTCCGCACTCAGCGGGCTGGCAAGATTCGAGCGGGAAGCGACCTCTACCCTTCCTCCGCGCCCTCGGCGCTCTCTTCAAATGTATCACGCCTTCAGCCTTTACATCTGCTCCCCGCCGAGAACGCGCAACCGCGCGCGGATCAGTCCCCCTCCGCGAGCCGCTTCAATTTCTCCAGCAAGGTCCATGCCTCCACGGGCGAGAGGGTGTTGATGTCGATGGCCCGCAACTTTTCCTTCAACTCAATGTCGCTGCCTTCGAAGAGACTGATCTGAAAACCGCCCCGGGGCGTGGCGCGTTTGCGTTGGGCGTCTTCTTCATTGGTGGCGGCGAGCACGGTCAGGTCCTGACCTTCCAACGAACGCAATACATCGCGCGCGCGCTGCAACACCTGCTCGGGCAGACCCGCCATTTGCGCCACGTGTATGCCGTAACTGTGGTCGGCGGTGCCACGGGACACATTGCGCAGGAACAGTACCTTGTCGCGATATTCCCGCACTTCCACCTTGTAATTGCGAATGCGCGGAAACACATCGGCCATTTCGTTCAATTCATGGTAGTGCGTGGCAAACATGGTCTTCGCCCGCGATTCGGGGTGGTCGTGCAAATACTCGGTGATTGCCCAGGCAATGGAAATACCGTCGAACGTGGATGTGCCTCGTCCGATTTCGTCGAGCAGCACCAGGCTCCTCGGCGTGGCATTGTGGAGGATGTTCGCCGTTTCGTGCATCTCCACCAGAAATGTGCTCTCGCCCGCGGCGATATTGTCCGAGGCACCCACGCGCGTGAAAATGCGGTCTACCACACCGATGGTGGCCGAGAGCGCTGGCACGAAACTTCCGATCTGCGCGAGCAGCACAATCAACCCGGTTTGTCGCAGATAGGTGCTCTTGCCGCTCATATTCGGACCGGTGATGATCATGATCTGCTCGTCGGTGGAGAGCAGGGTGTCGTTGGCAACGAAGCGCTCGCCGGGCGGGAGACTGCGCTCCACCACGGGATGACGTCCGCCCGAGATTTCGATGCTCTCGCCGTCGTTCACCACGGGGCAGGTATACTCGAAGTCGATGGCCGCGGTGGCCAAGCTCTGCAGGCAATCCAGCACCGACAGCGCGCGCGAGATGATCTGGATGCGATCGGCGGCGGCGGCCACGGCGAAGCGCAATTCATTGAACAGCTCGGTTTCGAGCAGCACAATGCGCTCCTTGGCGTTGAGAATCTTGTCCTCGTACTCCTTGAGTTCGGGCGTGACGAAGCGCTCGCCGTTCGTCAAGGTCTGCCGGCGGATGAAGTTGTCGGGCGCCTTGTCCAGATTCGCATTCGAGATGGCGATGTAGTAGCCGAAGGCGCGGTTGAATTCCACCTTCAACGACGAAATGCCTGTGGTCTGACGCAACTCCTCCTGATAGTTCCGCAACCACTCTTTGCCATGCAACGCGATGTCGCGGATGTCGTCGAGTTCGGCATGGAAGCCGGGACGAATAACACCGCCGTCGTTCAGTGTGGGTGGGGGATCGTCGGTGAGCGTCGAGTCGATGAGCAATGCCACATCGTCCAGAGGTTCGATCTGCCCGTGCAGTGAGCGTAGGTACGGCGCGTCCAGCGTTTCGAGCGCGGCGCGCAGCATGGGCAGACGGCGCAGACTCGTGCGCAACGCCACCATCTCGCGGGGCAGGGCGCGTCCGGTGCAGATGCGTCCGATCAGGCGGTCGAAATCCACCATTTCACCCAGCAGCATGCGCGCCGCCTCGCGCTGCTCATGCTGTTGCACCAGCTCGCTCACCGCCGCGAGCCGCTGCTGTATGTCTTCCACACGTCGAAGGGGATGCGTGATCCAGTACTTGAACAGACGCCCGCCCATACTGGTGGCGGTATGGTCCAGCGTGGATACCAGCGAGCCATCCTTGCCACCGTCGGCCAGCGAAGTGACAATTTCCAGATTGCGCCGCGTCGAGGCGTCGAGCGTGATGTATTCGTCGATGCGATAATGGCGGATCCCTTGCAAATGCGGGACGTTGGCCTTCTGCGTTTCCTTGAGATAATGCAGCGCCGCGCCCGCGGCGATCACGCCGACGTGCAAATCCTCTATCCCGAAGCCCTTGAGCGATTGTGTACGAAAATGCGTCACAAGCAATTCGTAGGCCACATCGCGGGTGTACAGCCAATCGTCGAGTTTGCTCACCGGAGCGCGCAGGGGATTCCTGCCGAACAAATCCTGAAAATGCTCGGCATCGCGCTTCGACAGCAGCAATTCCCTTGGCGCGATGGTTTCGAGCTGATCGCGCAGCGCATGCTCGGGCATTTCGGTGGTGAAAAAATCGCCTGTGGACGCGTCGACGAACGCCACGCCGGCGATGCCGTCACGAAAGGCGACGGATGCGAGAAAATTGTAGTGTTTGTGGTCAAGTAACTTGTCGGTGAACACCACGCCGGGTGTCACCACCTCCACAACGTCGCGCTTGACGATGCCCTTGGCCAGCTTCGGATCCTCGAGCTGCTCGCACACGGCCACGCGGTGTCCGGCGCGCACCAGCTTGGGCAAATAGGCATCGAGCGCGTGATGCGGAAATCCCGCCAGCGGCACGTCGGAGGCTCCGCCATTCGAGCGCTTGGTCAACGTAATGCCCAGCACGCGCGCCGTGGTGATGGCATCCTCTTCGAAGGTTTCGAAGAAGTCACCCATGCGAAACAACAGGATGGCATCGGGATACTCATCCTTGATCTTCCGGTACTGGCGCATCAAAGGTGTGGACATGCTGCGATCGGGGTTAATATCTAATTCGAGTGCCTCGGACGCAAGGCGTTACAACCTTACCGTCCCGTTCACACCGTTAGGTTGTGAAGGGCTTGGTGAATTCCCATAATATGTCAAAATCATCAATCTCATTCCATCCCATGGATTCTGATTCCATGGGAGTGCGTGCGAGGCATCCCTCGCCTTATCGCGCTGCACGCATCGTTCGTCCGGCTACACGTACAGCGAGGTCAGTTCGAAGCGCTCCGCGTCCACGAGGCCGAGGTCGGTGACTTTGAGCGCGGGAATGGGAGACAGCGCAAGGAAGGACAGGGTCATGAACGGATCGGGGAGCACGCAACCCAGTGCGTGGGCGGCGGCAATCAGGGCGTCCACGCCTTCGCGCACTTCGTGCAACGGTCGATCGGAGACGAGCCCCGCGATGGGAAGTGGCAGTTCGGACATCACATGCGCATCCTTCACCACGCATTGTCCGCCCCCCATGCGAATCAGATGCAGGGCCGCGGCGTACATGTCGAGATCGTCGCATCCCAGCACAATGATGTTGTGCGCATCGTGCGCAACGGTGGAAGCCAACGCTCCCTGCCGCAATCCGAAGCCACGCACAAAACCCAATCCGATGTTGCCCGTGGCCTTGTGCCGCTCGATTACCGCGAGCTTGAGTATGTCGCGCCCGGAATCGGCAACCACTTGGTCGTTCACCACAGTCGGTTCGTCCACCGCGCAACGGGTGACGATTTGCCGCGGGATGGTCTCGATGACCTTGAGACGGGTGTCGTGTATGGCTGGGACGATGAAACTCTCCTTCGTGAACGGAGCGACATGCATGGTGTCACGCAGGGCGCTATCATCCTGCGCCACGGGCGGCGTGAAGGTGGCGACACCATCGCGCGCAACCAACGCGCCGCGATGGTACACCGCATGCGCGCGGGGGACGGCGAGATCGTTGCACAGTTGGATATTGCCCCAGAATCCCGGCGCGATGGCCCCGTGCCGCACCAGGCGATAATGCCGCGCGGTGTTGATGCTCGCGATTTGCAACGCCAGCATCACATCCAGACCGGCCGCAATGGCCTCGCGCACGTGATGGTCGATGTGGCCTTCGTCCTCGAGATCGGCGGGATGTTTGTCGTCGGTGGCGAAGGAGAAATTGGCGGCATTGCTCACCGTGATCAGCGGGAGGAGATCGTGCAGATTGCGCTCGGCGGTGCCTTCGCGCAACAGAATATGCATGCCGCGCCGCAACTTCTCGCGCGCTTCCTCCAGCGTAGTGCACTCATGATCGCTGCTCACGCCTGCCAGAATGTAGGCGTCGAGCATTTTCCCCGTCAACCCCGGAGCATGCCCGTCCACCGGCTTGCCACGCGAGGCGAAGATTTTATCGAGTTCATGTTCATTGCCGAGGAAGACCCCGGGAAAATTCATCAATTCCGCCACACCCACCACGCGCTCATAGCCGGTGTAAAGATGGATGTCGGAAGGTGTGATGCGTGCGCCCGCACTTTCGAGATGGGTGGCGGGAACACAGGAGGACATCATCACGAAGATATCCAGCGGTAAATGCTCCGATGCGGCGAGGAGGTATTCGATGCCTGTGAGGCCCACCACATTTGCGTACTCGTGCGGATCCACCACGCAGGCGGAGGTGCCGCGCGGCACGACGGAGCGGGCGAATTCGGCCACGGTGAGCATGGTGCTTTCGAGGTGGATGTGACCGTCGATGAAGCCCGGCACGAGAAACGCTCCTTCGGCATCCACGCGCTCCCGCCCACCGGGATAATCGCCGATGCCGACAATCATGCCGTCCGCAATGGCCACATCGCCCGTGTGAATTTCGCCGCTCAACACATTCACGATCCTGCCGTTGTGCAGGACGAGATCCGCCGCCTGCTCTCCGCGTGCGACGGCCAGCTTCCGTTGTAGGTGTTCCATGGCAAATCCTTTCGTGTGATGCTTCTAAAATCAGACACTGCGGTGTAGGATGCAACCGTCGAGGAGCGAATACTGTGGAGCAAACCTCGCCCGCCATGAAACCTTCCGCCTCCCTGCCGCGTACTCCCATGATATGCGTCTGTCAGAATTTCATACCGATCGACATGACAGCCCGTCGGGAATAAGTTATGCGGGCAAAATCGCGCAAATCCTGGGTCTGCTCATCACCGGGTTGCTCATCGTGTTCATCCGTTCCTTCGGCGGCTGGTAGTTCCCGCCACAGGCATGCGCTCCCGTGGCCGCGCATTGTCGTACCTCGAGAGCCGGTTGTGTATCCGCTTATCCGAGAAAAAACTCCTGAATATCCCGCGCCGTCCTACTTGGCCTTCGGCAGCATGATGCGGAACGTCGTGCCCTTGCCAGCGGCGGTTTCCAACACGAAGAGCTTGCCGCGGTGGTAATCCTGCACGATGCGGCGCGAGAGACTGAGGCCCAGGCCCCAGCCCCGTTTTTTCGTACTGTATCCCGGACGGAAGATGTCCTTTTTCACGCGCGCGTCTATGCCTTTGCCCGTGTCGCGCACGTCGATGATGGCGTATTTGTGCGTGTCGGTTACGATGTAATCGATGCGCCCCTCGCCTGATTCCATCGCATCGAGGGCGTTTTTCATCAAATTTTCAAACACCCATTCCAGCAAATCGGCATTGTACGGCACCACCAATTCCGGCACATCGGGCACGTTGATGGCGACGCGTTTGCCGAGTTGCGGCGTGCGGCGGCGATAGTACTCGGCCGATTTGCGCAGCGTGTCCATGAGATTGCACGCTTCGAGTTGCGGACGTGATCCGATTTTGGAAAAACGCTGCGCGATGCGGTTGAGTCGGCCCACATCGTTTTCCATTTCATCCAGCGTCTGCTGCAGTGCCTCGGGATCGTCGCTCTGGTTGCGCAGCAATTCCAGCCAGCCCATCAAACTGGACAGAGGCGTGCCGAGCTGATGCGCCGTTTCCTTGGACATGCCCACCCAGATGTTGGCCTGCTCGCTGCGCTTGATGTAACTGAAACCGATGTAGCCGATGAGGATGAACATGGCGGCCACGAGAATTTCGATGTACGGCAGGACACGCAACTCCTTGACCAGTTTCGATTCGTCGTAATACACATAGTTGAGCACCACCGAATCCTTGTGCGTCACCACGATGGGCGGATTGATCTCCGCCATGCGGTCGCGTTCTTCGACGAGAAAGGCGATCAACTCCTTTTCGCTCAAGGTGGAGTCGATCTCGAGATTGCGTTGACTCCCGGGGATGGGATTGTGGAATTCATCGGTCTGCATGATCGGAAAATCGATGGACTCGATCATGTTGAACGCGAAGGTGTAGTCGCCCGACTGCGAAGCGTCGCTGACGATGTATTTGATTGCGCGCGTGTACAGATCGGCACTGGCGCGTTCCCGCTCCTGCAGCTTGTCCACGATGGATTGCGTGTACAGCAAGGTTGCCACCACGATGCCGAAGGCGAGCAGAACGAGAGCGATTTTGAAATTGCCGGATACCGGGCGGTGGTTCATACAGACTCCCGAAGATGAGAACCCATGTTACGAAACACGTGAGGTCGAGAAAAGGGAAAAAAGCGCGGGTGTATGGCGCGGGTTACCGCTCATGTTCACGCGCGTGAGGGACAGTCACCGGCGATCACGCACTCGGCGCATTTCGGGCGGCGCGCAATGCACGTGGCACGTCCATGGAGAATGAACAGGTGGCTGGCATCGGTCCACTGCTCGCGCGCTGTGATGGCGCAGAGATGCTGCTCGATGATGTCGGGATTGTCGGAATCGGTGAGTTGCAGGAGATTCGCTATCCGCCGTACATGCGTGTCCACGGGGAAGCCGGGAATGCCGAAGGCGTTGCCCAGCACCACGTTGGCCGTTTTGCGTCCCACCCCGGGCAGGGCCACGAGTTCCTCCATGCTGTGTGGCACGTCGCCACCGTGGCGCTCGATCAACGCGCGGCAGCAGGCCTGAATATTGCGCGACTTGTTCTGAAAAAAGCCCGTGCTGCGGATGATCGCGGCGATGTCCTCGACCTCCGCCTCGGCGAGCGCATGCACAGTGGGGTAGGTCGCGAAC
>JAMIQH010000298.1:0-6523 GCA_035914695.1 Bacteroidota bacterium | reverse complement strand
GTTCGCGGTTTTTCTGAAACAGCGACAGCAGCATGTTGGCGCGCGCGGTGTCGGGCACGAAACTCACCTCGTCGGCATAATCACGGAGCACTTTTCCGGATTTGCCTTTGGCGAGCGCGGCCAGCACATCGCGGATATGCACCACGCCCACGACATCGTCGAGATCCTCTTCATACAACGGAATGCGGCTGACGGAAGCGGCGTAGAGTCGCTCCGCCACTGCGCCGAGCGGACTATCGGCGGGCAGCGCGAAAACCACCGTCCTCGGCGTCATGATATCGCGCGCCAGGATGTCGTCGAGCTGGAAGACGCGGTGGATAAGCTGGTCCTCGGTGTCGAGTATCGCGCCATGCTTGCGACTCATACGTGCCAGCACGGTGATTTCCTCTTCGCTCAACCGTGTTTCAGCGTCGGTCGATCCGCCAAAAGGTTTGATGAACGCATTGATCAGCAGAATGACGGGCTTGAAGATCATGCGCAGAACAAAGACGAGCGGAGCGGTGATTCGCGCATACTCGGCGGCATGGCGCTCCCCCACCGTCTTGGGTACCACTTCGCCAAGCACGATGATGGCGAAGGTCAACCCTCCCGAAAACACGCCCACAGCCACGTCGTTGAACAGGTCGCTGGCCAGCGCACCGACCAGTATCGATCCGGCGATATTCGCCAGATTGTTGAGGATGACGATCGCAATGATCGATTCCTGTATGCGCTGTTTGTTCTCCCGTAGCCGCTCGGCACCTGCCAGGCCGCGTTCGATCAATTGCTCGATCCGCACCGCGGTGACGGTGAACAACGCGGCCTCCATGCTCGATGCGAGGAAGGACAAGGCGATAATGCCGAGACAGGTAAGGACAAGCAAGGTCATGAACGAATCTATTCCAGCGCCGCATGAGAATCAACACGAGCAACGTCCAGGAAACAACGCGTCGACGCCAGTCGCCCCCTGCTTCCCCGGTCAACGACACATCGGGGCAACGCTATGGAACCGCTGCGATCGGGCACCATCCGCCCCCGGCGTTCATGGTGACGGCGTGAAACGCCCGCAGCCCCGGACAGCGCGGAATTATCGCCCCGCGCGCACCTTGCATCCCCCCCCGCAACATCGTATGTTTTCTGATTGGCAGATCGATTCATTTACGAGACTATTCCATGCCGGAACATAAAGGCCGTATTCTGTGGGTTGACGACGAAGTCGAACTCCTCCGCCCGCACATTCTCCATCTCGAAAGCCGCGGCTATGCGTTGCACACCGTCACCAACGGCGAGGACGCCATCAACTTCGTGGAACGCGCGGAAGTGGACCTCGTCCTGCTCGACGAATCCATGCCCGGCATGGGCGGACTCGAGACGCTCGCGCGTCTCAAGGAATTGCGCCCGCAGCTTCCGGTGGTGATGGTGACGAAGAACGAGGAGGAAGCGCTGATGGAGGAAGCCATCGGCGAGAAAATCAACGACTATCTGACCAAGCCCGTGAATCCCAGCCAGATTCTGCTCGTGGTCAAGAAATTCCTCGAAGCTGGCAACATCGTCCGCAACAAGACCGCACAGGATTACATCTCGGAATTCAACGCCGTTTCCGCCGCCCTGCAAGGTCCGCTGGATGCGCGGGAATGGATCGACGTGTATCGCAAACTGGTGGAATGGGAGATCGAACTCGACCGTCACCCCGAACTCGGTCTGCATCAGACCATGGCGGATCAGCGCAAGGAGTGCAATCAGGAGTTCTGCAAATTCATCGAACGCAATTACACCCAGTGGATGGATGGCGGTGATGTGATACTCTCGCCACAGGTCGTGGACAACTTTGTGCTCCCCCGCCTCGATGCTCCCGGCCCGGTGTTCTTCCTCGTCATCGACTGTATGCGCTACGACCAATGGCTGGTGATGGAGCAGCATTTGCGCGACATGTTCACGGTGGAAAAGGATTTCTACTTCGGCATTCTGCCCTCCGCCACACCCTACGCGCGCAACGCCATTTTCAGCGGATATTTCCCCAGCGATATCGAACGCGTGTTTCCCGCGCTCTGGAGCACGGGCGACGACGACGATTATTCGATGAACAAGTACGAAAAGGAATTTCTGGAAAAATTGCTCGAACGCCGTCGCGTGAAATTGCGCAGCGATCTCAAGTACATCAAAATCATCGATCCCGAATACGGCAAGCAGATGGTGAGCAATATCTCGTCGCTGGTGAAAAACCATCTCACCGCCATCGTGGTGAATTTCGTGGATATGCTCGCGCACAGCCGCTCGGATTTTCCCATTCTCAAAGAAATCGCTCCCGATGAAAGCGCGTACCGCTCGCTGACCAACACCTGGTTCACCCACTCCTCGCTGTTCAGCATGTTCAAGCAACTTGCGCGCACGCCCAACGCCACCATCGTGGTCACCACCGACCATGGCAGCGTGCGCTGCCTGCGCGGCAGCAAGGTGCTGGGCGACCGTGAAACCTCCACGAATCTGCGCTACAAATACGGACGCAATGTCAAGGCCGATGCGCGACATGCGCTGCATATCAGCCGGCCCGAGCAATACCGCCTGCCCCGCCGCGGCATGACCACGAACTACATCATCGCGAAAGAGGATTTCTACTTCGTCTATCCGACGGATTACAACAAATACCTCACCTATTACCGCGACAGCTTCCAGCATGGCGGCATGTCCCTCGAGGAACTCATTCTCCCCGTCATCACACTGAAATCCCGGGGATGAGCCACGGTCCGCTCGATATCGTCAGCAACAGCGAGCAGGAGACGCACGCTCTCGGCGCCTCCTTGCCCGGCCGTTTCCCCGGCTGCCGCATGATCGCATTGTCGGGCGATCTGGGCAGCGGCAAAACAGTGCTGGTACGCGGTATTTGCGCGGCCATGCATTGCGAGGATCAGGTGAGCAGTCCCACCTTCACCATTGTCAACGAGTACGACGGCGATCTCCCGCTCGTGCATGTGGATCTCTACCGACTCAACAGCATTCACGAGATGCTCGAACTGGGTTTGGACGAGCTATTCCTTGACGAGCGATTGATTCTGGTGGAATGGGCCGAACGCGCACTGCCTTTGCTGCCCGCTCCACGACTGGAAATTCTGGCCGATTACGCGGCAACGGAGCAGCAGCGCCGCTATCGCATTCAATGCTTCGACGCGGGCATGGACAGCATACTCGCCGCTCCGCCGGGCACGGAGGTCGGCGCATGATACTCGGTATAGAAACGGCGGGCGGCGTGCTGGGCGTGGCCTTGGCTTACGAGCAACGGATGCTCGCAGCGGTCACGGTCAATCGCAAACACGCGCACGACGAACTCCTTGTGCCGCTCTGCGACGATGTCCTGCGTATGGCCGGCGTCGGACGCACGGAATTGCGCGGCGTGGCTGTATCGGCCGGCCCCGGCTCCTACACCGGACTGCGCATCGGCATGGCTGCTGCTAAAGGCATCGCCGCCGCGCTCGATATCCCGTTGGCCACCATTCCCACCACCGACGCGGTGGCGCACATCGTATCCCGCTTCCTTCGCGACGAGGCGAGACAGCTCGTCGTGGCCTTCGACGCGCGCAACGAGGAAGTGTACATGGCCACATATCGTCTGCACACCGGTGAAGCGGTGCGCGAGCACCCCGTGTCGGCCCTGTCGACCAGCGAAGCCGCCGCGCTTGTGCAGCCGCACGCCGTATTGACCGGCGACGGCGCGGAGCTTCTTGCGCGCCATTGCGCGACAGGCGCGACCGTGCTTCCCGGCCACCGCGACGCCTGGAGCGGCGAGGCCGTCGCCCTGCTTGGCGAACGCGCAATAGCGCGGGGCGACGTCGCCGACCGTGCCGCATGCGAACCCCTGTATTTGCGCGAGTTTCAAGTCACGCGCCCGCGAAGCGCCGTGAACGTTCCGCGCATCCCATAACGCATCGACCACAATTCACGATACACTATGTCCTGGTTCAAACGCAGTAAAAGCAACATCGACGCGGCTCCGAGCAAGCGCGACGTCCCCGACGGCTCGTGGGTGAAATGCGACGCGTGCGGCGAGATGATGCATCAAAAGCAACTCACGGCCTCCCTGCACACCTGCATGCATTGCGGCGTCTCTTTCCGCATTTCCGCAGAGCAATACATTGCCGTCCTGCTCGACGAAGGAAGCTTCAAGGAATACGACCGCAAGCTCGAAGCCACCGATCCGCTGGGCTTTGTGGATACGAAACCCTACCGCGACCGCGTTCACGATACAGTGAAGAAAACCGGCCTGCACGACGCCATTCGCGCCGGCATGGGAAAAATCGATGGCCGTCCGGTATCCATTGCGGTGATGGATTTCGCCTTCATCGGCGGAAGCATGGGTTCGGTGGTGGGCGAAAAAATCAGCCGTGCCATCGATCGCGCCATCAAGCAAGGCAGCGCCCTGATACTGGTTTCAGCCAGCGGCGGAGCGCGCATGATGGAAGGCGCGTATTCGTTGATGCAAATGGCGAAAACCAGCGCGAAGCTCGCGCAGTTGCACGATGCCGGCCTGCCCTACATTTCCATCATGCTCGATCCCACGACGGGCGGAGTGACGGCCAGTTACGCCATGCTGGGTGATGTCAACATCGGCGAGCCGGGCGCGTTGATCGGCTTCGCCGGACCGCGCGTGATCAAGCAGACCATCGGCAAGGATTTGCCGCCGGGCTTTCAGCGCGCGGAATTTCTGCTTGAAAAGGGCTTCCTGGATCTGGTGGTGCCGCGCAAGGACATGCGTGCCACGGTGAGCAATCTTGTATCCCACATGCTCCCCGGCTGATATGGAACACGTGACATCCCTTGCGATCATGCGTAGTCGTGCCGATACCATGCGCCGCGAAGGAAAGCGCATCGGCTTCGTGCCCACGATGGGATACCTGCATGAAGGCCATCTCGATCTTATTCGCACACTGCGACCGCTTTGCGATTGCGTGGTGGTGTCGATTTTTGTGAATCCATCACAATTCGGTCCCGGCGAGGATCTGCAGCGCTACCCGCGCAATCTCGAGCGCGACAGTGCCCTGGCGGAGGAAGCAGGATGCGACCTGCTGTTCGTCCCCACCGCCGACGAGATGTATCCCTCGGGAGCCCGCACGTGGGTGACGGTGGAGGGGCTCGGTGCTGTGCTCGAGGGCGCGTTTCGTCCCACGCATTTCCGCGGCGTTGCCACCGTGGTGAGCATGCTTTTCAATATCGTGAAGCCGCACATGGCCGCCTTCGGCCAGAAGGATGCGCAGCAGGCGCTGATCATTCGTCGCATGGTGCGCGACCTGCATATGGATGTGGAGCTGTGCATCGTCCCCACGCGGCGCGAAGCGGATGGACTGGCAATGAGTTCCAGAAACACGTATCTTTCGGGTTCGGAGCGCAACGAGGCCCTTGCCATTTCGCGCTCCCTCCGCATCGCGCGCGAGGCCTTCGCGGCGGGCGAGCACCGTGTCGACGCTTTGCGCGAACGCATGACCGAGGAACTCACCGCCACGGGCGCACTGTTGCTCGATTACCTTGCCTTCGTGGATGCGGAAACACTGGCAGATGTGACCACCATCGATGACCGGCCTGTGCTAGTAGCAATAGCCGCGCGCATCGGAACGACACGATTGATCGACAATACGATACTTGGAGAGCAGGCGTTCGCACAATGAAACGCATCATGTTCAAATCGAAGATTCACCGCGCGCGCGTGACGCAGGCCGAACTGTATTACGAAGGCAGCATCACGATCGACAGCACGTTGATGGATCAGGCCGACATTCTCGAATACGAGAAAGTGCAGGTGGTGAACATCAACAACGGGAATCGCTTCGAAACCTATGCCCTGCGCGGCGAAGCCGGCAGTGGGATTATTTGCCTCAACGGCGCCGCCGCGCGTCTCGGTCACGTGGGCGACCAGGTGATCATTATCACGTACGCGGAATTCGACGCCGCCGAGCTTGAAGGATTCAAACCTACCATCGTTCTGGTCGATGAGACGAATTCCGTCAAGACCATTCTCTGACCGCGTCCACCGGCGGCTGTTGTACATCACGCCGGGAGCGACGTACCACCCACGCACAATCATGCGCAACGCATCATGACACCCCGTTCCCTCGCAGCCATCATCATGGCCGCCGGCCAGGGCAAACGGATGAAGAATCCGGACATGGCCAAGGTCATGCACACGCTCGATGGCCTCCCTCTCGTGCAACATGTCGTCCGCCTCGCACGCGCGGCGGGCGCCGAACGCATCATCGTCATCGTCGGACATCAGCGTCACAGCGTGATCGAGTATCTGCGCGCGGCCGAGCCCGATGTGGAATTCGCCGTGCAGGAGCAACAGCTCGGCACAGGGCATGCCGTGCAGCAAGCCATTCCCCTGCTGCGCGATTTCGATGGAGACATCCTCATTCTCAGCGGCGACGCGCCCATGACGCGCGTGCGCACCGTGCGCGACGCCATCGAACTGCACCTCAACGCCGTCGCCGACGCAACCGTGCTCACCGCCGTGCTGCCCGACCCCACGGGCTACGGCCGGGTGTTGCGCGATGAGGCCGGA
>JAMIQH010000297.1:0-2689 GCA_035914695.1 Bacteroidota bacterium | reverse complement strand
CCTCAACGTCACCATTCAGAAATTCGATCCGTACATCAACGTCGATCCCGGGACCATGAGCCCGTACCAACACGGCGAGGTGTATGTGACCGAGGATGGTGCCGAGACCGATCTCGATCTCGGACATTACGAGCGTTTTCTCAACCGCGACATGTCGCGCGAGAACAATACCACCACGGGCCAGATTTACAATCACGTGATAGAAAAGGAGCGGCGGGGCGATTATCTGGGCGCCACCGTGCAGGTGATTCCCCACATCACCGACGAGATCAAGCGCCGCTTCGCCCGTCTGGCCAAGCGCGATGAATTCGACGTGATCATCACCGAAATCGGCGGCACCGTGGGCGATATCGAGAGTTTGCCCTTTCTCGAAGCCATGCGCCAGTTCGTGATGGCGGTGGGCAGGAAGAACGCCATCATCGTGCATCTCACGCTGGTGCCGTTCATTCCCTCGGCGGGCGAACTCAAGACCAAGCCCACGCAGCATTCGGTGAAAATGCTGCTCGAACTCGGAATTCAGCCCGACATGCTGCTGTGCCGTGCCGACCGTTCGTTGCCGCGCTCGATTCGCGAAAAAATCGGTCTGTTCTGCAATATCGAATCCGATCTGGTGATCGAGGCGCTGGATGTGGGCACCATCTACGAAGTGCCGATGGAGTACAAGCGCGAGCGCTTCGACGAGCAGGTGATCCGCCGTCTGCGTTTACGCACGCAGGAGCCCGACCTCGAACGCTGGGTCAAGATTATCAAGCGCATCAAGGAGCCCAAGTACACCGTGGACATCGGTCTCTGCGGCAAGTACGCCGAGTATCACGACGCGTACAAGAGCATCATCGAGGCCTTTGTGCATGCGGGCGCCGAAAACAATGCGCGCGTGAATCTCGTGTGGATCCATTCCGAGGACATCGAGAAACACGGTGCCGCGCGCTACCTCAAGGATTTGCACGGATTGCTGGTTGCGCCGGGATTCGGCGAGCGCGGCATCGAGGGCAAGGTCAAGGCCGTGCAGTATGTGCGCGAGAACAACATTCCCTTCTTTGGCATTTGCCTTGGCCTGCAATGCGCGGTGATAGAATTCGCGCGCAACGTCTGCGGCATACACGGCGCCAACAGCACGGAATTCGGCCACACCGAGCACAATGTGATCGATCTCATGCTGGAGCAGAAAAGCATACAGACCATGGGCGGCACCATGCGGTTGGGCGGCTTTCCCTGCCAGCTCAAGCGCGGGACGCGGGCGTATGAGGCCTATGGTAAAAAGCTTATCAGCGAACGCCATCGCCATCGCTACGAGGTGAACAACGAGTACCGCGCGGTGCTGGAAAAGCACGGCCTGGTGTTCAGCGGCACTTCGCCCGACGAGTCCTTGATGGAAATGATCGAGCTGACGGACCACCCCTGGTTCGTGGCCTCGCAATTTCATCCCGAACTCAAATCCCGCGCCATAGAACCGCATCCGCTGTTCAAGCATTTCGTGAAAGCGGCATTGCAGTACAAGATGCCCCGCCTCGAGGTGCCCGTGGCAGCGGACGAGGCCGAGCCGCAGTCCTGAGTGTTTGCCGGTGCAAGCAACGATATCACACGAGTAGAGTATAGAGGAGTACCCATGCGTTATTTGGCCGCTCTCATTCTCGCCTGCACAATCGTTCTGCCCGCCCGCGCGCAGGTGGACACGTTGATGTACGACGGCATCACCAACATCATGGACGGCAAGCTTATCGCCGTCACGCGCTTTCCCGGCGAGCTGGACGTGATTTTCAATGCCCGCTTTTCGCCCGCGGAAAAATGTACCCTGCACACCGTGCTGGTGGGCTTCAGCGTGGTGAAGTTCCAGGCGCTGACCGGCAACGACACGCTGGTGGTGTTCGTGTTTGAACATGGCAATGTGCCGCCCATGCTGGTGGGCTTGCAGAAAACGTACACCGTGAATCTCGGCGACGCGGGCTTCCCCAGCCCGAACATTCGATTCCAGGATCCGTTGGAAGCCGGAGGCCGCGACGTACTGGCGGTGAAGCTCAATCCCCCCATCATTTTCTCGCCAAAGCGCGATTTCATCGTCGGTGTGAAAATCCTCTCGCGGCAGAAAATCGCCGTGGGGCAGGGCCTGTGGAACGGCTTCAGCATGCTGTCCAATCCCGAGCAACCCGAGTATCAGCGCTACCGCCGCTACCTCATCGCGCCCGATGAACGGAATTCGCGCAACGATCTCGCCACGCAAGGGGCGAATGTCTCGCTGTTCATCCGCTCGGTGGTGACGTACAATCCCAATTTGCCCAATGTGGACGTCACCTCCGTGGAGGAAACGCCTCTACCGACGCTCCCGACGCTTGCGGCCAATTTTCCCAATCCCTTCATCTCGGGCACCACGCTGCATTACTCCCTGCCCGAGCGTGCGGCCATCACGCTCACCGTGCATGACATGCTCGGTCGTGTGGTATCGGTGCTGGCCGATGGCATGATGGATGCCGGATCGCATAGCGTGCAATTCGATGCGCGTGGCTTGCCGCCGGGCATGTACATGGCGCGGCTGCTGAGTGGTGGTGTCACCGCGACGAGGAGCATGCTCCTGCTGCAATGAGAATATCGGATGGCACGATAGAACGTGTGCGCGCGGCCGCTGACATCGTCGACATTGTCAGCGGCTTCGTGCGTTTGAGAAAGGCCGGGCGGAATTTCGTCGGCCTCTGTC
>JAMIQH010000296.1:0-3869 GCA_035914695.1 Bacteroidota bacterium | reverse complement strand
AGGCAAACACCTAGCAACCCACGGGGGCTACTCCGATGGTGTCGGACTGAATGCCGAGTTCCTCGACGGCCTCCATGAGAATGCGATGCGCCACGCCGTGTCCGCAGCCCGGGCAGTAGTGCATACGGGCGTCGACCAGCGTGGAGGGACGTTCGCAAACGATCTCCATTTCGTCGTAGTGATGTTCTAATTCCTGCGTTGCGTGTTCCATGTATGCCTCTCTGACTACAATTTCGAAAACATCTTCCGTGCGACGTCGGCGACTTCCTCGGGCGAGGGGATGATGCCGCCCATACGGCCATACTGCTCGACCGGGCAACGCCCGTTGACGGCCAACTGCACGTCCTCAACCATCTGACCCGCATTGAGTTCCAGGACGAAAAAGCCCTTCGTGTGTTGCGCGGCGTTGCTGATGGCTTGCTTGGGATACGGCCAGAGCGTGATCGGGCGAATGAGACCGACCTTGAGCCCTTCCTGCCGCAGCATGTCCACCACTTTGCGACCGATGCGCGCGGAAAGGCCGTAGGTCACCACGATGAATTCGGCGTCGTCGGTCATGATTTCCTGCACGCGAATTTCATTTGCTTCGATTTCGCGATACTTGGCCTGCAAGCGCAAATTGACCTGCTCCATTTCCTCGGGTTTGATGAACAACGAGGTAATGATGTTGCGATCGCGATCGGTGGTCTTGCCCACGGTGGCCCATGCGGGTACCGGACGCATGCCGCGTTGCACCTGATCGCGGAGTTCCACTTTCTCCATCATCTGCCCCAAGGCGCCATCGGCGAGGAGCAGTACGGGATTGCGATACTTTTCCGCCAGTTCCCAGCCGTCGAGCACGAAGTCGGCCATTTCCTGCACCGTTGCGGGCGCCAGCACGATAAGGCGATAATCGCCATGACCGCCGCCTTTGACGGATTGGAAGTAGTCGCCCTGCGAGGGCTGAATGGTGCCGAGACCGGGTCCGCCACGGTTGATATTGACCAACAGGCAGGGCAGTTCGGCACCGGCGATGTAAGAAATGCCCTCCTGCATCAGACTGATGCCAGGGCTGGAGGAGGAGGTCATGACGCGCGCACCAACGCCGGCGGCGCCGTAGACCATGTTGATCGAGGCGATTTCGCTCTCCGCCTGGAGAATGGTGCACTTGGTGCGCCTGTAGGCCTCGCGTGTGAGATATTCAAGGACTTCGGACTGCGGTGTGATCGGGTAGCCGAAATAGGCATCCATTCCGGCACGAATCGCGGCTTCCGCCATCGCCTCGTTGCCCTTCATCAGTCGTAATTCACCCATGATTTGGATAACTCCTTTGTCAGGCTATGCTCGTAACGTAGAACTATGATCTGTGGGAAGCGGAACGTGGTCAGGCCTCTTCGGCACCAACCTGAATGCGGATATCGCCGGTGACGTTGCGCACTTCGGCAACGGGGACTTTCTGGCCGGATTTCTTGTCCTCGCGATACACGGTGATGACCGCGTCGGGGCACACGAGCGAACAATTGGTGCAGCCCGTGCACACGTCCTCGATCAGAACGGCGTAATGGTATCCTTGCTTGTTGATGTCCTTTGCTAGGGCGAGCGCTTCCTGCGGGCAGGCAACGACACAGAGTTCGCACCCTTTGCAGTTCTCTATGTCAAT
This sequence comes from Bacteroidota bacterium, assembly GCA_035914695.1. GTDB lineage: Bacteria > Bacteroidota > Ignavibacteria > SZUA-365 > SZUA-365 > JAOSJT01. Next base: position 2,230 of record JAMIQH010000296.1, on the reverse strand, counting down.
TTTGACATCACCACGGATTTTAGCCATAGAATCACTCCATGAAAAAATTGCGGGAGACGGAGGTATGTATGCCACAGCCCGATGATCCGCCACGGACTACCGGGTCGCTATGGTCGGTGGGAAGGTACGTTACGATATACGGGGACACGTGCGAACTTTCCATTCCGTAAGGCATCCTCCCGGGGCGGGAGGATTTAAGACAAAGGTACACGAAATGTTTGACGGAAACAAATTCCACCGACGATCTCGCCTTCGAAATTCCCGCCGCTGCCCCTGGGACACCGCAGGATCCTCTTCGCTGGAACGCAGTGTGACACTCCGCCGCGCATTGTCGTAACTGAGGCACCCTCCGCATTTCTCAACACCCATTCCATCCCCGCACTGGAGCGCGCATGCATCACCCGGCGAAAAAGACACCCTGCGACAACGGTTGTATGAATGCATGCGCCGCGCTATTCTGTAACAACACCAATTCACAAGCAACGAAAGGACGATCATGCGCGCGGAAGGACAATTCGAGGTACGCATGCAGCCACTGCCAACACACGCCGAGGGAATGGACGGAGTGAATCTGGGTCATCTGACCATCGATAAGGAATTCCAGGGAGACATCGAAGCGATAAGCACTGGCGAAATGCTCAGCGCGCGCTGCTCCACTGCGGGTTCGGCCGGCTACGTGGCAATCGAGCAGGTGCGCGGCACGGTACACGGCAGGAGCGGCAGCTTCGTGTTGCAACATTACGGCGTGATGCGGGACGGATCACAGCGGCTGATATTGGAGGTGGTGCCCGACTCCGGCGGCGGCGAACTGCGCGGCATCGCGGGCAGCATGCGCATCATCATCGAGAACGGGATGCACCGCTACGAATTCGATTACACGCTGCCATGAGCCCGTAAGGGCAACGCCGCGTGCGGTCACCGCTTTTCCCCCTTTTCCGAGCGCAACATCCGGCATGTCACGGCGTATTCCCCGCGTCGATTTTTTTCTTCAGCGAGGAGTATTGCCATGCGATGTTTGTCACGGATACGTATCCTGTGCGCCGCGGCGCTGCTGTTGCCCTTCGGCGCCTGCAACGACGACAATCCCGATCAACCCCCTATCACCCCGCAAAACAACGCCGGCGTCTTCACGCTACACGCGAGCTACACGGGCATTCGCTCCTGCCCTGGCGGTGGGGGCATTTTCACACTCTATGTGGATACTTCGCAGAATTTCCGTGGCGATGTGCGGCTCTCGGTGCAGGCGGATCCGCGTCTGCATGCCACGTTGTTGCGCAGCACATTGGTGGCGGGAGCACGCGTGGCGGAGCTGACGCTCGCTCCCGAGAATGGTATTCCCGTGGACAGCTTCGGCGTTACCGTCACCGCCGTGCATGGCGACAGCGCGAAGCAACTACGGCTGGGCGTGGATGTGATCGCGTGGGAAATGGGACCCGCCGGTGAGGAAATTCCCCTCCGCAACAGCATGCTTGCCTGGCTGTGCAAACGCCATCCGGAACTCGCGGAACTGCAATCGCAGGTGTGGTGGCGCTTCGTGACCTACCCGCAGCATCTGGTGGTGGAGCATTGGACCTTTGTGAGCGATGTGTGGGAACTGCGCATGTGCCGGCATGTGACGATCAGTCCTTACACCTGGTCGTTGATGCGTCTGCGGCGGCTCGGGACCTGTGCACCGGAGCTGGCCATGCGCCGTGAAGGCGATGGCAGCATGCAGGAAATCCCCATCGCGGAGTATCCGGTACTCTATGGCTACTGAGTAGCGCCGCCCATGCTCTCGCGAAAGCGCCGGTCCATTTCTTCCGGCGACACATCCTCGATATGCGTGGAGATGGACCACACATGCCCGAACGGATCGCGCAGCGTGCCCGAGCGATCGCCGTAAAATTGATTCGCCACCGGCCGGAGTTCCGTTGCTCCGGCCGCGAGGGCGCGCGCGAACACCGTGTCGCAATCCTCCACGTACAGCATGAAACTGACCGGTGTGCCTCCGATGGATTCCGGACTCAGAAATCCCATGTCGGGAAATTCATCGGCGAGTGAAAATACGGAGCCGCCGATGCGCAGTTCCGCGTGGCCCACGCCGCCTCCCGGCATGTCGAGGCGGGAGAGGATTTCCGCGCCCAGGATGTCGACGTAGAAATCGAGCGCGGCCGCGGCGTTTTTCATGACGAGATAGGGCGACATGGTGCTCCATCCCTCGGGAATGTATGATGGCATGGGATGTCCTTTC
>JAMIQH010000295.1:0-6449 GCA_035914695.1 Bacteroidota bacterium | reverse complement strand
ACCCTGCGATGAAACCGCCACCAGGAGCGTTGTGGCCGCGCAACAGTAGCACGATGGCCGACATCAACATGAGCGTTGCGAGGGCGCGGGCGCCGATGCGGAGAATGACCGAATTCATGCGCGCTTCCCCCGCTTCTTGAGTGGGAGTTTGATCATCGCGTATACTCCCAATGCCGCCACGGCCAGCACGGTGATTTCGCCGAGCGTATCAAGCGCCCGGAAATCAACCAGTATCACATTGACCACATTTTTACCAAAAGCTTCCGGCACACTGTTGCGAGCGTGAAAATCCGATATGGACGGATGTACCTGCACATCCGCGGCGAGCAGCGCCAGCAGCGTCACCATGCCCCCCGCCGCCAAGGCCACGATGCCGTCGCGGAGTTGCGTTGCGCGCGAGGACATGGTGCTGAATTTCGGCAGATGATACAGCACGAGCACGAAAATGATGACGGTCAGCGTTTCGATCAGGATTTGCGTGATGGCCAAATCCGGCGCGCCGTAGTACAGAAAAACCAGCGACATGCCAAAGCCTACGACGCCGAGCGACACCACAGCAGACAAACGCGTCCTGGAAAGCATGGCGCCCACGGTCGCGACCACCATGATCAGCAACACGCCCCATTCGTGCAGGGCAACCGCTCCCAGACCCTTGAGTACGGGTGCCGAGGGTGCACGAAGGAAGGCCAGCAGCATAAGGCCGAGAAATGCCAGGAGCACAACGACCATGTAGCTGCGCAAATATCCGCTCTGTACAAAGCGCGACAGCACCCCGGCCATCGATGGCAGATGGGCCACCGACCGCTGATACCAGGTGGCAGGCAACAGCCAGCGCGGCGGAGCATAGGCCTCGGCGAAATCCCGTCCCTGACGGCGGAAATAAAAGAAGAGTATGCCCAGCGCCACCGTGGCGATGCTCAGCAGCAGCACGGGATTGATGCCATGCCACAGTGCGAGCGCAACCTCGATATGCTCGGCGCGGATGGCGGACACGGCGGGTTCGATAAGTAAGCGACCGGGCAGGGCGGGGAAAAGCCCGAACAGCAAGCCCAGCGCGCCGAGCAACAACGGACCCAACCACAGTGCCGGTGAACCCTCATGCGTGCCGGTTGGCACTTCGCTGGCCTTGCCGAGGAACGGACGGATACCCACGATAACAGCCACCGCGATGGTGAGGGCGTTGGCCAGCACGCCGGCAAGCAGCACAAGCGTGGAGACCTCCGGTGCCTGCATTTTTGCCTCGTACATCAACTCTTTGCTGATGAAGCCCAGCAACGGCGGCACGCCGGTCATGGACAGCGCGGCCAAGCCCGCCGCGGTGGCGGTGATGGGCATTACACGGCGAAGTCCCCCGAGCGAGCGCACGTCACGCGTTCCGGCCTCGTGGTCGATCGACCCCGCCACCATGAACAAGGCGCCTTTGTACAGCGAATGCACAAGCAGAAACACCATCGCCGCCTTGGCCGCGAGATCCGTGCCGATGCCGAGCAACAACACCAGCGTGCCCAGTGCGCTGACGGTGGAATAGGCGAGTAGACGCTTGAGATCGGTCTGTGTGTACGCCACTGCTGCCGCGACAATCATTGTCACCGCACCGGTGCTGGTTACGATGTAATGCCAGGCCTCCGTTCCACCGATGGCCGGACTCAGGCGTGCCAGCACGAACACGCCCGCTTTCACCATTGTGGCGGAATGGAGATAGGCGCTTACGGGAGCGGGTGCGGCCATGGCCCCGGGCAACCAGAAATGAAAGGGGACCTGCGCGGATTTCGTGAAGGCGCCGAGAAGAATCAGCAACAGCATCGGGAGATACAGGTTGCTCGAAATGATTGACTCCCTGCTGTCCAGAATGGTGCTGAGCGCGTAGCTGCCTGCCGCGTTGCCGAGCAGAATCAATCCCGCCAGCAGGGCCAGCCCTCCGGCACCGGTGATGAGCAGGGCTTGCAGTGCGGACTTGCGCGAGTCCTCCTTCTCATGATAGTGGCCGATGAGCAGGTAGGAGGAGATGCTGGTCAATTCCCAAAACACGAACAGCGTGAGGATGTTCTCGGCGAGCACCACGCCAAGCATGGCCGCCATGAAAAGCAGGAGAAAGCTGTAGAACCGTCCGAGCCGCAGATCGCCGTGCAGATAGCCCTGTGCGTACACCAATACCACTGCACCGATGACGGTGATCAGCAGAGCGAACAGCAGCCCGAGTCCGTCGAGGCGAAAGGCCAACGCGATACCGAGCGACGGCACCCAATCGACGCTCTCCAGCAGCGGAACGCCATTCGCAATCCCGCTCGAATGGCTCAGCAGTACCACTGCGGAGGCGAGTGGCGCCATCGCCAGCACATAGCCCGTGGCATTACCGAGGCCGCGGCGCAGAAACGGCGCAGCGGCGGCAAGCAGCAGAGGAACGGCGATGATGATCGTCAGTGGCATGAATTCCGCGAATCAATGATTGCTGATGGACGCCGTACCGTGTTGAAACCCTCGACGGCGAACAAAATTAACACGAAATACGCTGTATTCGTTTCCATCCTCGAATGCCTCGATGCATGCGCTCTGGAGATGCGGTGCACGGTGTCGCTTGTCACATTCACCGCATGGCCATAAGTTACACACTGCACCGGCCTTTCCACAGTTTCCACGGACAGCAGATGTCAGCAGCACCCAAGCGCAAGAGTCGCGATGCCACCGTAGCGCAACACAATGCAACGAAAAAGCACCTCGTCGCGGGTCGTGGCGACCTCGCGCTGCTTTTGGTTTTCGTGCTGTTCGTCACATTGCGCTTCCTCGTTGCGTTCATCGATGCCCAGGCCCTCCGGCTGTGGGGTATGGACATGTTCGCCTACCCGCCCATGGGGTGGGAGCTGATGGTCGCGTTGGCCGCTCCTCTTCTATTGCTTCTTCCCCAGGTGAGGCGCGGACTCGGTGGTCTGCTCGAGGAGGCGCAGGGCTCGGCATCGCGCGGCGGATTGCGTATGGTGCTGGGTGTAATGTCGCTTGTCGCCCTGGCTGCGCTGGCCTGGGAGTTGCAGGTGGCCTATGCGTTTCTCGGCGATGGCGCGTATTACGCCACGGAAATATTCCGCATCGCCGACGATCCTTCGTATAAAACGGCCCTCGTGAAACCGACCTCGTGGCTGACCGGAACCTTCCTTCGCTGGCTGGCTGTGACCTTCCAACCGGAGAATGTGCGTTGGCCCTTTCAGGTGGCGGGTAGCGCGGCGATGGTGCTGATGGTGGGAGGCGCTCTGTTGCTGCTGCGACAGGCGCGGAGAAGCGAGTTGCTTCTGTTGCTGGGCAGCGCGCTGCTCTCGTCGGGGACGCTGATGTTTTTCGGCTATATCGAACTCTACGCGTTCGCCTACGCCTGCGTGGCACTGTATTTCATCGCGGCATATCGGTGTTTCCGTGGCGAGTTGTCGGCAGCCCTTCCCGCGGTGTTTCTGGCATTCGCCATAGCGTTCGGCGCATCGGCGGCGATATTCATACCGTCCTATCTATTGTTGCTGCACTGGAAGTTGCGAGGGGAGGAAGGCGTATTCCCGCTTCGGCGCGCGGCAGGCGTTCTTCTGCTGCTCACCCTGCTGGGTGTCGTCGCGCTGTATTTCCTGCTCGGCGCATCGACGTACAATCCCTACGTGCTCGCGCTCGCGCCGGCGGACCTCGTGGAGCAGGGCATTCATCGTGGTACCCAGCATTACACCGTATTCAGCATGGCACATGTGGTCGATGTGATGAATGCGCTGCTGCTGAATGTCGGCGTGTGGCTTTTCACCCTTCCCGTGCTGCTGTATCTGTCGCGTGGGCGGCTGCGTTGGACCGAACCGGTGCTGCTGTTCGCGCTTGTCGCCGCCTCCGCCGCTGTCCTGCTGCTATTCGTTGGCAACACCACGCTCGGACTCGCCCGCGATTGGGATTTGATGACCATACCGGCGCTCGCGCTCACCTTCGCCGTCTCGATGCTGCTGCTCGAACTGGGCCGTGCGCGCGGCATCGCCCTGTCGCTGACCGTACCCATGCTGCTGCTGGTGGCGCTCGGCAGCTCTTTCGGATGGCTGCGTCTCAATTTCGATGAGGACGCGTCCGCACGGCGCCTGGCCGACATTCTGCGACGGGACAAGGATGTGCTGCTGCCGCTCAACACCTACACGGGTCTGGAAAATCTCCGCAAATTCCACTATTCCAAACGCGATGCCGCGCGGCAGCGCGACGTCTTGCGTTCCATGGCCGAAACCGGCGTGCAGCGCATCGACACCTGGGCCAAGTATGCGGCATTGATCGTGGAAATGAACGATGCCAGCGCGCGCGCACGGGAATACGAGTGGCTGTTCGATCAATTCACGCGGGAGTATCGCCAGCCGGCGCGAGAGGGCAGCAGTGCCTGGATTGATGCGCGAAGCTTGCGGGAAAATCTCACGAAATCGCTGCTCTTCGCGTTGCAGACGGCGGATGTGGAGGTGGCACAACGCTACCTGACGCTGCTCAAGCCACTTGTGCCCGCGTGGCGCGAAGCGGCGCTGCTGGATGCGTATCTCACTCCGGGCATCACCATCGAGCGCATCGCCGAGGCGGCACGCCTGGCGGTGGACGATAGCACGGCCGACGCTTCGTTGCAGCTCGCCGCCGCCCGGGTACACACACAGGCCTCGCAATGGCTCGTCGCCGCGGAGTATTACGAGCGCTCGTTGCAGCGCGACGCGCGAAGTTATCCCGTGGTGTACATGGAACTCGCGGGTGTGTATATCGAGCGACTGAACGATCTTGTCGCGGCCGAACGTGTGCTCCGTCGCTGTGTGCGCGAAGTGCCCGGTTCCGCCGAAGCCGCGCAGGCCGGAGAATTGCTCGCGCGCCTCGGGGTGTGAGGCCACCGCCGCGCCACTCCTTCGCCATTCTCACAATCTTCTAACACGCCGCCTCGTCCGCGTTGGCTATTTTTCCTGTGGGTAATCACGAACGCACTCAGGAGCTACGCATGCGCGGCACGGTTTTCATCGGATTTCTTCTCTTGCTCATCGTCGCGGCGCCACTTGTGGCGCAGCATGGGGATATGGAAAAAGGTAACGTGATCTTCATTCACCCCGACGGAAGCGGTGTGGGCATGTGGGGCGCTCTGCGCCTTGTGGAGAAGGGCCCCGATGGCTTTCTCCACTGGGATGGGATGCAGCGCATGGGTCTGTACCGCGGCCATCAGCGCAATTCCACCAACAGCAGCTCACATGCCGGCGGTACTGTGCACGCCTATGGTGTGAAAGTGGATTACGATACCTACGGCCATGTTCCCACCAAGCCCGTCCGGGCCAGATCGGGCAAACACGAGTCCATCATGCTGGAAGCGCAACGTGCGGGAATTGCCGTGGGTGTGATCAACAGCGGTCATCTTGCCGAACCGGGAACCGGGGTGTTCCTCGCCAGCGCCTTTGATCGCGATGCGACAGATACCATCACCGCTGGTATCATCGCGAGTGGTGCCGAGGTCATTCTGGGTGGCGGGGAGGTATTACTGCTACCCGAAGGCATGCGTGGGCGGCACGGTGAAGTCGGCGTGCGCAAGGATGGAAGGAATCTCCTCGACGAAGCGCGAGCAGCGGGATACACCATCGTCTACACGCGTGAGGAGTTGCTCGCACTGCCGGTCAACACCAGCAAGCTGCTGGGAGTCTTTGCCGCGAAACACACCTTCAATGATCGTAGCGAAGAAGATCTTGCCGCCGCGGCTTTGCCACTGTACGCTCCGGAAGCGCCGACGTTGGCGGAGATGACCACGGTGGCGTTGCGCCTTTTTTCCGCGGGCAACCGTCGCTTCTTCCTCGTCGTGGAGGAGGAGGGCTCCGATAATTTCGCCAACGACAACAATGCACGCGGCGCTCTCACCGCTCTCGCGCGGGCGGATGAGGCGATTGGCGTGGCCATGGATTTCATCGCGACCACCCCCGGCACGCTGCTGCTCACCGCCGCGGATAGCGACGCTGGCGGTATGCAGGTGTGGGCGGTGCGGGATGAGGCGGCGTACGAGCGTCCCTTGCCGTCGGTGTCCGACAACGGCGCGCCGCTCGACGGTCGGGACGGCACGGCAACCTTGCCTTTCGTGTCGGCGGCCGACGCAAAGGGAGTGATGCTGCGCTTCGGCATTGCCTGGGCCGCCGAGGACGATGTGATGGGAGCCATTCTTGCTCGCGCGCATGGCATGAACGCGCAGTATCTGCCGATGAACGTGGACAACACCGATCTGTATCAGCTCATGTATCGTACGTTGTTCGGCAAAATACTCGAACCTTGACACCACGTGCTCGTTCGATGGCGGAACGAATGCACAAGAGTTGCCTCTCCGATTCTCGCTTGCTATATTTCCTCTTCGGGGCGTTGGGTCCCGACAACAAGCACACCTCAGTAACGGAGTGGAACATGAGTCAGACCAAGGATCATTTGAAAGAGGCGTTCGCGGGAGAGAGCCAGGC
>JAMIQH010000294.1:0-14122 GCA_035914695.1 Bacteroidota bacterium | reverse complement strand
GCCGCAAGCTCGATGGCCGGACGTCCGAGCGGACCCTCCACCACCCGGCAGCATGCTCGGCTGTAATCGATGGGCGCGGTGGAACGCACCGGCGAGGGCAAATGCCGTAACGTGCCCGCATGCGCGCGGAGATTCGCATTGAACACCGTATGCTCCACCGTGGCGTCCATATCCCAGTAACCATTCAAGCCCGGCGAGAGTCCGGGAACCGTGCGGTGCATGCCCTGCCGTATTTCACCTGCGTCGCGATAGCGCGCCCAGAGGCGGATTTCATCCAATTCGCCCTTGAAAAAAGCGATTTTGTCCCGCGAATTGTTCATTGCCCCGATGGTCACATACGGCGAACCCGGTCCCTCGAAAATGAAATCCGGATGCCTGTCGTCCACCACCTGGCCGTTCACCATCAGGGTGATGCGCTTGCGCGGTATGGAATACGCCAGCGCCAGATGCGTCCAGCGATGCGCGCGCAATCGCAGCGCGGCAGGCAAGGTGATGGTGGCCATCTCCGAACCCACGCGGAAGTACACGCGATCCGCGCTGACATAGCCCAGCCAGAGATCCTCGGTCGAGGCCTCGCCCATACGGATCAATCCGTTGTGCAGTATCATGGCGTGCGCACTGTCGTAGGGACGCATCCAGCACTCGAAGGTGGCTTCGGTGAGATCGAAGGCGGTGCTGCGCTCGCCGAAGAAGAGCATGTCGTCCTCGCCATCGAATTGCAGGGAATAGCCCGCGCTCAGCGGCGGTCCAGCGGCGCCGATCAACTCCAGTTGGAACAGCACGGCCCGGCTCGCCCTGTCGCGGAAAAGCAGCCAGCCCTGCTTGGCCGTGCCCGCGCTGCGCGGATTGAACACCACCGAAAACTGCAAGGACTTCGTGGCCTCCACGCGTTGCGCTCCGACGCGCCAATTCAGATACCAGTCCGCCGCGTCGGGTCCGGCGAGTTCCAGATCGATGTTCAAATCAAGCGGCGAGCAGTTCCAGATCCAGAAATTCCGCGTGAAGCCGTCGCCCACTTCCAGATCGCCGAAGGGAATGCGCGAGAGTTTCACCTCCTGATGATCGCGGAAACACCATTCGAGCGAATCGCGGGGATTGTACACAATGGCATTGGCCCCGATGTCCATGCCGAGCGAAATTTCCAGATTCGGATAGGCGATATAGGCCCGCCAGGCGAAATACGCCCCGCCGAACAGCAACATGGCCACAAGACCCAGAAGCAATGTCACGCTGCGCTGCTGGATGTACTCGCGTGTGCGGTCGCCGCGCGATCGCTGCGTAACCAGCAATCCGGAATTGCCGCGCAGCATGTCGTCCATGCCATCGATGCCCACGATATCGAGTGCCCGGTTGGGATAGCGACGTTGCAGGCGTTGCAGGGCGCGTACCGCCGCCTCGCGATGCACGGCCGGGAGCACAATGCCCTCCAGTGGAGAGAAAAACGCCGCGGTGAGCTTTTTCTCGGTGATACTCCACCCCGGATCCATCAGCGCGCCATCTTCGTCCACCTGTCCCACGCAGGCGACCGTCGTGGGCAACTGCCAGCGCTCGCGTCCGTTAACCTGCCGTGTGAGCGAACAGGCAATGCCCACGGTCGTTGCAAGTCCGAGCGACTCACCCACGATCGAGGCCGACGCCTCGTGAATAGAGAACATGTAGCCGCCTTTCGGGATGCGTACATCCAGAACACGCGACACCATGCGCTCGGCAAGCATTTGCGCGCGGCGAAGCTGCTGCATGGTGTCGCCTCCCTGCGCGCCGAGCATGTTGCCGATATGCACCTCGCTGTCACCGCTTTGCGCCGGCAGAATATCCATCAGCAGCACGCGACCACTGTCCACACTCTCCGCGTCGTCGTGCTCCATCATCACCAGCGATACCGCATGGGGACGTTGCCGGAAAGCCGTCCACCGTCCGTAGGCGTCCTCGGCTATCGCGGCCGCGCGGTCACCGTGCCGTTGCAGAACGGCGAGCCAGGATTGAAAGCTTTCGTATGGCGTGGCCGCGGAACCGAACACGCGCGCCCACTCGGGTTCGCTGATGCTTGTATCGGCGTAGCCCCGCAGCTCCAGCAGCGCATGCAGCTCGCGCAGCGAACCCACGAAGCCGTAGGCGAGCGCCGTGTGCACCACCGCCTCCTCGCAGGCGGCTTCGAGCAGCGGAAAACGCGCCCCCCAGGGCTGTTCGCGCGCGAACAGCAGAAATTCCAGACCCGAGCGCCAATGCGCGGGCGATACCGCACGCAAATACGGGAGGCGTACCAGATCGAGGAATTGTGGAGTCAGGAACAGGATATACCCTTGCAGCCAGGATGCCGGCAATCCCTGCACATGGGCGTGAAAATTCGCGATGAGAATGAAGCGCTTTTGCGGCGAAGTACAATGCGCGAGTGCTCGGTCCAAGGCGCGTGCGGCCGCGTCCAGATCGGCCGGATTCCGGATATACGAGTCGGGCCTCTCTTCTTCGGCGGACATCAGCGCGCATCCCCGATGGTCGAAGGGATGCGGTCGCGGAGCGGTGGGCGGCGGGAAGCCATGTTCAGTCGACGACCACGTTCATCGGTTCGATGTCGATATTCGCCGAGCCGATTTCGAAGACGCCGTTGTTATCCGGTGTGAAACTCCGCTCGATGCCGTCGAAACGGACAATGCGCCGCAGCGTACTCGCGGGCTCGGTGATGAGGAAACCGGTCAAGAGTTTGCGTTGCGTGTCTTCGATCACGCGGAGAATCGTGGAATTGCCGTCGAGATACCACGTACGCCGCAAGCGGAACATGGGAAGGTCCTGTTCGGCGGTCTGCGCGGCGAGACGATATTGTGGGACGGAAGGCAACGGCGAGGACATCCCTTCCATGCCCTCGGTTTCACTCTGCTCGAAGCGCAGATAATCCACCGCAAGATCGTATTGTTCGCCGCAGAAGGCGCACTCCGAAATATGCGCGGGGGGCTCGTCCCTCAGAGCCGCTGCCAGCAACTGCTGCATGGATAAATGTCGCATGTCGAAACTGTCCTCCATGTCCATTATGCGAAAATACACAATCCTGTCCTCATTCCGCCACGGAAGCGCTGCCGGTATATCACTACCGAGGACGGCGTTCACACCCGCAGTGGCACGTCCCCGTCTTGAATGTGCGGCACGGCAGTGGGTGCTCTTTATAGGATTAGCGCAAGAATCGCCGTTTGCTGAAAAATTTCGGGCCAAAACGAAAATAAATTTTTACCGCCCTCGATTCCGGACTGTATTCCGCGTTTTCGCTCTTCCAGTCTCCATGGTGTTCGGCCGCTCAGCCGAGAGTCGGGTGCTCTGCGGTGGCATCGAAGACCCGAACTGCACACCGCGTTTGCGGAAAAATATCCACCGAATGCTAAAAATTAATGTCCGAACGCTGCTCCAGAGCCAATTCGCGCGTTTTTTCCAGCACTTTGCGCATGTAAAATTCGAGCTGATTGCGGTAGCTGGCACGATACCGCTCCTGCGTCAGACCGGGCATGGCATTGCGCAGCGCGGTGAACTGCGTCAGGCGCTGGCCGTCGAGCATGGAAAGGTAATACGACAATGCGGCATGCTCGAACGCGTCCACCTCCATCACGCTGAGCCGCTCGGTGCGCGCGCTGCGTCGTTCGAAGCTTTCGTGCAGCGCATCCACGGCCTGCTCGATCAGTCGGTGCGCCAACTCGATCCTTTCTCTGCGATCCTCGCCATCGTCCTCGCTGTCCACCAGATAGTGCAGTTCCCAGAGTTCCGTCGCCACATGCAAGAGCACAAACTCTGGCAGGGCCCTGCGAAACTGCCTCTGCGTGAAGAGCAGCTCCACAGCCATGTCGAACAACGTACGAACCGTTCCACGCGTCTCCGCACCCGAGGCGTGCAGCAACACGCGCAACTCCTCCTCGGGCATGGCGGGTAGATGCAGCAACGCTTGCTCGATGTCGGCGGGATGGTAGAGGCGACCGGACAAGGTATCGAGCGCGACGATGTCCTCGCGGACGCGCGTGTATTCGCGAATACGCCGCAAGAGCAGGTACCGCGTTCGGTTGCCCTCGGCGTACAGGCGTGTCAGCGATTGAAACACGTTCGATGCGAGCAGCGTCTCGAACTCGGAAGTCAAACGCTCTACCGCATCGACATACGGATGCAATTGCTCGTACAGCGGCGGATGCGGGCTGTTGTACTGCGCAACAAACAGGTTCGCGGCCACATCGAAGGCGATGTCCTCCATGCGCATGCCGATGGTGTGCAAGCCCGTACGCTGACGCCGACGCAGCCAGGAAATGATGCGCAAGGTGCGCTTGACGCAAAGGTCGATCAACGGCTCCATGCGATCAACGCGTCCCTCCTCGCGCAAAAACGCGCGAAGCATGGTCAATTCCTTTTCCGTCAATGCAAAGCGTTGCGCCATATCGTGCTTCGTTTCACTCGATCGCGACAATATAGGAGTTTGCACGTCCAGAAACCATGCACATCGCCGGTGCCGCTCATACGTTGCCGGGATTCAGAGAGGGGAAATGTTCGGGGAAAGGCGCTAGGCGTTGCGGACCACGGTGTCGCGAGCAATAAGCTGCCGCGGCGCGGGCTCGGCGTCGCCTCGCGCAATGTCGGCCAGTGTGGTCTCGCCCAGCACCGAATCGATCGCCGTTTGCACGCGATGCCAGAGCGGACGAATGGTACAGGAAAATGTGTGCGTACAGGTTTCGCCCGATCCGCTGAAATTGTCGCAGAAGCCCGGCTTGTAGAAACGACCTCCCAGGGCGGCCAGCACGTCCAGTACCATGATCTCGCTCATCGGACGCGCCAGCGTGTATCCTCCCTCCTGGCCGCGCACGCTGTCCACAAAGCCACTCAGCCGCAGGATGCGGAGCAACTTGGCGACATAGGCCTGCGACAGACCCTCGGCTTCGCTGATCTCCGGAATGGTCATCGATGTCCCCTCCCCGCTGCGGGCGAGTTGGAGGAGACATCGAAGACCGTATTCTTCCTGCGAACTGAACTTCATGCGACGCTATCAGTTGATGCGGGGAATCTTAGAGCCGCAAATGTGCTCGTGCTCCAGCCGCGCGTATTCCTCGGCCGGGATGGACGGACCGGGGCGCGAGCACAGGCGGTCGAACACCTCGCGCAGCTCGGCGGCGATGTCCTCGGCCTCGCGACCCTCGATGTCGTGCCGCGGCAGCATGTATTCGAGCGCGCCATTACGCAATATGGCCATGCTCGGCGACGATGGCGGCATGCCGGCGAAAAAGCCGCGCATGCGCTCCACCGCGTCGCGCTCCTGACCGGCAAACACCGTGACGAAGCGGTCGGGTATGATCGCGTGCTGCAGGGCCGCCGTCGCCGCAGGACGCGCACTGCCCGCCGCGCAACCACAGACACTGTTCACCACAACGAACAGCGTTCCCGTGGTCTCGCGCACGGCGCGGTCCACCTCTTCGGGCGTGAGCAATTCCTCGAAGCCCACGGCGGTGAGTTCATCGCGCATGGGCTGCACCGAGGCGGGATCGTACATCGGACCACGCGAAACGGAAAGATTCTGGTACATTTCTATCGAAACTCCTTTCGGACTAATGCTGATGGTTGAAACAACGGGAAACGACGCGGCTCAGAAAAAGCCGAGTTCGAGACGCGCCGCTTCGGACATGCGTGAGGGACTCCAGGGCGGATCCCACACGATTTCCACAGTGACATCGGTGACCTCGTTGATTTCGGCCACCTTCTGCTTCACTTCGGCCGGCAGCGATTGCGCCGCCGGGCAATTCGGCGAGGTCAGTGTCATGTTCACTTTCACCTCGCCGCGCGCATTGACGCGTATCTGGTAAATGAGCCCGAGTTCGTAAATGTTGACGGGGATCTCGGGATCGTAACAGGTTTTTATCACGCGCACCACATCCTCGTCCAGCACGCGCAACTGCTCGTCGTTCAACAGCGGGGCTTCGCTCATTCGGTGCTCACTTTCTCCTCGGCGCCATGCAGGGCGCCATGCAGTGTATGCCAGGGCAGCGTGGCGCATTTCACGCGCATCGGAAATTCGGCCACACCCGCAAAGGCCGCCAGCTTGCCCAGCGCGCCGAGATGCTCCATCGGATCGAGCTTGCCGGTGACAATGCCAATGAAGAGATCGAAAATCCTGTCGGCCTCCTCGCGCGTCTTGCCTTCGAGCAATGCGGTCATGATGGACGCCGATGCCTTGGAAATGGCGCAGCCACTGCCTTCGAAACTGATTTCGCGTATGGTGGCGTCATCGTGCTTCACATAAAAGGTGTAGTGATCGCCGCACAGCGGATTGAATCCCTCCAGCCGTGTGTCCGCATCTTCCATCGCGCGGAAATTGTGCGGATGCTTGTTGTGGTCGAGAATGACCTCCTGGTAGAGATCGCGGATTTCATCCATCAGACGAACACCTCCAGAACACTGTTGATACCGTGCACGAGAGTGTCGACTTCCTCCCGTGTGTTGTAAAACGCGAACGATGCCCGCGCCGTGGCGGGAATGCCGAAAAAGCGCATGACGGGCTGCGCGCAATGATGTCCGGCGCGCACCGCGATGCCCTGCTGGTCGAGTATGGTGCCGATGTCGTGCGGGTGCACGGCGCAGAGCGTGAACGACAGCACGCTGGCCTTGTCGCGCGCATTGCCGATGATGCGCAGCTCGGTGATCTCCGACAAACGTTCGGTGGCGTAGCGCAGCAAATCGCGCTCATGCGCGATCAATCCTTCGCCGTCCAGCGCACGGAAGTAACGCAGCGCGGCGGCCAGTCCCACAGCACCAGCGATATTCGGTGTGCCCGCTTCGAATTTGAAAGGGAGCTCATTGTACACCGTTTTCTCGAAGGTCACCGACAGTATCATGTCGCCGCCACCCTGATACGGCGGCATGGCGTCGAGCAGCGCTTTTTTGCCATACAACACGCCAATGCCCGTGGGGCCGTAAATTTTATGGCCGCTGATGGTGTAAAAATCGCAGTCCAGCTCGCGCACATCGATGGCGAGATGCTGCGCCGATTGCGCTCCATCCACCAGCACGGGAATGCCGTGGCGATGGGCCAGCGCGATGATCTCTTTCACAGGATTCACCGTGCCCAGCGCGTTCGACACGTGCACCACCGAGACGATTTTCACGCGGGGATTCAGCATGCGCTCGTATTCGTCCAGCAGCAGCTCGCCGTCGTGGTTCATGGGAATCACGCGCAGCGACGCCCCGCGCTCTTCGCAGACCATTTGCCAGGGCACGATATTGGCGTGATGCTCCATGGCCGAAATCAGCACCTCGTCGCCGGGCTGCAACTGCGAACGCCCGAAGCTCTGCGCAACGAGATTGATGGCTTCGGTGGTACCGCGCACAAAAATGATTTCCTCCTCATGCTCCGCATGGAGAAAATCCCGCACAACGCGGCGGGCGTCCTCGTACAGATCGGTGGCGCGTTGACTCAGATAATGCACGCCGCGATGCACGTTCGAGTAGTCCTCGCTGTAGAACCGCGACAGGGCGTCGATCACCACGCGCGGCTTGTGCGTGGAAGCGGCGCTGTCGAGATACACCAACGGCTTGCCGCGCACCGGGCGCTGGAGAATGGGAAAATCCTCACGGACGCGGTACACGTCGAAATCCTCGCCGTCCCGCGCCGTCATTGTGTCCATTTCACGCTGCCACATGGGATCCTCGTGTCTCATCGTTCATCGAAACGGGCGTGAATCATGTCGTCGAGGCGCTCGCGCAGTCCCTCGATCGGCACACGCCCGACCACTTCGCCGGCAAAGGCCTGCGAAAGAATGCGTTCCGCATCCGCCGCGGCAATCCCGCGCGAACGGAGGTAGAACATCGCATCCTCGTCCAGCCGCCCGATGGTGGCGCCATGCGTGCACTTCACATCGTCGGCATAAATTTCGAGCTGTGGGCGGGCATCCACCAGCGCGTCGCTCGACAGCAGCAGATTGTTGTTGGCCTGTTTCGCGTCGGTTTTCTGCGCGCCCGGCCGCACCACGATGCGCCCGCTGAACACCGCGCGGCTGCTGTCGGCCAGCACGCCTTTGTACTGCTCATGGCTTGTGCAATGCGGTGCGCGATGGTCGATGACGCTGAAATGATCCATGTGCTGTGCGCCCACCGGCACGTACACACCGTCGAGCACGGCGTCACCGCCTTCGCCCTCCAGCGCCACGAACACGTTGTTGCGCAGCAGCGCCGCGCCAAAGCCGAAATAGCGGTTGCGATAGCGTCCGTCCCGCGCAACACGCGCATAGGCCGAGGCGATGTGACAACTGCCCGCACCTTCGTCCTGCACGATCACATGCTCGATCTCGGCATTGGCCGCCACGGCGATGCTCGACACGGCGTTGGTGAAATACTCCGCTGCCTCGCTGGCGATGTACTGCTCCACGATTGTGGCCGACGATCCTCCGGCCGCCTCGATGTGGACGCGCGGCGTGAGCACGGCCTGCGTCGCCGCCGGTGTGGCGATGAAGAGCAGGTGCAGCGGAAGGTCCACGCGAACATCCCGGGCAATGCGTATGCGCACACCGTCGCGCAGCAGCGCCGCGTTGAGCGCGGTGAAGGCATCGGTACCCGCCTGCGCTGCAACATCGAAGGAAGCGAGCGTCGCCTCGTCCGCGGCTGCCAGCAGTTCGCGCAAGGGCTCGACGCTCACTCCGGCCGGAAGGCGCGCGAGATCGGACAGCGCGGGGACGAGCACGCCATCCACCAGCACCAGACGCAGCGCCTGTTCGAGGCCGCGCGATGCGGCGTCGAGCAACGCGCCGCTCACCGTCGCCTCCGTAGCGGCGGGAGCCAGACGGAAGTCCATGTCGAGCAGCGGACCGAGGTTGGTGTATTTCCAATCCTCGTGTTTCATGCTGGGAAAACCGACTTCCGCCAGACGCGCCATGGCCTCGCGCCGGCGGGCATGTGCCGCCGACGACGCCGCGCCGTTGAGCGTGCGTTCGAAATCGGCGAACAGCGCGGTCACGCGCCGCAACGCCACTTCCTGTTTCAACACCGCGCTGTCGTTCATGCCGGTTGCCCCGCGGTGTCGGCATGTTCCTTCACCCAGTCGTAGCCCTGCTCCTCGAGGTGGAAGGCGAGTTCCTTGTCGCCCGAGGTCACAATGCGGCCATCCACCAGCACGTGCACGAAATCGGGCACGATGTAGTTGAGCAAACGCTGATAGTGCGTCACCACTATCGCGGCGTTGTCGGGTGTGTGCAGCTTGTTGACCCCGTTGGCCACGATGCGCAACGCGTCGATGTCGAGGCCGGAATCGGTTTCATCGAGAATGGAGAGCAAGGGATTCAGCACGGCCATTTGCAAAATCTCGTTGCGCTTTTTCTCGCCGCCCGAGAAGCCCTCGTTCACCGGACGGTTGAGCAGCGCGGGGTTCATTTCCACGAGCTGCACTTTCTCCTTCACCAGCGCGAGAAAATCCACCGCGTCGAGTTCGGCCTGGCCCTGATACTTCCGCACGGCGTTGAGCGCGGCCTTGAGAAAGTAGGTGTTGCTCACGCCCGGAATTTCCACCGGATACTGGAAGGCCAGAAATACGCCCTCGCAGGCGCGCTCCTCGGCCGAGAGTTCGAGCAGGTTGCGGCCTTTGTAGATGATTTCGCCTTCAGTGACCTCGTAGAGATCGCGGCCCGCGAGCACGCCCGCGAGCGTGCTTTTGCCCGATCCGTTCGGACCCATGATGGCGTGTATTTCGCCCGGTTGCACGGACAGGTTCAACCCCTTGAGAATGGGTTTGCCCGCCACCGAGGCGTGAAGATTGCGAATGTCAAGCATGAACGACTCCTGAATTTGCTTATGTATTATCCAACACTTCCTTCAAGACTGATACCCAGCAGCTTCTGCGCTTCGACGGCGAATTCCATGGGCAATTCGCGGAAAACCTCCTTGCAGAAGCCGTTCACGATCATGTTCACCGCATCCTCGGTGGCGATGCCGCGCTGATTGCAGTAGAAAATCTGATCCTCGCCGATTTTCGACGTGCTGGCCTCGTGCTCGAGCTGCGCGCTGCTGTTGTGATTTTCGATATACGGAAAGGTGTGCGCGCCGCAGGCATCGCCGATGAGCATGGAGTCGCACTGCGAAAAATTGCGTGCGCCATCAGCCTGCTTCGAGATTTTCACCAACCCGCGATAGGTGTTCTGGCTGCGTCCCGCGCTGATGCCCTTGGACACGATGGTGCTGCGGGTGTTTTTCCCGATGTGAATCATCTTCGTGCCGGTGTCGGCCTGCTGCATGTTGTTGGTCACCGCCACGGAATAGAATTCGCCCACGGAATTGTCGCCCGAGAGTATGCAGCTCGGATATTTCCAGGTGATGGCCGAGCCGGTTTCCACCTGTGTCCACGAGATTTTCGAATTCACTCCGGCGCATTTGCCGCGCTTGGTCACGAAGTTGTAAATGCCTCCCTTGCCGTCCTTGTCGCCGGGGTACCAGTTCTGCACGGTGCTGTATTTGATCTGCGCATTGTCCAGCGCCACAAGCTCCACCACGGCGGCGTGCAGTTGATTTTCATCACGTATCGGCGCGGTGCAGCCCTCGAGGTAGCTCACGTAGGCGCCCTCGTCGGCCACGATGAGCGTGCGCTCGAACTGCCCGGTCTCGCTGCTGTTGATGCGGAAATACGTGGACAGCTCCATCGGACAACGCACGCCCTTGGGGATGTAGACGAAGGAACCGTCGGAGAACACGGCCGAATTCAGCGCCGCGAAGAAATTGTCCGCCGCGGGCACCACCGAGCCGAGATAGCGGCGCACGAGGTCGGGATGCTCGCGCACGGCCTCACTGAAGGAGCAGAAGATGATGCCCATGTCCTTGAGCTTGTCTTTGAACGTGGTGGCCACCGACACGCTGTCGAACACGGCGTCCACCGCCACACCGGCCAGCATTTCCTGCTCGCGCAGGGGGATGCCCAATTTCTCGTAGGTTGCGAGCAGTTCGGGATCCACTTCGTCGAGACTCTTCGGTTTCTCCTTCATCCTCGGCGCGGAGTAGTACGAAATGTCCTGATAATCGATGGCCTCGTAGGCCACATTGGGCCAGCGGGGCTCGTCCATTTGCTGCCACATGCGGAAGGCCTTCAGGCGCCATTCGAGCAGCCACTCCGGCTCTTCCTTTTTGGAGGAAATCAGACGCACAACGTCCTCATTCAGCCCTTTGGGAACGGTGTCGCTCT
The DNA here is from genome assembly GCA_035914695.1 of Bacteroidota bacterium. Classification (GTDB taxonomy): domain Bacteria; phylum Bacteroidota; class Ignavibacteria; order SZUA-365; family SZUA-365; genus JAOSJT01. The sequence goes on along the minus strand of JAMIQH010000294.1, from coordinate 2,958 downwards.
CGATATCGGTTACAAATCCGTACTTGTATTCTCCGCCGGTGAGATCCTGAATTTCCTGTGCTTCGGTGCTCATGTCGTTTCCTTGATGGAGTGCCTGGATGATCGCCACTGCAATCTGTACAAATTAGTCAAGATTGCTTCAGGATAACAAGGCCGGAGCGCGAAAAAATTCCGCACGGGCGAAATTTCTTGCCTCGACGGTGTTGCGACAAGTATCATACGGATGGTGCGCAATCATTTTCCCGAACCTTCAGGAGATCCCATGCACGTACGACGAAGTTCCATTCTGCTCCTCCTTTTGCACCTCGCGCTGCTTGCGCCGCTCGCCGCGCAGAGTACAGTGCTCGACACGCGCAATATTTTCGACATCCGCCAGGCGGTCGAAGCCGCGGTGTCGCCCGATGGACGGCACGTGGCCTACACGGTGTTCGCTCCGCGTCCCTTCACGGATGCTGCCGGTCCGGATTACCGCGAGCTGCACGTGTACGATGTGCGGGCGGGCGCCAGCCGCATGTACCTCGGACCCAAGCGCGCGGTGTATGAGCTGTCCTGGTCGCCCGACGGCGCTGCCATGTACTTCATGGCGCTGCTGGATGGCAGCGGGCCCGCGCAGGTGCATCGCATGCGCCTCGATGGCGGCGAACCCGAAGCGGTGACGCGCAGCGCAACGGGAATCAGCGATTACGCGCTGTCGCCCGACGGCCGCGGCATCGCCTACATCGCCACCTCGCCCGCCGATGCGGCCATGGCCGAGTGGAAGCGCAAGGGCTTCGACGCGCAGGTGTACGAAGAGCTGAATCCGCATGCCAACGTGCACGTACTCACCCTGGGCGAAAGCACTCCGCGACAGCTGACAAAGGATGTGTCGGTGTTCGATATCGAATGGAGCCCCGATGGAGGTACGTTGGCGGCCGCCGTCGCGCCGATGAACACGGTGGATCAATCGTACATGTTCAAGCGCATTCACCTCATCGATGCGCGCAGCGGCGCGCTCACACCGCTGGTGGACAATCCCGGCAAACTCGGCAAGCTGGCGTTCAGTCCCGACGGGGCGAAGCTGGCCTTCATTTCGGCGGTGGCCGTGTGGGACAGCAAGGAAGGCAGCGTGTTCGTGGTGGATGTGCGCTCGCCCAAACCCTTCGCACAACTGCGCAATCTGCACGCCGGCTATGAGGGCACGGTCGTCGACATTGCATGGAAGGATGCCGGCACGCTGTATTTCGCCGCCGAAGAGGGTGTGGACATCGCGCTGCGCGAGGTGGATCTCAACGGCAAGATGCTTGGAACCCCGATAGCGCCGGGCACGCTGGTGTTTTCGTCCTTCTCGGTGGAGAAAGGTCTGTTCGCCTTCGCCGCATCCACGCCGCAGCATCCGCGCGAGCTGTATCTGTTCGATGGCTCCGCGCCCCGCCGCGCCACCACACTCAATCCCTGGCTGGCCAACGTCCGCCTCGCCCGTCAGGAGCGCTTCGAGTACAAGGCCAACGACGGTCTGCGCATCACCGGTGTGCTCATTTATCCGTTGGACTACAAGCAGGGCACGCGCTATCCGCTGATTGTGGACATTCACGGCGGCCCCGAAGCCGCCTATCAGAACGGCTGGGTGACCAATTACGGCAACTGGGGCCAGGTGGCCGCCGCCCGCGGCTTCGCGGTGTTCATGCCCAATTATCGCGCCAGCACCGGCCGCGGTGTGGAGTATGCGAAAATGGGTCTCGGTGATCTGGCGGGCAAGGAATTCACCGATGTGCTCGATGGCATCGACCGTCTCGATGATATGGGATTGATCGATCCGAAACGCGTGGGCATCGGCGGCGGCTCCTACGGCGGGTACTTCGCCTCCTGGGGCGCCACGCGGCACAGCAAGCGCTTCGCGGCGGCCGTGTCCTTCGTGGGCGTGTCCAATCAGATTTCCAAGCGCAACACCACCGACATCCCCTGGGAGGATTACCATGTGCACTGGGGCATCTGGACGCAGGAGGATTTCGCCAAAGTGTACGACCGCAGTCCGGTGAAATGGGCGCAGGGCAGCACCACGCCCACACTCATCCTGCACGGCACGGAGGATCCCCGCGTGCATCCGAGCCAGAGTCTCGAACTGTACCGCGCGTTGAAAATGCACGGCAAGGCGCCGGTGCGCCTGGTGTGGTATCCCGGCGAAGGCCACGGCAACCGCCGCAACACCTCGCGCCTGGACTACCTCGTGCGCACCATGGACTGGTTCGAAACCTATCTGCAAGGCAAGGGCAAGGAACTGCCCCCCGCCCTACCGAACTATCCCATCGGCAAGTAAACGGGCACGCACTGGCGACACACCGGGTGGCTTCGGCTACCCGGTTTTTTTTCTGTCTTCGCCGTGCTAGTTGGGGTGCAAATGCGAGTCATTGTTCTCAATGACTTACGGGGATTCCGTTTGTGATCTGGGTGCCGCAATGGCGAAAGCAGGCCGGAGGTGTCCATTTCGCGAAGCGACTGGGCTCGTGAGAATAGCCATGTTTGCGGCTTTACACCATGGCGTCTTTGCGTTTGTATTCGCTTCCGACCTCAGAATGGAACACAATGTCGCAGAGAGGCAGAGACGCAACGTGACGACAGGGTGTTGTCGCGTTTCGCGATTCAACGAGCCTTCCGCAGCGGGGAGGAAATTGTGCTTCCTACCCGTGTCTCGGGTGCCGCAATGGCGAAGTCAGGAAACTTTTTTTTCACACATTCGCGCATCGTGCATGGCCGCCCCGTATAAAGCAACGCGCATCCACCCGCGAGGATGGATGCGCGCGCACCTGACTTCGCCATGCTAGCCCAACTTCGACAGTTAATTGAAAAAAGCGGCGATTCTGAAGCGTATGGGGCATGTTCCGGATGATTTTTCCACTACAATTGCATGCGCGTCTCGAGTCGATCCGGTGGATGGAGATGGAGTTTCTGTAGAAGTATTGCCAACGGCGTATCCGGTTTTCC
>JAMIQH010000293.1:0-4143 GCA_035914695.1 Bacteroidota bacterium | reverse complement strand
GGGCCGAAACGCATCCGGTTGCGTTCTGTCGTTTTTCACAAGAAACCGGCTTACCGCCTACGGTGGAGGCTGCGTGGCAACATTCGGTGGAAGGATTCGCCTTTCAGGTGATGCCTGAAGAACGACTGCTCCAGATGTTCACCTACACAGAGAAGTATTACCCGAACAAGCGTGTGACCAAAATCAACCAGGTCAACTTCCAGCATAACAATATCAAGTACAGCTTCAGCCACCCCGATCTAACCTATCTGCTCTTTGGCAAAACAGTCGATGTCATTCTCGACCCGAACGACGATACCCGCGCATTGCTCCTGCACGATGGGCGTGTGATTGGCATTGGTGACGATTTGAACCGCAAGCGTCAGCGGACTGCTGGCGGTATTACCATGGCTGAATCACGTTACCTTCAGGCCCTTAATCGCAGCGCCGCGAAGGCGAGCGTTCGTAGCGCCATGCAGGATATCGGCAAGCGTTTAAAGACTCCGGTGCCTGATGTCGAACCGGAACACATGTCGCGACCAGGGATTGAGCTTCAGGGGATTAGTCATGGCGACTTGATTGACATGGTAACGCAAAACCGGCTCGATACGAATACCGAGCCGGCCGAAATGGAAATAGACAATGAGATACTCGAACGTCAAGCCCGTATCTCACGCTTAACCTCATTCCAAAAGTAAGGAGTTCGTGATGAAGAAGAAAGCATCAGGCAAGGAAGTTCCCATGCTGAATTCGATGGACAAATTCCGTTTGTCCCCGGATCAGATGAAGGTATTCGCGGAACGTTTAGGCCCGCACGGTGCCAAGCACGTCGAGCGGGAATTTTTCAACATTGGCATTGCCAACATGCAACTCTACGACATCGACTTGATGATCGAGAAGGCCGAGCAAGAGATCAAACAAAGCGACGCGTCCCACCGGCTCAAAGTTCTACGAGCTGAGCGTGCGGCGTCCGTGGCTGACCAGGTCAATCGCAAGCAAAAACTTCATGGCATACTTGATTGCCACTTCGATGGGCTGGGTGAGGATGTGCCGCTCTTCCGCAAGATGCTGCTACTTGAAAACCCCAACAAAGGAGAGGGGGGGGTGTCATGATTACCAAGGACAACATGCATCAAGCTCTAAGCGATTATGTGGAATTGTCGGATCAAATCCAGGACTTGAATAACCGCATACACGAACTCGGCCTTCCGGTTTTACCGACGGGGTCAGTGATTGGAGCTGATGCGGATGTCACCCGGTTGTGTAAAGTTCTCAACCATAAGGCACAAGAGTTTACTCGACGCTACTTCCCGAATGAAATGTGCTTTGGTAGAATGTCAGGCGATGGAACCACGTGTCTTGAGACTACCGTCATTGACAACTCCTCCTACCAGAACATCCTGATACAGGTAAACACGGACGGCTTCGTCTGTATGCAGCGCACACACGTGTGTTTGTTGCTAGCGAGCTTCTGCGCCATGATGGGTATGAAGAAGAATGTTTTCAGCCGGATTCTGTGGGGGAATCAATGCAACTGACCACATCAAACACCCCCGTATTCCACTTCTCACATTGGAGTCGGAACAACATCGCGGCCGCGAACACGGCCAACCGCCGCACGCTGCGCCGCCGCCCGAAGTACTCCTGGATGGCGCGTGCAGAGTATCGCCTCGAGCAGAGGAACAGGGCGCTCTTCCCGATCGGTTGCATTGTGGTATGGCAGATGGAAAAGCACGTCGTCGTGGCCTATGCCTGTTCCGCCAGCGTTCTGATCTTGATGCCAATCAGTGAAGTACTCTCTACTCACTTCAAGCGTCAGCCTCATTTTGGCTGGCACTACAATTTTCCGAAAAACAGCCACACCGAGATGACGTACTATCAGGATTTGCTCGATGCGCAGATCATGCGAGGAGAGGTATAACCATGACCAGTCACACCCTCGTCGCCACCTGCGTGCTGGTGCTTCGCGCCGATGTGCACGATGAACAAGCCACACTGTTCGACCCGGCCCCGGGTGCCGATCTCGGCACGGCTCTCACCGAGCCGCTTGGCCGCTACACCACCACGAATCTCGGTCTCGCCCTGGGCGAGGCGCGCTTCGTCAACGCCGGCGGGCAACCCGTGGTGGTATCGCTCTCCAACCTCGAACTCTCGTTTCTGGACGGGGACATGGCCCGCCTCCTGATGGACACGCTGGAACAACCGACCACCGAGGTGCCGCAATGAACTACCTCATGGGTGCGGTACTCGCGCTCACGATCCTGCTCATCGGCGCGGTTGCTGCGCTGGTGCTGTGGACGCGCGCCATGCGCCGCGATGTCGAGCGCCTCGAGCGCGAACTGGGCGCGAGCCCGGCGCCCGAGAGCGACAGCCTTCTCTCCACCGACCGTCGCTGGTACACCTGCCTGCACCGCGGCAAGCCCACGTTGAGGGCGCTATGAACAAGCACCTCGCCATCGAGCGCCGCCCCGCCGTGCGCGAAGTGCCCGTGTCGCTGCTGCGGCAGCGGCTGCACCGTCTGCTCATCGAGAAGATGAATCGCGCCGGCTGGCAAACGGCTTACCTACCCGCCGTGGTGGCCATGAAGCGCCAATTCCTCACCCGTTATTGCGGCGTGAGCAGCTCGAAGGATCTCGACAGCGCCATGTGCGACTACGCCATCGAGCAGCTCCGCGGCATCTCCATCGCCGAGCCGCAATGGCCCGTGCATCAGCGCCCCACGGTGGACCAGCGCAAGAAGATCGTGCGCCTCGGGAAGTATCGGCTCGCGCCCGTGTACGGCGAGGCGTGGTTCTGGAAAAAGCTGCCCGAGTGGATTCACGAATACCACCAGGACGAGATCGACCCGGCTACCGGCATAGACCTGTCGAAACGCCGCGTCACAAGCATCAACATGATGACGCGCGCCGAAGCGTGGTACATCATCCAGCGTCTCGAGAAGGTCGAGGCGCGCCTCGAAGAGGAGCGTCGCCTCGACCATCCACGGAGGCGCAAGTAATGAGAACGGGCGAATCGGTGCTTACCTGCGGACGCCGCTTTGCCATCGACCGATGGAACGGGCGCGAATACTACGTGTGCGATGTGTGCGGGCGTAGAGCGTTCCTTTCCCTGAGCGATGCCGCCACGTGCTGTGGCGCGTCGCTCGGCGACAGCAATCAGCTCGCGAGTGTGCGCGGGGCACTCGCGGCACCTTCCTCATCGTGCGGGGCACGAGGGCGGGAAAGGACAACCAACCCTCCACTCCCCATTAAATGAAGGACATCACCATGGCGAAGCAACCCCAACCCGACCAGGCCGAAATCCACGGCCGCGCGAAGGATCTCATGTCCGAACTCAAGGACTTGGTTGTGCGTCGCGACACGCTCCAGGCGCAGTGCGACACGAAAATCAAGCCCATCCAGAACGAGTTCGATAAGAAGATCGTGCCTCTCAACGAGCAAATCGCGATCAAGGAGCAGGCGCTCGAAAAGCTCTGCGCCGCGCATCGCTCGCTGCTGTTCGCCGAGGGCACGAAGTCGCTCGAAGTGCCATTCGGCAGCTTCGGATTCAAGGACACGCCTCCGGCTCTCGGCTTCCTCGAAGGCCACACCGAGGATGGTGTCATCGCCAACGTCAAACGCCTGGCCAAGAAATTCGCCGACTCCTGGATCAAGACGAAGGAGACGCTCGTGAAGGCCACCGTGAAGAAGGACGTGGACGACGGAAAGATCAAGCCCGAACTGCTCGAGAAACTCGGCCTCGAAGTCAAGGCGGGCGAGAAGTTCTGGTACAAGGTCGGAAAGCAGAAGCTGGGCTGAGCGATGAGCGGGAAAGGACAATCTCAGCGTGAGCGTATCCGTCGGCATCTCGATGCCGGCGGATCGCTTACGCCGCTCGAAGCGCTGCGCATGTTCGGATGCATGCGCCTCGGCGCGCGCGTGTACGACTTGCAGCGGCAGGGCTACCCGGTAGTGACCGAGATGGTGCGCCTCGCCAACGGCAAGCGCGTCGCGCGGTATCGCAAGGCGGGGAGCGCGTCATGAGCGGCAAGGCATTGGCCGTTGTGGCGTGGCGCAGCAAGGTGTACGACCGATTCACACTGACCGAGGAAGATGTGCGCAGGCTCGGCGACCGCTTCCTCACGACTGGGATATTGACGAAGGAGGACATTCAACATGAACTCAT
>JAMIQH010000292.1:0-8763 GCA_035914695.1 Bacteroidota bacterium | reverse complement strand
CAGGGACAAACAAACCATCCGTCTTCCTGCAGTGCGATGCGCTCCCCGAACGCGTGCACATCGAATGCACTCCTTCGCCCCCGCACAACACCTTCCGGATGGCCATGTCCGGAAAAACTCAGCGTCGCGGCGTGTTCGCCCATGAAGAGGAAATGCTCGCGCAAATCCCGCGCGCCGCGCGGGAAGCGAATGGAGGAACCGGTGAGATTGGGATAATGGAAATGTGAAACGAGTATGGTCGTACCGTCGACGTTCAGCACCTCGAACTCGCGCAACGAGGCCAGATAGTCCATAGCCGAGGACGTGAGAAAATGGGGCATTTCGCTGTCCTCGTACAACCATACCCTGTTGCGGGCGCAACGCTCCCGCAATGCGTAATCTAGTTCGTACCAGTTCTCGCCATAGTGAAATCCATCGGCGTGTTCAGGAATTTTTCTCACGGCGTACAGATCGTGATTGCCCGCAACCACGGCGCTGCATTGCTCGCGCACCATGGCAACACAGGCCTCGGCATTGCGCTTGTGAATATTCCGCTGAAACGGAAGCGTGAATCCCACGATGTCGCCAAGACACACCACCTGCCCGCATCCGTGTTGCTCGAGTAAGGTAAATGCGGCCCGGAGACTGTCATAGTCCTCGTGGATGTCGGTGATGAATCCTGTTCGCATCGGTCCGTCCGACTGGTGGGAGAGGAAGTCATCGACTGGCGATGAGGCGCGACGGTATACTTCTGCGAAGGTACTGCATTTATCGCAGAGATGCACGTCCTTTTTCCCTTCATGCCGTGCCTCCAAAATACAACAACCGCCGCGTGCGATGACGCGACGGTTGCGAGGCGGCGGAGGGTGAGGGACTCGAACCCCCACAGGATTGCTCCCGGCGGTTTTCAAGACCGCTGCACTACCATTATGCGAACCCTCCTTACGGAGACGTTCAAATTACGTACGGATGCGGCGAAATGCAATCTGTGAAAAACCGGACTTCGTCCGCAATCCGGCAAGCACGAAGCGAACCGATGCTCGCGGTGCGCTCGGCCTCTTCCATTGTCGGGGGTCCGCCTGGAAGATATGGCGTCCCCGCCGAACCGCTGACCGCCGCCCCGCCGCGCATTGATGTTTGGTGAAAAAAAACCCCGCCCTGAGGCGGGGTTTGGTCTATGGTGATCGACTCGGGCGATTACTTGTTGATCTGGTACACGATTTTCCGAACCGTGTCGAACTGGAGGTAAGGGTACATCTCGCGAATCCTGTCGATCGCGTCCCCCGCACTCATGTTCTTCCGCATGTTCTTGAACATGCGACGGATCATGTAATCCCGGATGGCCTTCTCGCTGAGCAGCTTGTGCTTCGCCAGCTCGGAAAAGGTCGCATCGTCGATGATGTCGCGCAGAGGGTTGCCCTCAAGATACATGTCGTCCTGCATAGTGCCTCCGAAGAGATAGTGATGTGTAGAAGCCGAAAACGCTCGAAGCACTACCAACGAATCTCGATACGTCGTCTCCTGACAGTTCCTGTTTACGTCTGTGTAGACACGCGGTCAAGAAAAAAGTTACAAAACCGTGACCGCATGAAAATTGGGACAGCAGTATAACGTAATCCCGGGGGAAATTGTTTCAGTGGACTACTACTGCGGTAACGGAGGGGCGATAGGATGGGGTGTTAATGATCAATGCGTTGAAAATAGCGGGATTTCACGCAATGTTCAAGTGTTTCCCTGTGGTACCGGATTTTTGACCTCATTGGATTCGCCGCGTGTCGGCCCGCGATCCACCCACTCTCGGACAATATCCTGCATGGACGCGCAAAGCAAATCCCCGCATTCCACCGCGTATCCGAGGGTCTGTTCGAAAACCTCACCCCAGCCGGGAAAATCGTGCGCATCGAACACGGTGTTGTGGAACAGCAGCACCACCACACCCTGCTCCGCTCGCACGATGTCCAGCAATTGACGCAATCGCTGTCGCGCGGCCTCGGGATCCATCGAGCGGTAGCTGGCCAACGTCCCGTCCATCGCGGTAAGAGGTAGTTCCCAGATATCGAATGGTCGATTGCGTTCGATGTCGAACGGTCGAAAAGGATGGCAAAAGCCATTCCTGAATCCCTCACGCTCCGCGAAGCCCAGTGTGGAGTCCACAGTCAAGCCGCATTGCTCGTGCAGCCGCCAGGTCGCGGGATACTCGAAGCGGAGATAATGCTGACGCACACTGCGTGGCCGCAATGCGCTTGCCTCCTCTATTCTGGCCACCTCCCGTTCCATCATCCGTGCATCATTGTAGGCGTTGAAGCTGGGATGCACGCCCAAATCGTGACCCTGTTCGCGTACGCGGCGCATCAGCCCGCGCGCACGCGCTCCACGCGGATTGTAAGTCACATCGCGCTTGTCGGTACCTCCGGCTTTGAACAGATAGGTGGCGCGCATACCATACCGCCGCTGCAACTCCAGCATGCGGTGGATGGAGTACACATAGGGGTCGCGTTCACGTTGGGAAAACGCCAAATACTCACGAAATCGTGTAATCCGCGCATGCAGCGACACTCTTCGCCGGTTGAACAACAGATTGCGCACCGTCTCGCGAAAAAGCAGTCCCGGCGTGAATTTCGAGATGTAGTCGATGTCATGCGTGAGGCAGAGTGCCGCCGAACACGCCCCAAAGCGGCCGGTGCCCGTCACGGCGAATCCCGCCGAACGCAATCCTTCTCGTAAGGCGCGTCCATAGCGGCTTGCCACGGGTACATCCAACATCTCATGTCTGCCAAGCAACGAGGCGGCGGCCTGGAAGCGCTTGAACTGATCCCGCTCCGGCAGCGTCCATTGATCATGCAACATGAGGAAGAAGAACAGCGAGGCGGGAAGATCGACGTCTCCGCTACCGGGTAAAACAAACAGCGGATGGATGGGAACACCGAAGTACAACCTCTCCTGAAGGTCGGCATCAATCCGCTCCCGGCGGTATAGTCGCTCCCATGCGCAGGGATCCATCGGCAACCAGAACCCCGTTTGCGGCGACGTTGGCCCATAATGCAGTTGCGCATCACCGTCCTCTATCCAGCGCAGGCCGAAGCCCGCAATGTCGGCAAGCGTCGCCAAGGCATGCATTTGCCCTTCACGGGCAAACTCAGGACCCTCGATGCGAACGGTGAGTTGGGGCAACATGGATGTTCGAAAAAACGTGGGGAGAAGGGAATGCCGCGGTCAGCTTCCGCCCCAGGCAAGCACTTCGAGGCGAACCTTGGAAACACCGCGTTCGAGCATGTCGAGCTTGCTTGCGGCGGCACGGCTGAGATCGATCACGCGCGACGGCACATGCGGGCCCCGGTCGTTGATGCGCACTATCACCGACTCTCCGCTGCGCATATCGGTGACACGCACCCAGGTACCGAAGGGATAATCGCGATGCGCAGCGGTGAGTTCCGTTTTATCGTATCGCTCACCACTTGCGGTTTTTCTGCCGTGGAATTTATTGTGATAGTACGAAGCAACGCCCTCGGACTGCTCGAGAACGTCGAAGGTGGGATAGTTGCGGATGTCATGCCATTCCGCCGTTTCTTGTGTTGATGAACATGCCATGAGAAGCATGGCCGTCAGCGCGAGAATGCCCGGTATGGCGAGGGGTGTATGTTTCATCATGCACCTCTACGATTGTTGCACAAATGTTCTCGGGGTCGGGTTGTCGATACGGCTTCTCCTATGTGGTGTCGAAAATTTCCAGATTATTGCGTTCCAAACCGGGGACAGGGGTGCAAATAGAAACAACACGGCATTCCGCAGCTGTCGTTCCGCCGGATTCTGTCAGAGGAACTGTGTCATCCCCTTTTTTCTGAGGTGATCCACAATGTCCTTCACATCTTGCGAGCGACCTTTGCGACACACCAGCACTGCATCCGCGGTGTCGATCACGATCACGTCCTCAACACCCACCGCGGCGGCCACGCGGCCCGACACAGTGGAGATATGCACATTCGTGCAATCGCGGAGTATGGTTTCTCCGTCCGTGGCATTGCCGCTGCCATCCTTTGGAAAAAATGCGCGCGACTTCATCCCAGGATCCGAGGTCGTTCCAACCGAAATCCGCAGGAAACACAAAGCGATTCTCCACCTTTTCCATCACGCCGTAATCGATGGAGATTGGTCGCATTTGACCATATGCCCGCTCCAACGCCGAATCGAAGCCGTCCGTGTCGATGGCTGGCCCGAGCCGATTGAGTTCATCGGAGAGATCGGGTAAATGCTCGGCAATGCCATTGAGAATCGTCGAGATTTTCCAAACGAACATACCACTGTTCCACACGAAATCCCCGCTCTCGATAAAGCGCTGCGCGGTTTCGAGATTGGGCTTTTCCGCGAACGTGACCACGGAATATGCCTCGAGATCCTTGTAAGGACGATCCTGCTCGGTTTTATCGAATTGGATGTACCCGTACCCTGTCTCCGGGCGTGTGGGTGTAATGCCGATGGTGACATAGCCACGCGATTGCTCGGCGAGTGCGAGCGCGTTGCGGAGCGTGCTCTGGAATGTGACGATGTCATGAACGAGGTGATCCGCCGGAAGAACGAGCATCACGCCTTCGCCGACACGCTTGCGCAGAATTTCCGCGCCGAGTCCAATTGCTGGCGCTGTGTTGCGGCCGAAGGGCTCGACAAGGATGTTTTCCGCGGGAATGCGCGGCAACTGCCGCCGTACTTCCGGCGCCTGGATGGCGTTGGTCACGACATAGATGCGCTCGGGTGGAACGATGGGATCCAGACGATACACGGTGTTTTGTATCATCGTCCCGTGACCGATGATTTCCAGAAGTTGTTTCGGTGAATGTTCGCGGCTGCGGGGCCAAAATCGAGCCCCCACTCCTCCCGCGATGATCAACGCGTACGCGTCCATGAACAGATTCCTGTGCTACGTGGTTGTCGTTGTGCGTCCTGCGAACGTCATTCCATCGCTTCCTCACCGCGGTACCCGGCAGCGAGGGCGGGCGACGGAAACGTCCTTGGAACGAAAATCCCACCTCCGTACGGACGGGAGGTGGGATGTTTCAATGCGTGGCCTGTCAGGCGCGGCCGACGGCCTTGAGACGGTTGAGCGCGCGCAACATCGCTACGCGGGCGCGCTCCTGATCTATCGAGGCTTCGCGCTGCTTGAGGCGCTCCTCCGCGCGTTGCCGTGCGCGCGTGGCGCGCTCCACATCGATGTTCGAGGCGAGCTCCGCGGTTTCGGCAAGAATGCGCATATGATTGTGGAACACCTGCGCCACTCCACCGCTGATGGCGTAGACGCGCTGCTGCTCCTGATCGTCCACCATGGTCAGTATGCCGATTCCGAGCGACGAGAGGAACGGCGCATGGTTGTGCAGCACCTGGAAACGACCCTCCGCACCGGGGCAGGTCACGGAACGGACTGGACCGTTGAATTCCACACGTTGTGGTGTAATGAGTTCGACGTCGAACGTTGTGGACATGGCGGCCCCGTCAGGCTTCCTGCATGGACTTGGCGCGCTCGAACACTTCGTCGATCGTACCAGCGTACATGAAGGCGCTCTCTGGCAACGCGTCGCAATCGCCGCGAATGATCATGTCGAAGCCCTCGATTGTGTCTTCGATCTTCACATACTTGCCCTTGAAACCGGTGAACTGCTCGGCCACGAAGAAGGGCTGCGAGAGGAAGCGCTGAATGCGGCGCGCACGATGCACAACGAGTTTGTCGTCGTCCGACAGTTCGTCGATGCCCAGAATATTGATCAAATCCTGCAAATCCTTGTATGTCTGCAGAATGCGCTTCACGCTTTGCGCCACATTGTAATGACGCTCGCCGATGACATTCGGATCGAGAATGCGCGAGGTCGAATCCAGCGGATCCACAGCAGGATAGATTCCCAGCTCGGAAATCCGGCGGCTGAGCACCGTGGTGGCATCCAGATGGGAGAAGGTGGTCGCCGGCGCCGGATCGGTAAGATCGTCGGCAGGCACATACACCGCCTGTACCGAGGTGATCGAGCCCTTCTTGGTCGATACGATGCGCTCCTGCAACTCACCCATTTCGGTGGACAGTGTCGGCTGATATCCCACGGCCGAGGGCATGCGACCCAACAGCGCGGAGACTTCGGAACCGGCCTGCGTGAAACGGAAAATGTTGTCGATGAACAGCAACACGTCCTTGCCTTCCACATCGCGGAAATACTCCGCCATCGTGAGAGCGGTGAGTGCCACGCGCTGACGCGCACCAGGCGGCTCGTTCATCTGACCGAACACCAGCGTGGTTTTGTCGATAACACCCGACTCGGTCATCTCGATGAAGAGATCGTTCCCTTCGCGCGTACGCTCGCCCACACCGCCAAACACGGAGTAGCCGCCGTGATGCATGGCGATGTTGTTGATCAATTCCTGAATAACCACCGTCTTGCCCACACCCGCACCGCCGAACAAACCGGTCTTGCCGCCCTTGGTGTAGGGTTCGAGCAGATCGATGACCTTGATGCCGGTTTCGAACATTTCCTGTTGTGTGGACAATTCATCGAACTCGGGAGCGTGACGATGAATGGGGAAGTAGATATCGGTCTGAATCGGCCCTTTATTGTCGATGGGATCGCCAACCACGTTGAGCAGACGACCAAGCGTGTTGGGACCGACCGGTACGGAAATCTGCTTCCCCATGTCCAGCACTTCGACGCCACGCACCAGGCCGTCGGTCGAGTCCATGGCCACAGTACGGACGCGATTCTCTCCGAGATGCTGCTGCACCTCAAGCACAAGCGTGTCGTCCTTACCCTCCGCATCAACGCGCTGAATCGTCAACGCATTGTAAATCGGAGGAAGTGCACCGCCGGTGAAATCCACATCCACAACCGGCCCAATAACCTGTACGATAACGCCCTTGTTCATTCTGCTCTTCGCTGTTTGATGGATACAAAAAATTCAAATAGAGTGAAATATAGCAGGGAGGTGTGGAAAATCCAATCCCACACGATTCCCTGCGCTTGCAGCGCTCGCCCATCGCCACGGTGAGGAAATTCCTCCCGCAGCGCAGCGACATCAGTATCTCGGCACCAGCAGCGTGGCGGTTCTCCCCGGCAGTGTGATACTCACGGCATCCCTGCGCACGAAGAATGATACACCGAGCAGTGGGTCCTCGAGGCGCACTCCATCCGGCAAGCCGAGGTAACTGAGCGTGCACACCTGCGGGCGATCTCCGGCGTTGACAGCGACATACACTTTCTCCGAGCCACTGGCACGCACGAACGCATAGAGCGATGCCACGTCGTCAAGCAGCAAGGTCTGCATGGTGCCGGTGCGGAGCGGTAGCAGTTCCTTCCGCAAACCGTGGATCGCACGATAGTAGCTGTACATTGCACTATCGAAAACGACTGGCCATGAACGGTCATCACCATTGACTTCGAAGCTGTTTTCCGCTTCCATTGTGAGTTCCGGCCATGGCAAGGGCTTGCGGTTGTCCGGATCGTCGCCGCCCCACATTCCCGCTTCGTCGCCGAAGTACAGCACGGGCGATCCCGGGAGAGCGTTTTGAAGCAAAATAATCATTCGCTGCAACGCCCGTGCGCTGTCGTCGGGCGGCGTAATGCGGTACGCCGGGTTTTCGCGAGGAGAATTTCGCTGATCGTACTGAAGACCGAGATTCTGGCACATCGAAGCGATGCGATCCGTTTCGTGGCTGCCAATAAGGTTAAGCAATACATCGCTGCCACTGAGCGTTGTCCTGCTGCGCAATTCCATCAACTGAGCATCGAGTGTGGTACTGGAGATGCTTTCAGCCAACATGAATGAACAAACCGCCCGTCCGAAGGCGTACGGACGGTCCACATCGAAGGGTGTTGCGGCTCTTCCCTCGCCCGCACCCATGTTGACGAGCAGCACATCGGGATTCAACGAGCGACAGTACGCGGCCCATTGCTCCCAGAATACCTGCGGGAGTTCGCCGGTCAAATCCACACACCAACCATCAATACCATCCGCGGGATTCCCGTCACCGTTGGGATCCATCCAGCGGCCGGTGGCTGCATACACGTAATCCTTCGGACCAGGTACCAGACCCAGGGTATCCTGTCGGAAGCGCGGAAACGCGTCGATCCCCCACATTTTGTCGAAATCGAATTCCGAGGAGTACGGAGTCTCGGGTTTGTCCCAGGATTTGACCGTGAACCAGTTGGCGTAGATGGATTTTTCCTGCTGCTTGAGTACGTCCTGAAATGCCCAGAAATCTGCGCCGCAGTGCGCGAATTGCGCCGAAAGCAATACGCGGATTCCCCGCCGATGCAAGGCGTTGATCACTTCGAGAAACAATCGGTCGGCCGAGGTGAAATACCAGGTTTTCGGATCCACCGGATTCTCCCGATTGAGAAAGGTGGTGTCCACGTCCATTCTTGGACCGAAATGCCTGTCCACATGGTGAAAGGACGCGGCGTCGTATTTGTGGGACGACCGCGCTTCGAACACCGGGGTAAGAATGACTCCGGTGATGTTCAACGAATCCAGATAGTCGAGACGCTGCAGCATTCCCTGCAGATCCCCCCCGTAATGGCGCAGCAATGCGGCGGGGTAGAACGCGTCATGTACCATGATCTCCTCCACCGACCGCTTGTACCAGTTTCCCATCCAAGGCGAAACGGTCCAAGGTTGTGAAGGATCCAGACAGATGTCCCTCGCGACAGGATCGTTTGCCATATCACCATTCGCGAAACGATCCGGCACCACAAGATACCAAATCGCACCCCGCGCCCACGATGGCGGATCCAATGCCTGCGCATGCACCAAGTCAAC
>JAMIQH010000291.1:0-10650 GCA_035914695.1 Bacteroidota bacterium | reverse complement strand
CGTATCGACTGGACGCGCTCAGCCGCCGAGGTGCACAATCTCGTGCGCGGACTCAGCCCGTATCCCGCCGCCTGGACTATGCACAATGGCCGCTTGCTGAAAATTCATCGCTGCGATGTGGTGGAGGACTTTTCGTCAGGCCGACCGGGCCAACTTCTACGCACGGACGGTTGTGTGCATGTGCAATGCGGCAAGGGCAGCGTCTCGTTGCGGCGCGTGCAGCAGGAAGGTCGGCAGGACATGGATGTCGAGGCGTTTTTGCGCGGCTACAGTCTCACCGCGGGTGAAACGCTCGGTCGCTGAAGCGTGCATGGGAGTGGGAATTGTTCCCGGAATCACATCATGGACATCAGCTTTTCCGCAACGCGGGCAGATGCACCCGGCGTGCCCATGCGCTGTTTCACCGCATGCAATTCCTGAATGGTGTGCTCGCGGTACGCGGTATCCTGCATAAGTTTCAGCACGTATTCACTGATGTACTGCGGCGTGACATCGCCCTGCAATAATTCCGGCACGATGCGTTTGCCCGCGAGAATGTTCGCCATGCCGATCGTGTCGATGTTGATCAGACGTTTTCCGATTTCGTAGTTCAGCAAGGAGGTGCGGTACACGATGACCATGGGCGTGCCGTAGTAGGCCGTTTCCACGGTGGCGGTGCCCGAGGCCACGATGGCCGTGTGGCTGTGCTGCATCAAGCCATGCGTGGCACCGCGAAGCAGCCGTACCGGAAAATCCGCGGGAATGAGGCGGCGATACAATTCGTCGGGCAGGCCAGCCGCGCCGATCACCGGCAGGCAGTCCACCTCCCGACTCACCAGTTGCACGGCCCTGATCATGGGAGGCAGCAGGCGCTCCACCTCCTGACGTCGCGAACCGGGAAAAAGACCCAGGAGTGTGGTATCGGGGAGGTCGTGCGCCGCGAGGAAATCTCCGCGCGGAAGCTGCGGCAGGATTTCCAGTAAAGGATGTCCCACGAAACTCACGGGCACATTGATGGCGCGAAAGAGGTCCTCTTCGAAGGGGAACACCACCGCGAGATGATCCACGAGGTCGCGCAATTTCTCGGCGCGGCCTTTGCCCCAGGCCCACACCTGCGGGCTGATGTAGTACAGCACCTTGCCGCCGGCGGCGCGCACACGTCGCGCGAACTTGAGGTTGAAGCCGGGGTAGTCGATCAGCAGCACGGCCGAGGGCTTGCGTGCATGCAGTGCCGCCGTGCAACGACGAAACATGTCGCGCACCAGCCCTGCATGCTTCACCACTTCCACAAAGCCCATGATCGCGGTTTGCGATGTGTGGAAGAGCAATTCCATCCCCTCGGCGGCCATACGGTCGCCTCCAATACCGAACACGTCGACATCGGGGATGCGTGCGCGCAGTTCGCGCAGCACAAATGCGCCGTACTGATCGCCGGACGCTTCGCCGGCAATCATCATCACGCAGGGACGTTGTGGAGTCATCGCAGCAGCCAGATAAGGACGACGATGGCCGTGGCGACGGCGAAGGCCTGCAGGGTGCGGGCTTCGGATCGCCACCCGGCGCTCCAGTTTATGGTAATGGGATCGGAACCACGCCAGGGGGTGGGGCGCATGAGGAAGCGGGGAACAGACGCGCAGTACGTTTCGTACTCGGCGCCGAATTTTTCACGGAGAAAGCGCTCCTCTTCATGCACAATCAGCGTGTACTGGAAGATGAACCAGAGCAGGGCCACAATTTGCAGCCAGGGAAACAGCGCGAGCGACATGATGCCCACACCCACGTAGAGCAGAATATTGCCGACGTACAGCGGATTGCGCACATGCGCGAAGGGCCCGGAGGTGACCAGACGGCTCGCACCCACCTCACCGGTAACGCGCGTCTCGCTGCCAACATAGAACACGCCCCAGGCGCGAACGAACTCGCCCAGTGCCGCAACCACAAATCCTGCGACAATGCTCCACAGCGTGGGCTGCGCGAATACGATCATCACCACCAAAAACGGTAGCGGGGTGTAACTGCGATTGCGGAAGAGAAACTGGCTGAAGGTCACGGTGCATCCACTGATCAATGCAAACTGAAAGTTAGCGTACAGGAAGGGAATGCGCAAAATCCTCTTCTGACCCGGTGCTCGCGGAATGGCACGGTCTTTCGTATTCAGCATGATCGTGAAGAGTGAGGGGGAAAGAGTGACGCGGGGATGCCGACAAACGCACAGTCGCAAACACGCAAAGCCAAGGTTGAAGCAGGGATACGGTCGCGCGTGTCGACTGAAAACGGCTTGCGTGAATTCGGATTCTTCACATGGTATTCTTCACGTTATCCTACCATTCACTGATCCAACATTCTAATCCCTTCGCACTCTCATCATTCTCCCACGTCTTATCATATGAATTCACGAAGGAAAAAAAACGAGGATCGCTGGAGAGCGATCCTCGATTGAGAAAAACGGAGAATGCTATTTGAGCATTTTCTTGAGGTCTTTGAGACGCTCGATGGCATCCGAGAAATTCACGATCAGACCGTCGATCACACCCTGCAGTTGGGTGAGATCCACCGACACATAATTCGGGTTGATGAGCGATGCCGGGGCAGCGGCGACTTTCTTGGCGCCGGGTTTGGGGCCACGGGATTTGCCGGCTTTGGCGGGCGCGGCTTTGGGAGCGGCCTTCGGAGCATCGGCAGCAACAGGGGCGGGAGCGGTGCCGCCGGCATCCACCTGCTTCTTGAAGCCCTCGATGCGCAGGAACACCTTGTCGGTAATGCGTTGGGCCTTGCCGTTCTTGATATTGCCGAGGGTGATCTGGTTCACACCCGATGCCTTGGAAATGGCGGCCATGCTCCAGCCCGCTTGCTTGAGTTGATTCAGCATCGTGACGGCGGTGGTGACTCTGTCGTCGGCCATGGTCTGACTCCTGACTGGTTGTGGTTGCAGTGATTCGATTTCAAGAAATGTGAACGCGTAATTGTCGGGATTCTGTTCGAGCAATGCTTCATGCGATACTTCGTGCAGGATACGTGTTTCGAAATTGAAGAAAAACACAAAATCCATGGTATCGAAAATATCATCAAGAAACACTGTCCACTCAAGGTCGAGCGCGCGATAGCGGAACGCGGGCGTGTCAATGAGTTCGCGCGGTACACGGCGCGGCGCGCGGTGCTGCAACGGCGGTTCGGCGAAGCGCCATTTGGCCGTTCCGTACATATGGTCGCCAATGGTGGCGGCCTCGAAACGGGCACCCGCCGGCGCGATGATCAGCATTTTCACCGAAGCATCGAACACCGGATCGGAGGAAAAACGAATACCTTTCATTCCAAACCCCTATGTGAATGTGTGCATGAATGGACCATGCGAATGATCGCGCGGACGAAGTGCCGATACTCCGATGGCATCGCGCGGGTGCTCCTCAATCAGGTACGCCGCCGCGGCCAGTGACACGGTACACGCCATGCGTGCGCGTGCGCGTTTCATCGATGTTTGTGACGGAGCGGGCGTTTCCCGGGTGAGGGTGAGCGAACGTGTGTACCGGGAAACGGCGTCACCGTGCAATATAACTTTTCCATCGCAAATGTAAAGAATGTCATGATAAAAAAAACGTTCGTCGCCACCCGTATAAGTTTCTTCATCGCGCTTCGCAACCGGGCATGAAATGCAAGGCGGTCCCCTTTCCAACGCGCCATGCGGTGTCGCGCCACCCCGTGCAACGGACGCACGCAATGGATCGTGGATCGCTCCATCTCCGGCGGAACGCGCAGACCCCGTCTCTGGTCGCGGACCCGTCTCGATCCTGCCTGATGGAGGGAGATCGGGAATTGTGGTACAACGAATTCACACGTGTCGACGCGGGGATTCGCGGGCCGCTTGATCAGCCCGATGCTTCAGCCGGATGCGGGACAATGTATTCTCGATCACGGGTGGGATGGGAAGCGGGACGGGAACGTGGTGGTGGATCTTCTGGATCATCCACGAAAATGTCTGCACTTGTATTGACACAATGGCGGTCATTTTGTATTGTGGAATAACGTTGCCAAGTCTATGCTCACTCGCGCGAGTGAAATTTGCCTCCTTCACACAGCGAAGGAACGCCATGGTGCCAAACGGTCGCCCAGAATACCGCGTCGCATTGATCTTCCTGCTCGTCGCGGGATTGTGGATCGTGTTTTCCGATTCCATTGTCAACGCATTGTTCAGCGATTTCTCGGAACAGCAGCGATTTCAGACGTACAAGGGTCTGTTTTTCGTCACTGTTGTCGCGCTCCTGCTGTACCTGCTCGTGCGCAAGGATGTGCGCGCGTTGCGTTTGCACGCGCAGCAAATCGAGGAATTGCGCAGCCTACAGGGCTCGGTGCTCGAGTCCATGCGTCGCTGCATGATCGCGTTTGATGTAAATGATCGCATCACGTTGCTGAATGGATTGACCGCGAGCATGCTGCGCGTTCGGCTGGACGAGGCACAGGGGATGGCCTACACCGAGGCGTTGCGCGAGCCATTTGCCAGCATGTTGCCGCCCTTGGTATCCTCGGTTCGTCGCGGGGCGCTCGCCTATGGAGGTGAGCACAGCGATGGAGGCGTGCGGTGGTGGCGCATCGATATCAAATCCCTCCCCGATGGCATCGTTCTCTTCGTCGAGGATGTTTCCGATGTGAAAAACGCGGAACGTGAGCGGGAACGGCTGCGCGTCGATCTTGAACATGCACTCGCACGGCTCTCGCTCAACATCGAGCGATTGCCCATCGGATATATCCTTACGGACAGGGATTTTCGTTTCCATTACCTGAATCCCGCGGCCGAGCGTATGTTTGGCTTCAGCGCGAAAGAATTGATCGGTCGCGATCCGTACGGTTCCATCATCCCCATCCAAGCCAGGGATTTTGTGGAAGCGGTGCGTTCGGAGTGGGTCAAAGGCAGCTCTGGAGCGCACGGCACAAATGAAAATCTGCGCAAAAACGGTTCCATCATTATCTGCGAATGGCACAATACTCCCATCCTGAACGAGAAAGGGGAGTTCCAATATCTGATTTCCATGGTGCAGGATGTCACCGAGCGCGTGCGTGCGGAGGAGGCGTTGCGGCTGAGCGAAGCACGCTACCGCAGTATCGTCGAGGACCAGACCGAGTTGATTGCGCGCTGGTCCACGGATGGCACATGCACGTTCGTCAACCGCGCATTTCGCGTGTTCTGTCGCATCACCGAAGAAGATTCCTTGACAATGCGTCTGACCACGGTCTTTCCCATCGACGAGGCGAAGCAATTGCTGGAAATCTTCAGCCGCTGGGACTCGAGGGACGGTGCCGTGGCCGAACGCGTCACGCGGTGGACCGATTCGGAACAGCGCTTCGTGCGATGGGTGCATCGGGGATTGTTCGACGAGGATGGGCATCTTTGCGAAATTCAGTCCGTGGGACGCGACATCACCGAACAGCGCATTGCGGAGGAACTGCTCCGAAGCAGCGAGGAGCGTTTGCGTACCCTGTTCGAAAGTGCCACCGAGGGCATTCTCACCATCGAGAGTGGCGTATTCACTTCCTGCAATCCCCGGGCGGCGGAGATGTTGGGAATGCCCACGCAGCAGGTGATCGGTAAAACACCGGAGCAACTCTCACCCGAGCAGCAACCGGATGGACGGCGCTCCCGGGATCTCGTGCGGGAGAAGCTCACCCGCGCACTGGGCGGCGAATCGTTCACCTTCGAATGGGTGCACACGCGTGCCGACGGGTCGGAAGTCATTATGGAAATCAGTCTCGGGACGAGTGGGCCGAAGCCGAATGCGACACTGCTCTGTTTCTGGCGCGACATCACCGCAAGGAAGCGCGCGGAGGATGAATTGCTGCGTTCCCGCGAGGAATTGCGCGCCTTGACCGCGCGATTGGATGCAGTGCGCGAACAGGAGCAACTCGCTCTTTCACGCGAGTTGCATGATGGGCTTGGTCAAATTCTCACCGCGATGAAAATCGATGCCGCTCTTCTGAAACGGCTGCTCGATACCCGTGTCTCGGACATAGAAGGTCGGGAAATCATTGCCTCTCTCGATGATTTGACGGATTCGGCGTTGCGCATGAGCCGCGACCTCGCGAGATCCATTCGTCCGGTGATGCTGGAAGAAATTGGTCTCGCGCAAGCCCTGCAACGCCTCGTCGCGGATACCGCGCAGCGCGGTCAACTCGCACACTCCGTGCACGTCGACTGCGACGTGTCGAAATTGCCGCACGCGCATGCTCTGGCACTGTATCGCATCGCGCAGGAGGCCTGCACAAACATTCTTCGACATGCCCATGCCAGCGAATTGCGCGCGCAACTCTTCGAGACGGCCAAAATGATCGGGATTGTGATTTCCGACAACGGTCAAGGTTTCGCCATGCTGAAGCAGGAGCAAGGAAGCTCACTCGGTTTGGTGGGCATGCGTGAGCGCGCGGTACAACTCGGTGGCACGGTGCATATCATTTCCGAGCCGCAGCGAGGCACACGAGTCACCGCCACGCTGCCCAAGCCGGACTCGCCATCCGCCGCGGAGCAAGAACACAACAGTCCCGACACCAAGCGTTCGGAGTAAGGAGGACTCATGGTGCGTATCGGCATTATCGATGATCATCGTCTGCTGCGTCAAGGTATCACCCGGCTACTGGAGAACGAGGCCGGCATCTCCGTTGTCGGTGAAGCGGGTGACGCCGACGAGGGGCTTGCGATGATCGAACGCGAACGACCCGACGTGGTGGTGCTGGATTTGTCCCTGCCCGGCCGTAGCGGACTCGACGTGCTGCTCGACATTCAGGCGCGTTTCGACACGGTGCGTGTGCTTGTGCTCAGCATGCATGCCGAGGACACACACGGCATTCGCGCAATCAAGGCCGGTGCCGCGGGGTATCTCACCAAGGACGCCGTAGCCGACGAACTCGCCACAGCCATCCAACGTATCGCCGCAGGACGCCGCTACATCACTCAAAGCATTGCCGAACATCTCGCGGATGATCTTGGAAAATTCCACAGTGAAGCTCCGCACGAACGTCTCTCATCAAGAGAATTTGAAATTCTCCTGCTCATCGCCCAGGGAAAACAACCACGCGACATCGCCGGGATTCTTTCCATCGGCGAACGAACCGTCGGCACGTATCGCAGACGTATACTGGAGAAGCTCGATTTGCACAGTACCGCCGAACTCGTGCACTATGTCCTGCGTCATGGTCTGAGCCAAGGTTAATAGCAACCCTTCTCCATTCGCCGCCAACGGGATCATCCTTTGGATCGTCGCGCTGTACGCATTCCGCGTACAGAAACCACTGTAGTTCATGCACAATGGATGGACACGTCGACGCACAACGCCGTCCCTCGCGGCGATGCATCTTGCGGTATGGAAACTGCGACGCATATCAGCATCGGTGCACACATGAGAATTCTCATCGCGGACGATTCGAGCGCCATCGGCAAGAGATTGCAACGCCTGCTGCAGCAACTTCCCTTCGTGCGCTCCGTCGTGTATTCGCCTTCGATCGCCACGGCGATCACAGGCGCCGAGTTCATGCAGCCCGATGTTTTCATTCTCGACCATCATTTCCCCGAGGGGCGGGGACTCGATGTGCTCGAATCCCTGCGCGATACCATCCCCGATACCGAAGTGATCGTGTTTTCGGCATTCGCGACAAGCATCGATCACGATGCCTACCGTCGTCTCGGCGTCAAGGCGGTGCTCGATAAAACCGGCGATGTTGGCTTGTTGATGGAGTTACTCACAGAGATGCATCATGCGTCTCTCGACGGCGAGAGGAGCTAGGTGCTTGTCCTGATGGCAATGAACGTAATTCATAACCTGAACTGGTTGATATGTCTATCAATGTACAATCATATAGATTTCGCAATTCCATGTGGTGCGAGGCGTCGTCATGGCGACCTGATGAGGCAAGGAGGAGAGCGATGATCAAGGATGGCGCCTCGCACCCTGCTTTTGACACACTTCCCGCGACCACCCCGGTGACACTGCGTATCGTGCATCTCGATACGGACCCGTGCGTGCGCAGCGAGGTGGAGAGTTTTCTGCTCTCCCACGGCCTGTCCGTCGCGG
The DNA here is from genome assembly GCA_035914695.1 of Bacteroidota bacterium. Taxonomy (GTDB): domain Bacteria; phylum Bacteroidota; class Ignavibacteria; order SZUA-365; family SZUA-365; genus JAOSJT01. Next base: position 2,620 of record JAMIQH010000291.1, on the reverse strand, counting down.
TGCATCATGTCTCCACGATCGGCGAGCTTCGGCGCGTGATCGAGCATGAAGTGGTGGATGCGGTGTTCGCGGATACTGTAGGAACGCATTTCGAGGGCTTCGATGCGTTGCGCACTGTGCGCACAGCCACGACCGATGTGCCGTTCGTGTTCATCGCCAGCGAGAATTCGGAGCAACTCGCCACCGAAGCGATACTGAACGGAGCTTGCGACTATGTCTACAAAGGTGGACTCACGCGCCTGCTTCCGGCGATGCGACGTGTGCAGCGCGAAAAAACCGAACGGAAGGGCCGCGAGGATAGTGACCGGCGCGTCGACCTGCTGCTTTCGCGTCAGCGAACCATGGAGAGCATCATCGCGAACAGCCCGGTCGTCGCCATCAGCTGGGTGCCCGATCCTCGCTGGCCCGTCGCCTTCGTTTCGTCGAATATCGCGCAATTCGGATACAGCGCCGAGGAATTTCTTTCGCAACGCCGCAGCTACATCGATATCGTCCATCCCGAGGACCTTGATCGTGTGCGCGCCGAGGTGGACGAAGCACTGAATCTCCGCCGCGACGCATACCGGCAGGAGTATCGCATCTTGACCGCGACGGGTGACGAGCGGTGGATCGACGATAGAACGCGGGTGACGTACGACGTCGACGGAGCGTTGATTGCGATCGATGGAATTTTACTGGACATCACCGAGCAGCGCAACGCGATCGATCGCCTCCGCCTCGAAGAAGCCCGCATGAACGCGCTGTACGAACTTGCGCGCCGCGACGACGAGGACGAAGATACCCTCATCACCCATGTAGTGAACGAAGCGGTGCGGCTCACCAATAGCTCGCTCGGCTATGTGTACTTCCTTTCGAAACAGGGATGCGACATCGAGCGATGCTACTGGTCCGACGGCGTGCGCGAGCAATGTACCGTTTCCTCCGGCCGCGGTGACATGGGTTACGTGACTCCCGAGACCTGGAACACCTGCATCATGCAGCAGCGTCCCGTTGTGGTCAACAACTTCATGGGCGGCGACGCACTCCCGGAAGGGCATCCACGACTTCGCAGGTACGTCATCGTTCCTGTGATCGAGGACGGAGTTGTCATCGCCCTCACAGCGGTAGGGAACAAGTCGAGCGACTACGATGACGGCGACGTCCGTCTGACGCGCATGGTCATGCTGGAAATGTGTGGCTCACTGCGCAAACTTCGTCAGGCCGCGCAGCTGAAAACCCTGGCCAACGCCTTGGCGCAGAGTCCCGCGGCCATCCTGATCACCGATGTCGACGGCGTGATCACCTACGCGAATCCGGCGGCCACGGGGCTGACCGGGTATGGAAGCGATGAACTCATCGGCCGTAGAACCAGTGTATTCAAATCCGGTGAAACCGATGCTTCGGTGTACGAGCATCTATGGAAAACCATTACCTCCGGCGAGACCTGGCATTCCATTCTCCGAAATCGCACTAAAGCGGGCCTCGCGCAATGGGAGTCCGTTACCATCGCTCCGGTAATGAATGCCCATGGTGTGGTGACCAATTTCATCGCGGTCAAACAGGACATGACGGCGCAGAAAGAGATCGAGGAAGCGTTGACCGAGGCCCGACTTCGGGCGGAGCAGGCGGCAAGCATGAAGGATTTCTTTGTGGCAACCATTTCCCATGAAATTCGCACACCGCTCAACGTCATCTACGGCTACGCCAACCTTATGATCGAAGAATATCGCAACCTGTTGCCGGAGGAAGGACAACTGTATTTCGAAGCCATCGAGGAGGCCGGCGCGCGTCTGATGCGCACGGTGGAATTGCTTCTGCACATGTCCGCCATCGAAAGCGGGACCTACCGCCCGCAAATAGCCGCGGAGGATGTGAATGCGCTCGTGGAGGGTTTGGTGCGGCAGCATGCCTTGCACGCGGGGAAAAAGGGGCTGTTCATGGAATTCCACCCCCATGCGGAACTGGCGATCGCTTCCATCGACCGCTTCGGTTTTGAGCAAGCCCTGTCGAATATTCTGGACAATGCCGTGAAATTCACCGAATTGGGAGGGATTCGCGTGAGGACAATGGAGCGGGAAGGAGCACTCCGCGTGGAAATCATGGACACCGGCTGTGGCATGTCCGAGGAATTCATACACGAAATGTTTCTTCCGTTCCATCAGGAAAAGACCGGCTACTCCCGTCCTTACGACGGCCTGGGCCTCGGACTTTCGCTCGTCAAAAAATATATCGACGCCTGTGGCGGCAGCATTGCGGTGCAATCGCGCCAGGGCGTCGGAAGCACCTTCACCATCGCACTGCCGCAGGGATGACGGCCGCGCAACAAATCCTCTGATTACCTCTCTCTAACTCCCTCCATCCCCGCGTGTTGGATCCGACAGGCGGGGATATTCCATGTCCTGACTTCGCCATGCTAGTTGGGATTGCATATATGAGTCATTGTTGTCAATGACTTACGGGGTTTCCGGCTGGGATTTGGTTGCTTCAATGGCGAAAGCAGGCCGGAGGTGTCTATTTCACGAAACGACAGGGCTCGTGAGAATAGCCACCATTTGCGTCTTTGCACCGTGGCGTCTTTGCGTTGAATTCCCTTCCGCCTTCAGGAGAATGGAACGCAAGGTCGCAGAGAAGCAGAGTCGCA
>JAMIQH010000290.1:0-9279 GCA_035914695.1 Bacteroidota bacterium | reverse complement strand
ATGTCCTGCGGATCGGTGTCGTGATCGTGCAATGTGTGCAGGCCATGATGCATGGCGTGAATCACCGAACCGGAACCGAGGAAAAGGCAGGCCTTGAACATGGCATGCGTGACGAGATGGAAGAAGCCCGCCGTGTACGCGCCCACGCCCAACGCCAGGATCATGTAGCCGAGCTGCGAGACGGTGGAATACGCCAGCACTTTCTTGATGTCGTTCTGCACGATGGCGATGGTAGCCGCAACGAAGGCCGTGATGGTGCCGATGGCCGCGACCACAATCAACGCGTCGCCAGAGAGCATGGGGAACACGCGCGCGACGAGGAAGACGCCGGCGGCGACCATGGTGGCCGCGTGAATCAGGGCGCTCACCGGTGTCGGACCTTCCATGGCGTCGGGCAGCCAGGTGTGCAGCGGGAACTGCGCGCTTTTACCAATCGCGCCCATGAACACCAGCACGCCCGCCGCGGTGAGCCAGGCCTCGGAACCGAACGGGAGATTGCCGGCGGCGATATGCGCGAAAATTTCATCGAAACGGAAGGTGCCGTAGCTCGTGAACAGCACCATGATGCCCGTCCACATGCCGATGTCACCCACACGATTGACCAGAAACGCCTTGGTACCCGCATAGCCCGGACGGGGCTTTTCGTACCAGAACCCGATGAGCAGGTAGGAACTCAAGCCCACCAGTTCCCAGGCCGCATACATCATCAGCAGATTGTTCGTGAGCACAATGCCGAGCATGGAAAAGGCGAAAATGCCGAGATAGGCGAAGTAGCGATGGTATTTCGGATCACCGTGCATGTAGCCGATGGAGAACAGATGCACCAGCGAGGTGATGAGCATCACCACCACAAGCATCACCGCCACCAGATTGTCGATCATGAAACCCAGTTCGATGCGCAGCGGAATTTCCACGCCGAAGGCGTTCATCGTGGTGTGGAAATCCACCCAGGTGAACGATAGCTGCACCGGTGCCGCCGGAAAGCCCGGTATCGGCGCGGGAGCGGGCATGGTGAAATACCCGATCATCACCACCAGCGCCAGCGCCAGTCCGACGAACATCAGCCCCGTGGCGATGGCGTCGCCCTTGCGTGGCAGGCGCTTCCCCGCCGACAGCAACAGAATGAAGCTCGTCAGGGGGATGAAGAGAATGACCAGGGAAAGTGTGAGCAATGTGTTCGCCGTCATAGCAGTATGCACTGTGTTCTGGTGTCGTGAATCATTGCGCCGCGCTCAATTCGCGCGGGTGATGGTGACCTGCACCGCGTCGCCGCCGCGGCGCTGCGCCTTGCCGACGGGACGCAGGCGCGCATGCTCCACGCCCTTGCCCGTCAAGTGGAGAATAATCGATTCCGCGCGTATGGTGGCCAGACGTTGCGTCAGGTCGGCGTTGCGGCCTTCCAGCGTCACCACCACATCCATGGAGACGCCCGGATTGTCGCGCAGCAACTGCACGAGCGGCGTCAGCGCTTCCTCCGCGTCGGGTCGCAACCCCGAGGCCTCGGGCAGGAAACGCACGCCCGGCACGGGCAGCGTCATGCCCGCCTGCAGGGGCGCGGTGGTCAATGGTAACACGTCGGGGCAGCCGTCGTCGTCGCGATAGCCGTTGCGGGTTTCAGGCAAACGCGGACAGCGGTCCTGCGCATCCGGAATGCCGTCGCCGTCGCTGTCGTTGTTGAGCGGATTGCCGGCGTTGCGCACTTCGTCGCCGTCGCTCACGCCATCGCCATCGCTGTCGGCGACGACCGGGTTCGATTTGTAGGTGTTCACTTCCTCGCCGTCGGACAGTCCGTCGTTGTCGCTGTCGCGATTCGTGGGCGACGTGCCGAGTTCGATTTCAACGCGGTCGTCCAGGCCGTCGCGGTCGCTGTCGGCGAGACGCGGATCGGTTTTCAGCGTCTGCACTTCCTCGAAATCGCTGTAGCCGTCGCTGTCGGTATCGCTGCGCAGGGGCGAGCTGAAATGCTTGTGCACTTCGGCGCCGTCCGGCAGGCCATCCTTGTCCGTGTCGGGATTGAGGGGATCGGTGCCATGCGCGAGTTCCTCGCCATCCTTGAGGCCGTCACCGTCGGTATCGGGTTTGAGGGGATCGGTTTTCTTGGCGATTTCCTCGGCGTCGGTCAGGCGATCCTCGTCGGTATCGGTTTTGCGGGGATCGGTGCGATGCACGTACACTTCCTCGTAATCGCTCAGGCCATCGCCGTCCGAATCCGGATTCAGCGGCGAGGTGCCCACTTCCTGCTCGTAGGTATCGCTGAGGCCGTCGCCATCCTGATCCTTGTGTCCGAAGAGATACACCTGCACGCCGAAGGTGGCGCTGCCCCAGGAGTCGGGGGTTTCGGTGGATTTCGTTTTATCCACCCGCCCCAGCGCGTTGAAATGTTCCTGCACCACCTCGCCGAAGCCATCCATCATATCGTTGCCGTCGCCGAGGAGGAAGCGGTAGCTCAGATCGAGGTTGAGCGCGATGTTCTCGGTGAGCATGACATCGAAGCCGAAGCCCACGGGAATCACCGGCAGCGTGTTCGCATCGGCCGAGAGTGTGGATTTTCCGCTGCGCACTCCCCTGTCCGTGTCCACGAAATAGGTTTTTCCACCAAAAGTCACGTTGAGCAGCGGCGAGCCATCATCCAGCCGCCGTTCGGCATTGGAATTGGTGTAGCGCATCATGCCCGCGCCGGCGGAGAGATAGGCGTTGAAATAGCTCCGCGGAAACAGATTCACCAGCACGCGGGCCTCGCCGTAGACCAGCTTGTCCGTTTCCATCACGGGCGTACGCATGCGCGCGTCGTTGGCGTAGGTGGAAAAATTCTCAGTGGGAAATTCCGTCAATCCCAGCAACCGCGGATCGCGATAGAACTGCCGCGCGTAGGCATCCTTGAACTGATCGCGCAGACGGCGATTGTACACATAGTTGCCGAAGCCGCCATCGGCCTGCACGGCCACTTCGGGCAGGAGGAAGTACTTCACGTGGAAGTGCATGCCTCCGCCGAAATTCTGATCGGTGAATTCGCCGAAATACTTGGTCACACCACCACCCGCGCCGAACACGAGCATGTGCTCGGGATTCCACGAGTACGTGATTTTCTGCGCCTCGGCGCGGCCGCAGCACAGCAGCGCGCACGCGGTCGCGATCAGAAACACCGGGCGATATGGGCGGCGGGTGGGAGTCATTCCTTCATGCTGCTGATGCGATCGGCTTCGACGGTGTTGTGCTGGCGGTACACGTGCAACACGATGGCAAGAGCCACGGCGGCTTCGACGGCGGCCAGAACGATGACAAACAAGGCCATGACATGGCCGTCCAGGTTCAAACCCTGATAGCGCGCGAAGGCGAGGAAATTCAGATTGGCCGCGTTGAGAATGAGTTCCACACCCATGAGCATCAGCACGGCGTTGCGGCGAATGGTGAGCGCCAGCACGCCGAGACTGAAGAGCACGGCGCTGACGATGAGGTAATGCGTGAGTCCGATCGTCGTCCAGTCCATTGTTTCCTCCTATCGCCTCGCGATGAGCGCGGCGCCCATGATGGCCACGAGCAGCAGTATCGCCGCCACTTCGAATGGCATGATGTACGTGGTCATCAGCAACTCGCCTAATTCCATGGTCGTACCGGCGATGTCGGGCACGCTGTCCACCGTGCGCCATTCGGCCTTCGTCAGCACGTTCATCAGTGTGCCGAGCAGCAGTCCCACGAGCACCACCGAGGGCCAGGACGTCTTCGCGGTGGCCTGGGCCTCCACATCGGTGACTTTGCGCGTGAGCATGACGCCGAACACGAGCAGGATGAGAATTCCTCCCACGTACACCATGATTTGGGCCACGGCCACGAAATCCGCGCTGAGCAGCACGTACAGGCCCGCCATCCCCAGGAAGGTGAAGAGCAGGGAGAACGCGGCGTAGATGATGTTGCGCGAGAACACCACCACCAGACCGCTGATCACGGCCAGGGCGGCGAATACGTAAAAGAGAACGACAGTTTCCATGTGCGTTGATCCGATGATGCGCCGTTAGGGTGTCTGTTCCGCGGGCGGAGTGGTCGCGGCTGTGTCCGGTGATGTGCCTTCCGTCGTACCGCCGTCCGCGGGTTTCGCTGCTTCGGCCGGCTTTGCCGCTTCGGCGGGCTTTGCTGCTTCGGCGGGCTTTGCTGCTTCGGCTGCTTTGGCTTCGGCGTCCTGTTTTGCCTTGGCCTCGGCGGCGGCCTTTTTCTTCGCCTCCTGTTCAATGCGCTGTTTTTCCGCATTGGCCTTTTTCTCCTCCACCTCTTCCGGCGACATGGTGGAGAAGCGGTACAGCAGGTCGTCGCGATTGTATTCCGAGAACTCGAAGGCGTCGGTCATCTCGATGCACTCGGTGGGACACGGCGGCACGCACAGTCCGCAGTAGCAGCACTTGGCGATGTCGATGTCGAATTGCGTGACCCACAGACGCTTGCGGTTGCCGGTCGAGGTTTCGCCCAAATCCTCGTCGGGCAGGGCCTTGACGGTTTCGATGGTGATGCAGTTCACCGGACAGGCCTTCGCGCATTGATCGCAGCCGATGCAATCGTCCATGTTCACGTACAGTCGATTGCGCACGCGATCCGGCAACTCCCGTTTCACGTCGGGGTACTGAATGGTGACCGACGGGGTGAACAGATGGCGCCAGGTGATGCGCATGCCGACCAAAGCGGTGGCGATGCCGTCGTAAATGTCTTTGAAATAGCCGCCCATGTGCGAATGCCTTTACTTGAGGACGATAACGAGGAAGCCCACGACGAGGGCGATGCCGAAAGAAAATGGAATGAGCACCTTCCAGCACATGTACATGAGCTGGTCCACGCGCAGACGCGGCAGCGTCCACCGCAGCCAGATGATGACGAACACGAAGAACAACCCCTTGAACGCGAGCCAGCCGAATTGCTCGATCGGCACCAGCCAGTTCACACCGACGAGGTCGCCCAGGTACACACCGAAAGGACTCTGCCAGCCGCCGAAGAACAGCACCGCCGTCACCGCCGAGACGAGAAACATGTTGGCGTATTCCGACATGAAGAACATCGCGAACTTCATGCCGCTGTACTCGGTGTGATAGCCCGACACGAGTTCCGACTCGGCCTCGGGAATATCGAAGGGCGTGCGGTTGGTTTCGGCCAAGGCCGAGATGAAGTAAATCACAAACGTGGCCAGAAACAGCGGCAGGAACACGAGATTCACCCACGAGCCGGCGAGCACATCGCCGCCCGAGAGTATCACCTCCTGCTTCGGTCCGCCGAACACGAACCAATTCCAGATCGGTCCGGATTGCGCCAGCACAAGATCCTGCATGTTCAGACTGCCCACGAACATCACGATGATGACGAAGGCCATCGCTGCCGGGACCTCGTAGCTCACGATCTGCGCCACCGAACGCATCGCGCCGAAGAGACTGTATTTGTTGTTCGACGCCCAGCCCGCCATCATGATGGCCGCCACGTTGATCGAACCGATGGCAAGCAGGTAGAACAGTCCGAGATTCAGATCCGCGCCCACGTACTGGCTGCTGAACGGAATCACCGCGAAGGCCGCGTACGCGCTCATGAACGAGAGGTACGGCGCAATGTTGAACAGCGGTTTATCCGCCTTGGCGGGCGTGATGTCCTCTTTCTGCAGCAGTTTCAGTACGTCGGCCAGGGGCTGGATAATGCCCCACGGACCGGTGCGCATGGGACCGAGGCGATCCTGCATCCACGCCGAAATCTTCACCTCGCCCAGAATGGCAAGCAACGCGTAGAGCAGCAGGAATACCAGCGGCAATGCGCAGTAGAGAAGAATCGTGAGGTAGTTGTCGCCGAGCAGGGATTGGAGCAAGGATTCCATAGATGCCAGCTGTGCAAGTGTGCGTGGATTACCTGTCGATTTCGCCGAGAACAATGTCGACGCTGCCGAGAATGGCCACGACGTCGGCGATGAGATGGCCGCGCGAGATGTCGTCGATCACCGCGAGGTTGACGAAGCTTGGCCCGCGGACCTTCACGCGCGCGGGATTGCCCGTGCCGTCGCTCACCACGTAGTAGCCGAGTTCGCCGCGCGGATTTTCCACGCGCGTGTAAATCTCGCCTTTCGGCGGACGGATTTTCTTCGGGATGGCCGAGGTGATGTCGCCTTCGGGAAAACTCTCCAGCGCCTGCTCGATGATGCGGCAGCTCTGCTCCATCTCGTGCACGCGGACCATGTGCCTGTCCCAACAGTCGCCCAGCGTGCCCGCCTCGCCTTTGCCCGTGATCACGTCCCATTCGAAGCGGTCGTAAATGCAGTACGGATCGTCGCGGCGCAAATCGAAATCCACACCTGAACCGCGCAGCATCGGACCCGAGCAGGCGTAGTTGATCGCCACATCGGCGGGCAGCACACCGATGTTGGCCGTGCGCTCGATGAAAATCTTGTTGTAGTTGAGCAGGTTGTTCACTTCCACCACCGTCGGACGGAAGCGCTTGATGAAGTCGCGCACGTCTTCGACAAAGGTCGGATGCACGTCGTGCGAGAGCCCGCCCACCCACATGTAGTTGTACAGCAGGCGCGCGCCGCAGGTGCGCTCGAAAATGTCGAGAATGTACTCGCGGTCGCGGAAGCAGTACAGGAAGGGCGTGAACGCGCCGATATCCATGCCGAAGGTGCCGATGGCCACCAGATGCGAGGCGATGCGTTGCAGCTCGGCCATGATGATGCGGATGTACTCCACGCGGTCCGGCAGCTCGATGCCCATCAACCGCTCGATGGCCAGCACATAGCCGTGATTGTTGTTCATCGCGGCCAGGTAATCCATGCGGTCGGTGTACGGCACCACCTGCGGATAGGTCATGGCCTCGGCATGCTTCTCGAAGCAGCGATGCAGATAACCCATGTGGGGAATGACTTTCACCACCACCTCGCCGTCGAGCACCAGTTCGAGGCGCAACACACCGTGCGTGGAGGGGTGCTGCGGACCCATGTTGAGCACCATCTCATCGGTGCGCAGGCGGCCCGCGGCGATATCGTCCTGAAGGGATTGCAGCGTAGTGTTCATTGTCCGTCCGACCTCAATACGGGACTTTCATGCCGTTGTAAAATTCCGGGACCTCGTAGTTTTTGCGCAGCGGATGCCCTTCCCAATCGTCGGGCAGGAGGATGCGCCGATGGTCGCGATGTCCCTCGAAGCGCATACCCACGAGATCGAAGGCCTCGCGTTCGTGCCAATCGGCCGAGCGCCACACGCGTTCCACCGACTGCAGCAGTGGATTGTCCACGGGCACGATCACTTTCAGCGTGCATTTGTGTTTGAGCGCCACGCTGTCGAGATGGTACACCACGCCGAGCGTGCCGTCGTTGTTGTCCACGCCGCTCAGACACATCAGCGTGTCCATGAGCAAGGCGGGATCGTCGCGCAATTGCAGCGCCACATCCCGAATCGCATCGGCCGGAACGATGATGCAGGGCACCTGCTCGTCGAAGCCGAGAGTGATTTCGGGAAAAAGCGTCTGAAGTCTGTTGTGAATGTCGGATGCTGTCATGCTGTGCTTCGCTTGTGGCGCCGACGCGGCGGCGTGGTGTGAAGCGGACCGCGCGGATGCGCTAGTCCGTGGTCGTTTCGGATTTCACCAGGGAGAAGTTGCGGACCTTTTCCTGCAAGCGCATCCAGCCCTCGAGCAGGGCTTCGGGACGCGGCGGACAACCGGGCACGTACACGTCCACGGGCACTACGCGGTCCACACCTTTCAGCACGTGGTAGCCGTGCTCCCAATACGGACCGCCGCAATTCGAGCAACTGCCCATCGACACCACGTAGCGCGGCTCGGCCATTTGCTCGTACAGGCGCTTGACGCGCGAGGCCATTTTCAGCGTCACCGTGCCGGCGACGATCATCACGTCGCATTGCCGCGGGCTCGGGCGCGGCAGCACGCCGAAGCGCATGATGTCGTTGTGCGATGCGCTGGCGGCCATCATCTCGATGGCGCAGCAGGCCAGACCGAAGGACATCTGCCAGAGCGAACAGAGGCGCGCCCAGTTCAGCACTCCCTCGACCGATGTGATGACGACGTTGCTGTTTTCGAACTGCGTACTCAACAAACCCATGTGCGTGCTTCCTTTGCGGCTATTCGGTCGGCGTGGAGACGGGGGCCCCGGTGGCGGGCATGGCGCGCAGCGCTGCGCGGTCGACGATCTCGTCGAGCTTCGGCACGCGCGGTTCGGGTCGGATCCATTCGAGATCGCCCTTGGCCCAGAGGTAGAAATCGGCCAGGAACAACACGATGATGAACAGCGCTCCCGCCACGTAGGCGTACATGCCGAGCTTCTGGTAAATCAACGCCCAGGGGAAGAGCATCACCAGCTCGACATCGAAGAGAATGAAAATCAACGCCACCACGTAGAAGCGGATGTTGAACTTCATCCACTGCGGTCCGATGGGATCCTCGCCGCACTCGTAGGGCAGCAGTTTTTCGGGGGTGGGATTGTGGGGACGGATGATTTTCGCAACCAGCAGACCCATGGCCACGAACACCAGTCCGAGAATAATGAAGATCAGGGCGTAAGCGAATTCACCATGCATGTGTGTCTTTGTCAGATGTTGCTAGAAACAACAAAGCGCGGGTCAAGCTAACAAAAAAAGCGGGAAAGTCAAATAAGACGATAAAGCAATCTCTTATGCCTCGTCGAATTCCGGCGAAAATCTCTCCAGCGCCGCGCGCGGCTGCGCCCCGTTGAACGGCGGATACTCGTCCACCAGCAGCAACGAATACGCGCGAATACGTGCGTTGTAGATGAAAAACGGCACCAGCCAGCGATACTGCCAATCAGTCATTTTGCCCAACAGCAGCACCGTCCACCAGGTGATGCCGAAGACCACGCAAAACACGGCGCCATACCCGACCGAGAAGAAGAAATGCGGCGCGAGCAGCAAAGGGCGGAACAACGCACCCGGCCGCGAAACGCGTTCCGGGTGATCGATGCGAATGCGAAGCGCCGGTCGCTCCGCAGAACCCGGGACGAAAGGAGGATATTTATCCGTCAGCAGCAGGATGTAACTCGACAAGGTGGCCGTGAAGCGGAAATAGCCCTCGAGAAAATCCCACCACACGTGCGGGTGTCGACCAGTGATGAGAATAACCAGCCAGGCGATGACATGCACCACTGTCATGGCAGCCGTGTACAACAGGGCCCATGGGAGAAACGGCAGCAGCAGCACGGGCCGCAACAACAGCAGCAACCGTGAACTGCGCTCAACGCGTGGTATATCGAAAACCGCAGGATACATGCACATTTCCCATGTGAAGAATATGGATAAC
>JAMIQH010000289.1:0-5374 GCA_035914695.1 Bacteroidota bacterium | reverse complement strand
GTCGACGCCTCCATCAACGAACTTGGCGGCGCGTACGCGGGGCTCGACCGCTACGAGGCGCGCAAACGCATCGTCGCCGATCTCGAGGAGCGCGGCCTGCTCGAGCGCATCGAAGAGTACACGCACAGCGTGGGCTACAGCGACCGCACCGACGTGGCCATCGAGCCCTACCTTTCGGATCAGTGGTTCGTGAGCATGCGTTCGCTGGCCGAGCCCGCCTTGCAGGTGGTGCGTGATGGTGTTGTGCGCTTCCATCCGGAGCGCTGGACCAAGACCTACGAACACTGGATGACCAACATTCGCGACTGGACCATTTCGCGGCAGCTCTGGTGGGGGCATCGCATCCCCGTGTTCCATTGCGACGCCTGCGGGTGGCAGGATGCCTTGCACGAAGGCCCGGCGCAGTGTCCGTCGTGCGGCAGTGCCGCCATTCGGCAGGACGAGGATGTGCTCGACACCTGGTTCTCGTCCTGGCTCTGGCCGTTCAGCGTCTTGCACTGGCCCAAGGATTCGGCGGATTTGCGCTATTTCTATCCCACGAGTCTGCTGGTCACCGGCCCCGACATCATCTTTTTCTGGGTGGCGCGCATGATCATGGCGGGACTGGAATTCATGGGCGACATACCCTTGCCCGATGGATCGCCGCGCACCGAGGCACGCGATCTCGTGCCCTTCCACGACGTGTATTTCACCAGCATCATCCGCGACGAGCAAGGGCGGAAGATGTCCAAGTCGCTCGGCAATTCTCCCGATCCGCTGGATGTGATCGCCGAATACGGCGCGGACGCGTTGCGTTTCACCGTGGCGTATCTCGCGCCGTTGGGGCAGGACGTGTTGTTCTCCACGCAGAAATGCGAGATCGGTCGGAATTTCGCCAACAAGGTCTGGAATGCCGGCCGCTTCTTGCTCATGAACAAGCAGCGCGTCGAGGACAAGGGCGAGTGGCTGTACCGCGAGGGCCGCTGGCAACGCGCCGATGGTAGCGTTGACGCGGCGAGTGCCGCGATGGACATGGGCCTTGAGGATCAGTGGATATTCAGCCGCTATCACGAAACCCTCGCCGGCCTGGCCGAGACCATGACGCGTTTCCGCGCCAACGACATGGCGAAAATGCTCTACGATTTCGTCTGGCACGACTTCTGCGATTGGTACATCGAGCTGATCAAGGATCGCCTGTATTCGCAGGACGAAGAGTTGCAGCGCGTGACGCTCGCGCGCGCACTGCACGTGTTCGATGGCATTCTTCAGCTCCTGCATCCCGTCATGCCGTTCATCACCGAGGAAATCTGGCATCACATGGATGCGGGCAGGGAGGGACGCAGCATCCTGACGTCCAGATTGCCCGAGGCCGACGCCGCCTTCATCAATCCGGGCGCGGTGGCATCCATGACCTTCCTGCAATCGCTTACCGAAGGCGTGCGCACTATTCTCGGCGAGATGAATGTGCCCTCGGGCAAATCCTGCAATGTGGTGATCAAATGCGCCAGCGACGAGCAACTTCGCGCCATCGAGGCGAACACGCATTTTCTCCGCCGCCTTGCCCGCATCGACCAGGTGACAGCCGGCATCGAGGTGCAGCGTCCGCGGCTGTCGGGCTCGGCCGTGGTGGCAGGAGCCGATGTGTACGTTCCGCTGGAGGGCTTGATCGACATCGAGCTGGAGCGCAAGCGTCTGGGCAAGGAAATCGAGCGGGTGACAGGGCTGTTGAAAGGCATTGATTCCAAGCTGGGAAATGCGAAGTTTCTCTCCAATGCGCCCGAAGATGTGGTGGCGCGTGAACGCGACAAACAGGCGGCCTTCCGTTTGACACTGGAGAAACTGCATGCGAATCTTAACAGCCTCGATCAGGATTAACCTTTTCCGACTCGCCTTTCCCGCGCTGCTGCTGTGCATGCTGACAGCGCGGGCGCAGGCGCAGACGGAACCGGAAGCGCCGCGCGAGCCGGAGAAATTGACCAACGGCTATCAGATTTCCTTCTACGCCGGCGGTTCGATGCTGTACACCAACGGCTATTACAACGGACTGTGTCCTTGCGAATTCCTCTTCGATGCCACCAGCACCAATGTCGTATTCGGCGGTTCGCTCAACATCCCCGTGTTCCAGGACATGTCGCTGTACTTGCGGGCGGGGCTCAACAGCACGAGCACCGAATGGTTCACCGCGCGCACCGATAGTTTGCTGAGCACACCGGCCACGGGCTATGTGGGATCGGATTTGACCTTCGATTACGATCTGATGAATCTGGATGTGTTGATCCGATTGATCGGGCGCATGGATGGGGAACGCGTGTACATCGGACCGAGCTTTGGTGTCGTGCGAACGAAGAACGTGCGCATCGTGGATACGGAAATCAGTTCGGGCCTCGCCACGGTGGTGGAGGACGCGCCGCTCGATGTGGAACACGATCTCCGGGTGTCCTTGATCATCGGAGCCGAGTATGCCTTCACGCCCATGCGCAATCTGTACGTGATACCCGCGATCGAGGTCGATTATCCCTTTGGAAAAATTCTCCAGGAGCGCACGGAGCGCCCGAATTTTTCCATGCGTCCCACATTCTACAAACTGCTGCTGACCATCTCTTATCAACTGTTCTGAGGTCGCATGTACGCGCGCCTCGTCCTCATGCTCATTGGCGCCGTCTGCGCCTTCCTTGCGCATCGCGGCACGTTCGTGCCCGCCGAGAGAGCGGGGAACGACCGTCCGGCCGAAGCCGCCCGTTTTTTCATCGAACAACGCGCCTATCCCGATGGCATTCCTTCGCAGTGGCATGCGCAAGCGATGGCGCGTGTGCATGCGATGGAGCGCGCGGGTTTGCGCAAAAGCGCGCGGGACTGGCGTTGGCTGTCGATGGGGCCATTCAACATTGCGGGACGCATCCGCGCACTCGCCTCCGAGGCGCACAACGGTGCCACTCTGTACGCGGGGAGCGCGGGGGGCGGTGTGTGGAAGACCACGGACGCGGGATTGACATGGCGTTTACTGGATGAATTACTCCCGAATCTCCGTATCGGCGCCGTGGCCATTGATCCCTTCGATGCCCGCACCGTGCTGGCGGGTTGCGGCGAGGGCTTCGTTGCCTGGCAGGGCGGCGCGGCCTACGGGCGCGGCCTGTACCGCAGCGACGATGCCGGCGCGAGCTGGACACTGCTGGCGTCCACCGATGCGGCGGATTTTTCCTATGTCTTCGATATCGCCTTCGATCCCTTTCAGCAAGGTACACTCCTCGTCGCCACGGCGGCGGGCATATTCCGCAGCAGCGACGCTGGCGCAACATGGACGCGGGTGCTTGCGCGTCAATCCGGTCTGTTCTCCGCCACGTTGCGCCACGCCGCCACTCGCACGGGGGTGGTGTACGCGGGTGTGGAAAGGCGGGGGGT
Organism: Bacteroidota bacterium; assembly: GCA_035914695.1. Taxonomy (GTDB): domain Bacteria; phylum Bacteroidota; class Ignavibacteria; order SZUA-365; family SZUA-365; genus JAOSJT01. The sequence goes on along the minus strand of JAMIQH010000289.1, from coordinate 1,996 downwards.
GTTTCGTTCCACCGATCATGGCGCGACCTGGAGCGGACCTCTCGCAACGGGCATCACCCTCACGGATTTCACCCGCGTGGTACTGGCGCTCGCCCCTTCCGACGACCGCATTGTCTACGCCTCGTTCACCGGACGCGACGAGCAATGCGCGGGCATGTACCGCAGCGGCGACGGCGGCGAGAGTTGGACGTCGATTGGCATACCGCGCAACGAACTCAACGGCAACACCTATCAAGGATTTCAGGGACGCTACAACAGCACGCTCACCGTGCATCCCACGAATCCCGACATTGTCTGGGCCGGAGGCATCGAACTGTATCGCAGCGAGAATGCCGGACGGAACTGGAAGCAGATGAGCAACTGGTATCGTCTGCGACCGTACCCTTACGTGCATGCGGATATTCACGCGATCGTTTTCGACGCTGAAGATGCGAACACACTGTACATCGGCAGTGACGGTGGATTGTTCGTCACACGCGACGGGGGAGCGAGCTTCGAGGAGCGCAGCGCGGGCATGGTCACCGTGCAATTTCACAGCGGTACGCCTCACCCGCACAGCGACATGGTGATTGGCGGGACCATTGACAATGGCACGTTGCGCACGCTCGACGGTGGACGCTGGTACGACGTGACCAGCGGGGACGGAGGGTACACTGCAATCGATCCCGTGGAGCCGCGCAATGTGTACGGAGAGTTGTACTTTCTGCATTTCCTGAAATCCACGGATTTCGGACGCAGTTTCACCGTGGCCATGAACGGCATACCGCGCGCACGCGATTACGGCACCTCCGATCCCGTGGCCTTTATCGCGCCCTTTCAACTCGCGCCCTGGGATCATCGCACATTGCTTGCCGGGACGAATAAAGTGTATCGCAGTGAAAACGGCGCCGAGAGTTGGGCGCCCATCAGCGGTGTGCTTGCCGGCGACGGTTACATTTCCGCCATTGGATTGGCCGCGAACGCGCCGCGCACGATATGGGTGGGCGGCTCGCGCGGAAACATCGCGCACAGCAGTGATGCCGGCGCCAGCTGGCGGCGCGTGGACGCTGCCGTGCCGGATCGCTACATCACGGACTTCGCGGTGCATCCCGACGACGGCAGGCGCGCGTACGTGGCGCTCAGCGGTTTCGGCGGGGGACATGTGTTTCACACCACGGACGGCGGTGAAAATTGGCAGGATGTGTCGGGCAGCGCCGAGGGCACACTCCCGGATGTGCCGGTGAACACGCTGTTTCTCCATCCCGAGCGCGACAGCGTGCTGTGGGCGGGTACGGACGTCGGGCTGTTTGTGAGCGAGGATGCGGGGGCCACGTGGATGCTGGACAACGAGGGCCTTGGCAACGTGATCGTCGCCGATTTGAGCATGCGACGCGATGGCGTGCTGTTCGCAGCCACGCACGGCCGTGGCATGTACCGCAGCAATCGCTCGATTCTCGCGTCCGCCGCAGCTTCGCCCACGGTGTTGTGGTTGGGACAGGCATATCCCAATCCCGTCGGAGCGACGTCGGGTTTCGAGGCCGTCATTCCCTACACGCTCACGACCGCCGCAAGGGTACAACTCCAGGTGGTGGATGCGGCGGGGAGGCGGGTCGTGTTTCAGGATTTCGGCGTGCAGGAAGGAGGCGATTACCGGCACACACTCGATCTGCGCGCATGGGCGGCGGGAAACTACTACTACTTTCTCCGCGTCGACGGGACGGCCACCGAACGGCGCCGTCTGTTACTGCTCCGATAGCACGGCAGGTGGCGCGGCCGAATCGCCCCGCGACGAAGCCGCATCCCATGGTGCACAGCGCAGCAATTTCGGAACGCTCCTGATCTGATTCGTTGATAGGTCTTTATTTGCAAGCCACTGAGTGCGACATTTCATCGAACTCAGTGGCATTCTATTTTCGCACGTTGTGAAAGTGCTTGCGTTCTCATCATTATTGTAGTATATTTACAGCAATATGAAGCAGCGCCCTATCGGTCCTATCGCCGCAAGCTGGCGGAAACG
>JAMIQH010000288.1:0-2621 GCA_035914695.1 Bacteroidota bacterium | reverse complement strand
GGGGTGATCATCCACAACGCTGGTGGCATGTCTTGAACTTCCGTGATCCGCTCGGCAGCACTATCCGACATTCCTTCGCGCTCTTCCTGATTTCGGCGATTACTGTGTTCGCGGAGGGCCGATGAGCTCGATAAACGCACACAACCCCGACATTGCTGTCGGGGTTGTGTGCGTCACGAAGTGACGGTCAGGAGGAGTATGCTGCAATTATCCGCGGCCACCCGGACGGATGCCGCCCATTTTCCAGCGCTGGAACAGCTTCTGCTGCTCGGGCGTGAGGAGGGCTTTAATCTTCTCGTTCGTGGTCTTGTTGATCTCGTTCAAGCGCTGAGCCAATTCGCGACGATCAAGCGACGTGTCCTTCATCAGTTCATCGATCTGCGCCTGCTGCTCGGTGAGGATTCTCGTGATAGCGGCGGCCTGATCGGGGGTGAGACCGAGAAGCTTGGTGAGTTCCTGCACCTGAAGCTCGATGCGTTTCGCGGGGTCGATCGGCGTGATCTTGCCGCTGCGGATTTCCTTCCACTTCGTCCAGAGATCACCGATGGCTTCGGTCATCTTGGTGTCGATGGTGGTCATCAATTCTGCCAATGCGGCTTTGAAGCCCTCGGGATCGCCCTTGTACTGCTCGCGCAGCAGGCGCATCTGCTCGTGCTGCCACTTCAGAATTGCGGCGACAGCGGCGGCCTGCTCGTCGCTCAGACCCAGGGCGGCCTTCATGCGGGCCACTTCGCGGTCGATGCGAAGCTGCTCAAGCTTCTCCTGCAATTCGCGGCGCTTCTGCTCGAGTTCGGCTTTCAGCTTCTCGGCGTTCTGCACGGCGGTGTCGCCAACGGTGCTATTGATGGCGGCGATGAGCTGCTCATGCAATTGCTTGAGTGCTTCGGCGATTTCCTCGCGGGACTTGCCACTGTTCATCTCGGCGAGACGCAGTTCCGCGTACTGGCGGATCAGATCTCTGAGCGCGCTGATCTGCTCTTCGGTGAGATCGGGATTCGCGCGGATGATAAGGTTCAGCCACGCGATGGCGGCCATGTCGATACCCATGCGCGGGCCGCGACGGTCACCGTCCATGGAGGTGATCAGGTTCTCGTACGTGGAGAGCTGCGAGGAATTGAGTAGCACGGACATGTCCTCTTCGAGGAAGCTCATTTCGTCAATGAGCGCAATCTGTCCGAGGTCGAGCTTCATGTTCACGCTCGCGCCGTTGGAGGCGGGGGCGGTGAGCATGCTGTTCGACTGCGGATCATCGCTGCACGCGGTCGCCAACAGCACGAGGGCGAGCAGTGAAAGTGACAGGGCATGTTTCATGGGGCACCTGTAGAGTGAATGAGTGATGGAATGTCGAGTGTAAGGGCGTCCGATTCGAAAGGACTGGAGTATGACCAGCGTCAATGGGCAAAGGTTACATCGAATACAGGGCAAAGGTAAGAAATTTTCTCGGTATATTTACCCGGTTACTTTTTACGGATACGGGCATGCGGAAAGTATTTCGAGGAATTCGTTGGTTGTTTCGCGGCGCGGGGCTTGCGTGCTTCCTCGCGGTTATGATGGTGGCGCTGTTCCGTGTCTACCCGCCACCCGCCACACCGCTGATGTACCTCCGTGTGTACGAGGGTTTGCTCGAGGGTAAACCTGTCGGTGCGCATCGGGTGTGGATTCCCTACGAACAAATGTCGCCGAATGTGTTCCGTGCGGTGATCGCAGCCGAGGATGGACGCTTCATGCGGCACAACGGCATCGATTGGCGCGCCATGGAAGACGCTATGCGCTACAACCGTCTGCACAAGGGCAGGAAAGTGCGTGGCGCGAGTACCATCACCATGCAGACAGCCAAAAACACCTTTCTCTGGCATGGACGAACCTACGTGCGCAAGGGCCTGGAGGCCTGGTTCACCTACATGATCGAAGCACTGTGGGGTAAGAAACGCATCCTTGAGGTGTATGCCAATGTGATTGAAACGGGGCACGGCATTTACGGTGTGGAAGCCGCCGCGAGGCGCTATTTTGGCAAATCCTCGTCCGATCTCACCCGCCGCGAAGCCGCGGCCATCGCAGCCGTACTCCCCAATCCCCGCCGCTGGTCGCCCGCCGAACCCACGCGCTACATCCAACGGCGCATTCAGTGGGTCATGGGACGCATGGGCGCGGCCATTCCGAAGGACTGATGCACCTCAGGCCACGTGCTCGACCACGATGCGCACGCCGATTAGTACCAGTATCACCCCACCGGCGAATTCCACATGCGGACCCAGCGCGTGCGAGGCCCGCTCTCCCAACCGTACACCCAGAAACGACATACCCGCCGCCACAACGCCGATGACTATCGCGGGCAGTACGATGTGAACCCGCAGCATCGACAGACTCAGTCCCACCGCCAAGGCGTCGATGCTGGTTGCCACCGACAGACTCACCAACGACCATCCCTTCGTCACATCCTTGCGGAACTCCTCGGCTTCCTTGCGCAATGAGGAAACGATCATGCGGCCGCCAATAATGGCAAGCAAGCCGAACGCGATCCAATGATCGATGCTGCCGATCAGTGAAGAGAATCCCGAGCCGGCGAGCCAGCCGATGACGGGCATGAGAAACTGGAATAAACCGAAATGGAAGGCCAGGCG
>JAMIQH010000287.1:0-2372 GCA_035914695.1 Bacteroidota bacterium | reverse complement strand
AAACTCCGTATATTGAGGTTCGCGGGCGGCATGCCACCCGCACACATTACCGTAACTTTTATGAAGGAAGCTTCGATGTCATCCGCACTGAACGACTTCATGCAGGAAGTCAAGGCCAAGAATCCCGGCGAAAACGAATTCCATCAAGCCGTGGAAGAAGTTGTCGAAACGCTTATGCCGGTGTTGGAAAAGCACGCCGAGTACAGGAAAGCGAAGATTCTCGAGCGCATTGTCGAGCCCGAGCGCACCATTTCGTTCCGCGTTCCCTGGGTTGCGGACAACGGTGAGGTTCGCGTGAACCGCGGCTATCGCGTGGAATTCAACAGCGCGATCGGTCCCTACAAAGGCGGTCTGCGTTTCCACCCCAGCGTGACGTTGAGCATCCTGAAGTTCCTCGGCTTCGAGCAGATCTTCAAGAACAGTCTCACCACCTTGCCAATGGGCGGTGGCAAGGGCGGTTCGGATTTCGATCCGAAGTTCAAGTCGAAAAACGAAATCATGCGTTTCTGCCAGAGCTTCATGAGCGAATTGTTCCGCCATATCGGCCCGAACACCGACGTGCCCGCCGGCGACATAGGCGTGGGCGGTCAGGAAATCGGTTTCATGTTCGGTCAGTACAAGAAGCTCCGCAACTCCTTCGACGGCGTACTCACGGGCAAGGGCCTGACCTGGGGTGGTTCGCTGATTCGTCCCGAGGCCACCGGCTTCGGTGTGACGTATTTCGCCGCTGAAATGCTCAAGACGCGCGGCACCTCGTTCGAGGGCAAGACGGTAGCCATCTCCGGCTTTGGTAATGTGGCCTGGGGTGCTGCCTTGAAGGTGACGGAACTCGGTGGCAAGGTGGTCACCCTTTCCGGTCCCGACGGTTACGTGTTCGATCCCGCCGGTATTTCGGGCGAGAAGATCGACTACATGCTTGAGCTGCGCGCCAGCAATCAAGACATCGTCGAGCCGTACGCCGAGCGTTTCGGTGCCGAATTCGTGGCCAACAAGCGTCCGTGGGAAGTGAAATGCGATGTGGCACTGCCCTGCGCCACGCAGAACGAACTCGATGGCAACGATGCGAAGACGCTGATCGACAGTGGTTGCGTGTGCGTGTGCGAAGGCGCGAACATGCCGTCGACCCCGGAAGCCATGAAGGCCTTCCTGGATGCCGGTACACTGTTCGGTCCGGCCAAGGCGGCCAACGCCGGTGGTGTTGCCACGTCCGGCCTCGAGATGTCGCAGAACTCCATCCGCATGAGCTGGTCGCGCGAGGAAGTGGACGGTCACCTGCACCGTATCATGACGAACATCCACCAATCCTGCCTCGACGCAGCCAACAAATACGGCCAGCCCGGGAACTACGTTGCCGGAGCCAACATCGCCGGCTTCATCAAAGTCGCCGACGCCATGATGGCGCAGGGCATCGTCTGATCCCACGTTTCCGCAGGAATACCACAGCGTCCGCCCCTCAAGGCGGACGCTGTGCGTTTATGCGCTCCGTTGCTTCCGATAAAAACGGTCGGGCAGAGACGGTCACTTCGCATTTCAACGCGGAGAGCACGGAGGGCACAGAGGTCGCGGAGGAGGGGTTGATGGTGCTTCGCACATGGACCGTTGCTTCGTCCACTGCGTTCGCGGCCATGTGCTCAGGTCCCCGCAGACTTCCCCGACTAATCTGTGATAATCTGTGTGAATTCTGTGCAATCTGTGGTTTTGAAATTGTGTTCCAATCAGACAGTCACTTCACAGCCGCTCAGATCATCCCTTTCTCCGCGCATCGATCCATTCCTTGTTCAACCAGAAATTGACAGTATGCGCATCCAGCCGCCGACCCCGCAATTCGGCCTCGAACTCGCGCTGAAGCCGTTGCACCCATTCCCCTGTTGCTGCGACATTGAACGGCTCGTCCCGCAGCCATCGCGCTATTGTCCGGCGCCAGCGGCGCATGGTTTTCGCATCGAACACGGCGGCGATATCGATGGTCGGCGGCGAGGCACCGTCCTTCGCCAGCACCGATGCAAGTTCCGTTGCGGTGGTAGTTGCCGCAACCCCGGGCTTCAGCCTCGAGAGTCTGTCCTTCCGTCGTTCGCGTGCGCGCAGCGACAGCGAAAGCAGCATGCCGGCGACGGCGATCACCCAATACCACGTGGCATCAAACCTGAATGGGCCGCCCAACGCGAGATACAGTGCGGCAAACAGGGACGCACTCAGCAATGCATTATGGATATAGATACGGTCGAAGACGCGCGCCGGTGTCACCCTCTTGATGCGACGCAGCTCGATCGGCGACAGACCACGCTGTGAGAGTTCCGCGTCTCTCGCGTTCGCTCTTCTTTGAGCTATCCGCGCGCCGTTCAGTCTGGGGCGAAGGCGCTCCCTCCAAAATC
>JAMIQH010000286.1:0-9951 GCA_035914695.1 Bacteroidota bacterium | reverse complement strand
GCTCGAGCGCGGCGCCGTGCGCAAGGTGGGCGCGCGATACACCATCGATTTCGATGCCTTCCTGCCCGCATTGCGCGATCTGGCCTCGCGCGTGCTGATGATAGAAATACTCGGCGACTACGAGCAAGCCGGCGCCCTGCTCGCGAAGTACGGGACCATGACACCCGAAATCGACGCCGTCGTGCACGCGCTTATCGATATTCCCCGCGACCTCAACACCAGTTACACATCGCTGGGAAAGTAGAGCCGAGTATTCGGCTGACGTGAACATGCAAACGGAACGGGCGACGATTGCGTCGCCCGTTCCGTTTGTGCGAAATCAGGGCTTACAGGATGACGGATGCGCCGACCCAGGGGATGGGGAAGAGCTCCCATTCGTTGACGAAACCAAAGCCGAGGTCGAAATCGAAATTGCCGGATCGTATGCGCAGTCCGGCATTGACGAGTACCAAATCCTTTTCCGGCATCGTTGCTTCGAAGATCAAACGGGTTTTCGTGCCGGTGGGAATTTCGAGCCCGGCGTTGTAGAACACGTCGCCAGTCTCGGTGTCGTTTGCGAGTCCGGCGGTGACGAACAGACCATTCTCCCCGCCGAGATTCACGGTGCCGACGGCGAAGGGGTAGAAGCGCGTGTCCTTTTCCCACAACAGCACCGTGGCCCCCACGGCCAGGGCGGCGCGATCGTTGGAGAGGGGTGTGATTTTCAATGTGCTGTGTCCGAATTCAAACAATGCCGTCGGAAAGAACAGCGTTCCCACCTGCAACGTGGCGAGATCGGCGATGCCGAAACTTGCGGTGGGAAAGAAGAGTTCGTACACCCCCAGGCGTACCTGGCCCGCCGGTTCGGCATAAGCCGTGGGGAAGATGAACAGCGAGGAACTGGGACGCGAATAGCGGCGTGGATCCTCGGGCGCCTCCTCGGGCTCCGGAGTCTCCTTCCGCCAGGTCGCGTTGTTGTCTTTCTCCGCTCCCGCGCCCAGCGGCGTCAGAGCGATCATGGACGAGGCCGGGATGCGCAGTTGCACATTGTCGCGCGTGCGCAGCAGCAGCGTGTCGTTGCTCCAGCCCATGAGCATGCCCTCCACGCGCAATCCTTCGCGCGTGCTGACACGATACATGCTGCTGTCGTTGGTGGTGGATGTGGATTGAACCTGGGCGTGAAGCGGTGCTGCGACAAGCAGCATGCATGCGGCGATGAAGCTCGCGAACTCCCTGCGGGTCATGGTGACCTCATGCTTGTGAAAACAGTGGATTCGGCTACGAACGCGAGTTCAATCTTCGATAGGCAGTAACAGACCTTGAATCCTGAAATAAATTCAGGGGACATTATACGAAAAGATGCTCCGCTTTGTCAAGGGGGAAGTATTTGGACCTACGGAAGTCGAAAATCGCAATGGAGTTAGAAATCGATGGCAAGGATGGCACGCGTGCTGTGCATCGACGCGCGGAAGGTAGTCTCCTCCGTGGGAGATTCGTGAATCATTCAACGGTGGATGTGTTCGAAGAATCAATCGGGGCAAGGTGAGGTTCGTGTTTCGCCAGTCCGTTCCCGATGATCTGAGACCAGACGATTCTCATTGGCGAATGCTTCTCACTAGTCGGCTTTTCGCTTCCGCATGTTCCACGCCCTGATTGTCGGAGAGCTGTTGTTCTGCCAGACGCACTTCCCGCAGCAACTCAATTTCATCGAGCAAACGTTCGTATTCGTCGATGTGGAGCAACACGGCCGCTGCCCGACCATGTTGTGTGAGGATGAGGGGACTTCTCGACTCCCGCACCTGCTGAAGAAAACCGGCGGCGTTGGCCCGAAATTCCGACAGCGGTTGGATATTCCGACTCAAGCGGGTATAGCGCATCATGACCTCCTTTGAATCAGTACGGAAAAACGTACATCGAAACGTACGGAATGCCGTAAGAATCAACAACCACATATTTCCGCCACCCTGACGCGCCCTGCCTCGAGACCGTACCTTCACGGATTTGCCCTCAAAGCAACCGCCCACGTCCCGAAGGAACGTGGGCGGTCCGATATTCACCTGTCACTCCCGCTCAGCGCGTATAGAAATCGATTTGCCTCTCGATGGCCGCGCGGCACACGGGACAGAAATCCACGAGACTGAGCGAGAACATGCGGCAATCCAGCGAGGGACGATACATGCCCTCGGAGATGTAGCCGGCGCCCTCGAAGGCGCCCACCTTGCCGAGGAAGTCTTTGTTTGCGAGGATTTCGTTGGAGCGCTTCATGATGGGATCGCGCTTGCTGTAGTAATCGTCGGCGAGGCGGTCGAGCGTGCCGAGTTGCTCGCGAAGTTTGTCGTACTCGGCCTTGCCCCAATCGGTAGGAATGGCGAGGCCCGGCGTGCATTGCGCGGCCCATTTCACCCGCGGCGCATCGAGCAGGCGCGTGACATTGGGCTCCCAGGGTTCCACGCCGGCGGGATAGAATTCCTCGTACCCGGTGGACGAGCTATAGTACTCGTCGCCCAGCCCGCCGAAGCTGTGCCCGAATTCGTGCACGTACACGTAATCGCGCTGCCATTCCTGGCCCTTGTTCTTTTCCACCGTGTAGGTGGTGGTGTAAAGCTGGTAAATGCCGCCTCCGCCGTAGCGGCTGTCGTTGATCAGAATGCAGATGAAATCGTAGGGCGCGGCCGAGGCGATATCGCGCAATTCGCGGTTGGCCTCGGTAAGCACGTAGCGCGCGCTGCCGAAGGTGTTGTACATGCTGCCGAGCGCGGTGTTTTTCCACACATTTCTGTCCGGAACATCAATGCCCGATTCCTCCGAGACGGCGCAGAGCGCGCGTACGTTGAAATCCTTGCGCCGCTCCTTGAATGGCGCGGTGTTGAACATCACATCGTTGAAATGCCGGGCGTCGTCCTTGAACTTGCCGATGTCGGCCTTGGCGTAGCCGTCGCCGATGATGAGAATGTCCACCTTGTTGTGAATGTCCCCGTTGTCCATCAGCGTCACCACTTCGGCCGCTGGTGCGCGGCGCTCGGTGATCACCACGGTGGGATCGGTGGGATCGATGGTGGTGGTGAACACTTCACGGAACAGCAGGAATTTGTCGCGGCGGCTGAGCGTGAGCTGCACCTCGCGGCGCGGGAAGGGGAAGCGCACGGATTCGTGGAAGCTTTTCCACACGCCGCGGCCCGCCTCGGATGTGGACTGCCATTCGTTGAACACCGTGGAAAATCCGCGCGAATACAGCAGCATGCCGCTCTGACGGTCGTACACGCGGACGAGGAATTCCCCGAGATTCAGCGTGTCCACGAGATTCGTCCTGCTGCCGGGCCAGGGCCCCTCCTGCCACACTTTGTCGAGTGTGACGCGTTCCTCGCCGCGTGTGCCGATGTGGTAATAATCCACGCGCATGGTTTTATCGAGGAACCAGCGATCGAAATCCACCTGCGCGAACAGCGCCGGAGCGACACACAAAAACAGAAGCATGAAGGATAAACGACGCATGACAGACCTCCTGGTTCATAAACGGATCCGATTCCCAAGATACGCAAATCGCGCGTGATTCGAGGGTGGGGTGAAGGGGAAACGGCTGACGCATGATGAAGAACGACGCGATTCAAGCAGAGCATGCATGGCTCGTCAAGGAAGCGTCGCCCGTTTCGCCTGTGTGTTGCGCAATGCAGTGTATCTTTTTCTGGACAGTGCCGGGTGGCCCGCAGGGGAGAATCGATGAAAAGCGGTGTGAAACTTCGGGTTGATTTCATCGAAAAACTGGCATGGGTGTTGTAGTGATTTCGGCATGCACAAGCAAAGGGTACAACCATGACACAGTATCGACGATTTCTTCCCGCGCTCGCAGTGCTTCTCCTGCTCGGCGCCTGCTCTTCCTCCCATCGGCTGCATCAATACGATTTTCACAACAAGCGCGTGGTGTTCCGTAGCACCGCCGAATGCCGCGACATGCATGCCTCGGTGTGGATAGACGATCCCGTGCCCGAGGCGACGCCGTGGACCGCGGTGGCCTCGCTCTTCGTGTCGCTGGTGGGTAGCGCTGCCGCCGACGCGAATGTGAAGGACATCGTCAGCACGCAGGGCGTGGCGGAATTGTTGGCCACGGGTATGCAGCGCAGCATGGAGGACCGCTTCAACATCACCGCGCAACACGATGGCGACGGGGAGGCCGATTTCATCGTCGACACGCGACTGAAAGGGGTGGCGCTCGTGTCGAACGCCGATGGAGTGTTCCTGCGACTCGATGTGGAACAGAGCATGCTGGATTGGAAGACGCGCGACAGGATTTGGCGCATGCGCTTCGATGAACACGTTCCGCTGCGCTCGCACAGTACCGGCATCTGGGATCCGACAGTGATGGCTGTGGAGGGTGTGATAAGCGCGGTGGAGCTGTTCAAGATGGAGGAGGCGGAAATACAGGACGCCGTGCTCGCCACCGCGCGCGATGCCGGCTGGATACTCGCGGATCGCTTCGTACGCGACGCATCGTAGGCCGACGCGCAACGGAGCAACAACAGACGCGGCGTCCCCGGGGTGGGGACGCCGCGTTGTTCTCTGTGCCGAGGGGATTATTCCACTTCGGAAATTTTTTCCATGAACTGCGAGCGCAGCCAGGTATGCGGTGTGCCGGAGCGATGGAAATTCAGCATGCCCTTGAACTCGGCGATGCTCTCGAAGCCCTTGCCCGCCATCCAGCTCTCGATGCCTTCGAGCATGCCCTTGATCGTGTCCAGTCCATCGGTGTACAACGCGGAGGCCACCTGCACCGCCGATGCGCCGGCGAGCAGCAGTTTCACGACATCGGACGACGTCTTCACTCCTGTGGAGGCGCAAAGGTCGTAGGGCAGGTAATGCGACATCAGCGCGATCCAGCGCAGGGGCAGATGCATTTCATCATTGTCGCTGAACGAAAACGTGGTGCGCAATTTGAGCTGCTCGATGTCGATGTCGGCCTGGGTGAAGCGGTTGAACAGCACGAGGCCGTCGAGCTTGCGCTGCGAGAATTCCACCGCAACATTGGGCAGCGAAGAAAAGGCCGGACCGATTTTCAACGCCACGGGGATGGACACGGAGCGCTTGACGGTGCCGAGAATTTCATAGTACAATTCCTCCAAGGCCCGCCCGTCCATACTCAGATCGGTGGCGGTGGTGAACACGTTGAGCTCGATAGCGTCGGCTCCCGCCGCCTGAAGCTGCTTGGCGAAATCCGGCCACCACTGCGTGGAGACGCAGTTGAGACTGGCGATGACGGGAATGGATACCGCCGCCTTGGCTTCCTTGATCATGTCGGTGTAGTCGCGCGAGCCGTAGAGCAGTTCGAGTTGCGCATGGTAATAATCGTAGGCCTCGGTGTGCTCGACCATTCCGCTCTCCAGGCCGAAATCGCGTTGCGCGAGCACTTCCTCGAAGAGACTTTTGAGCACAACGGCGCCGGCGCCGGCCTCCTCGCAGGCCTGAATGCCGTCAACGGATTTTGTGAGACCGCTGCTGCCCACGATGATGGGATTCCGCAGTGGCAGGCCGAGATAGGTGGTTGAGAGATTGGGCATGATGCTGCTCCATGTATCAGGTACGTAGGTGGTGGCAGATGGAACACACAATATCACCAAAACCCGCGTGACCTTCAACAGCGCCGTGTAGTGCCATATCGGCATGCCCTGGAATGCCGCAGCTAAGAGCGAGCGGTGCGCGGCGCCGGAATGTGGCACCCGAGTGCGCGGAAAGCGTTGTTTCTGACGTGAACGTTTCGTAATATCCGAGGTGTAACTCTTGTGTGCTCAGCACGGATTGTCCATGACCACCATCGCCATTACCCCCCGCGCAGCGCGCGGCATCGCAGTTCTCGCCACGCTTCTCGTGTTGTCTTCCTGCGGAGGCGTGCAACTCGCGTCCGTCACCGACACGCAATTCCTGCTCACCAACCGCATTCTGCCGCTTAACAGCATGATGGTCGTGTACGATACCCGCGACCTTGGCATGAAGGCGGAGGTGGAGCAATTGCTTGTTGAAACGCTGCGCTCGAACGCGGATGTGGTGGCGCGGCGCGATATCGATCTTTTTTCCCCGTTGAAAACCTTGAGCGAGAAAGAGAAAGTCTGGGCGCTGAAGGACAACGATGTGAAGGCCGTGCTGTATATCGGCGGGAAGTATAGCGGGCGCCCGTTGCGGGACTGGCTGTACACCGAAGCGAAGGACATCGACACGGGAACGCCCGCGTGGTCCTCGTCCGTCGTGCGTCTTTTTCTGCCTGAAACCGGCGAGGTGATTTGGACCGGCTCGCTGTCGGGCGAGGAGCCGAACACCGAAGTGATCACCACCCGGGGTTTCGCTTCCGCCGTCGCCTCCGAACTCGTACGACTCGGCATGATCGCCGTGCGCAGGCCGGAGAATCCCGCGCTGCGCGGCTTCAATCGCTGAGCGGCTCGGACACCTGCTCCGCGTCGCAGTCCGTATTGTGGCCCTGCCGGGCGCTGGAGTGGATCGACGCTCCATCGGGTGGAGGTTCCGGCATTGAGGCGTATTCCTTCCTTCACACCGCGTCCACTGTTCCCGTTTATCCCGCAATTCGGTATCTTACAGTTTACCGCAGCGTGTCCCATTTGCAGGTGAACGGGTTTTTTCATGATCACGAAATACGGTTACGACGTCGCCATCCCCCTCATCCTCGTGAGTCTCGTGTTGATCGGGAGCGCGTGGTTCGTTCCGTTGCTCTGGTTGCGTGTGATCATGCTGGTGCTTGGCGTGGGCTTGCTGGCGTTCACGGTGAATTTTTTCCGCGATCCCGACCGCGTCACGCCGGTGGATGCCAATGCGGTGATATCGCCGGCCGATGGCCGTGTGGTGAGCATTGGAGAAGTGGACGCGCCGGAGTACATCGAAGGAAAGGCCCTGCAGGTGTGCATTTTCATGTCGCCGCTCAACGTGCATGTGAATCGCTTCCCGATGAGCGGTACGGTGGAATATGTGCGCCATATCGAGGGGCGCTTTGTGATGGCGTGGGAGGACAAGGCCAGCGAGTTGAACGAGCGCACGCTCATCGGCATCAACACCGGCAAGCATAAGCTGCTGTTCAAGCAAATCGCCGGCTTCGTGGCGCGGCGTATCGTGTGTCCGCTCAAACCCGGCGACAGCGCGCGCGCGGGCGAGCGCTTCGGCATGATCAAATTCGGCAGCAGAGTGGATGTGCTGATGCCTCTCACCGCGAAGGTCGCGGTGAAATTGGAGCAGCACGTCGTGGCGGGTGAAACCATCATCGCGAGAATTCCCGAGTGACGCACAGCACGAGGACATACGCGTGAGAATACGCCTCAGCAGGTCGATCGTACCGAATCTCTTCACGGTGCTGAACATTTTCTTCGGCTTCCTGAGCATGATTCACGCGGTGCAGGGCATGTTCATTCCCGCGGTGTGGTATATCCTGCTTTCGGCGCTGTGCGACACGCTGGACGGTTTCATGGCGCGGCTGACGAAATCCGCCAGTGAATTCGGCGTGGAGTTGGATTCGCTCGCGGATGTGGTGAGCTTCGGCGCGGCGCCGTCGTTTTTGCTGTACATGCTGCTGTTCAAGGATGCGGGCAACTTCGGCACGCTGGTCGCGGCCTCGCCACTGATCATGGGGGCGTTGCGTCTGGCGCGTTTCAATGTGCAGCTCGTGGGTTTTTCCAAAGATCACTTCACCGGCATGCCCATTCCGCTGTCGGCGCTCACGCTCGCATCGTACATTCTCTTTTTCACACCCGAACGCATCGTGGCGGAAGAGCTGCTGCGCATTGCCCTCACCGTACTCACCATCGCCTGCGCCATTCTGATGGTGAGTACCGTGCGGTATCCCGTGATACCGCGCATCGGTCCGCGGCTGCTGCGCGAGCGGCCCGTGGTCAGCGGCATCGCGTTGCTCGCTGCTGTGGCCGTGCTGGTGTCGCTCGGACGGCTGCTGTTTCCCGCGCTCATGCTCATTGTGCTGAGTGGACCGCTGTTCGCGCTGGGCCGCCTGCTGCGCCGCATGGGGGGAGGTCCTCCCGCGCCGCGCAGGGAAGAGCGCGAACTCGACGCCACCGCCGACGCTTCACACGCAACCATTGATTCGCATTGATAAAGGCACACCATGTACAAGGCAATTGTCACCGTCAAACTTCGTCCATCCATTCTCGATCCCGAGGGCAAGGCCATCGAGCACGCCATCACCTCGCTGGGATTTTCCGCGTTGCGGAATGTGCGCGTGGGCAAGCATATCGAGCTGCACGTGGATGCGGCGAGTGAGGAGGCCGCGCGTCCGATGGTGGACGAGGCCTGCCGCAAGCTGTTCGCCAATCCGGTGATGGAGGATTACACCTTCACGCTCGAGGAGATGTGACATGGCGGACGTGACCTTCGGCGTCGTCGTTTTTCCGGGTTCGAATTGCGATCACGACGCCTACCATGCTGTCAAGCACGTGTTGGGCGCGCGGGCGGAATTTCTCTGGCACAAGGAGAGCGATTTGCGCGGTGCGGATGTGATCATCCTGCCGGGTGGATTTTCCTACGGTGATTATCTACGCTGCGGAGCCATCTCGCGTTTTTCCTCCATCATGCAGGAAGTGGTGCGGCACGCGCAGCGCGGCGGCCATGTGATCGGCATTTGCAATGGCTTCCAGATTCTCACCGAAGCGGGTCTGCTGCCTGGTGCGCTGTTGCGCAACGCCTCGCTGCGCTTCGCCTGCAAGCAGGTAGCGCTTCGTGTGGAGAACACCGCAACGGCATTCACGAATGCCTATGCTCCCGCTACGGTCATTCGCGTTCCCATTGCCCATGGCGAAGGAAATTTCTATACTGATGAATCCACTCTTCGCACACTCGAGGACGAAGGCCGCGTGGTCTTCCGCTACGTGGACGAGGAGGGGCGGGCGAGCGACGAAGCCAATCCGAACGGCTCGCTCAACAATATCGCGGGCATCATCAACGCCGAAGGCAATGTGCTCGGCATGATGCCGCATCCCGAACGCGGCGTCGAAGCTCTGCTCGGCTCGGCCGACGGCCTCGGCGTCTTTTCATCGCTGTTTTCGACCATCGCGGGCGTGCCCGCAACCCCACAGGAGGCGTGATGTTTGGCAATATCGGCGGATGGGAAATTCTCATCATCATTCTGCTCATCCTGATTTTCTTCGGCGCGAAGAAAATTCCCGAACTCGCCCAGGGCCTCGGCAAGGGCATCAAGGAATTCCGCAAGGCGGCCAAGGACATCCAGGAAGATATCAGTCTCGACGACAAGAAAATCGAAGACAAAAAGTGACATCGCGCAGGGTCGGACCGCGTACACGCGTTCCGGCTTCCGAGCGACAGGGGAGAAGGTGCTGAACGATCACCCACAGCCCGCCGCGGGGTATTGCGACCGCGTGCATCATGCCTTGCACCGCATCGGACGGCGGCAGGAGCTGAACGCCTTCATCGAGCTGTTTCCCGACGATGCTCTCGCCACCGCCCGACGCCTGGATGCGGAAACGGCGTCGGCGCGCGCGCTGCCTACAGGCATGACTTTCGCCATCAAAGACAACATTCACATTGCCGGGAAGGCCTGCGGTGCCGCTTCGCGCATCCTCGACGGCTACATCGCGCCCTACGATGCGCGGGTGATCGAGCGCCTGCGCGGGGCGGATGCGATTTTGCTCGGACGCGCGAATATGGACGAATTCGGCATGGGCTCGTCAGGCGAAAGCTCCCGTCATGGACACACGCTGCATCCGTGGCTGCCGGATCGCGTGCCAGGTGGCAGTAGCAGCGGCAGTGCCTGCGCCGTAGCGGCGGGCTTGGTCGACGTGGCGCTGGGCAGCGACGCGGGCGGGTCGGTGCGGCAGCCGGCGGCATTCTGCGGAATTGTGGGAATGAAGCCGACGTACGGACGCGTGTCCCGCTGGGGACTGATTTCCTTTGCGCCATCGTTCGAGCAAATCGGTGTGCTCAGCAGCACGGTACGCGACAACGCGGCAGTGCTGCGTT
>JAMIQH010000285.1:0-2442 GCA_035914695.1 Bacteroidota bacterium | reverse complement strand
CGCGACGCCGTGGCTGAGCCATGCCTTCAAGCATAATGACGAAAGGCAACGCCGTGCCACAAACGCGGTATCACACGTCCATGCGTGGTCTTGGCGCCGCCTCTCGTCTCCATTGGATGGAGGGGGGGTATTAAACTACCACCAAGAACTTTCGTTGTCAACTACTTGACTTTAACCGTAGTATCTCATTCTTCACTGGCTTATAGAACAGTGCTCACCGCAGCACACCGAGCCGGTGCACGGCGCCGATAAGTGTGCGGAGAGCGTAATCCACTTCGTCCCGCGTGGTGAAGGCGCCGAAGGAGAGACGCACGGTGGCGCGCGCGGTGCGGGTATCGTGACCGATGGCGCGCATCACATGCGAGGCCTCGAAGCTGCCCGCCGTGCAGGCCGAACCACCGGATACGGCCACGCCATGCAGATCGAGTTCGACCAGCAGCAATTCTCCGTCCAACGGGTAATGCTCCCAGGGAAAGGACACACTGAGAATGGCTGGCGACACCGCACCGCTTCCCTCGTTGATGATGCAGTGAGGAAGTTCCGACCGCAGCAGGTCGCATGCCCGCGCGCGCAACATTGTCCACTGTGTGCGTCGCTGCTCCATTTCCAGTAGCGCGAGTCGCGCCGCTTCGCCGAATCCCACGATGGCTGGGACGTTTTCCGTTCCACCCCGCCGCCCCCTTTCCTGCGATCCACCAAGCATGAAATGCGCCATTTCCACTCCCGGACGCAAAAACAACGCTCCGATGCCTTTTGGTCCGTGGATCTTGTGCGCGGAAAGCACCGCGATATCCACTCCCAATGCATGCACATCGATGGGGATTTTCCCCGCGCTTTGCACGAGATCCGAGTGCAACAGGCCTCCGGCTTCCCGCGCCAGCGAGGCGGCCACACGCAGATCAAGCATACCGCCCGTCTCGTTGTTCACCTGCATGACGCTGAGCAGATCAAACGGCCCGGTGATCGCTGAAACATCCGGCACGGCGGCGGCGTCCACCGCAAGGTATCGGACGTCCGCATCCGTCATCATGGCGCAGGGCGCGAGTACCGCCTGATGCTCCGCCGGCGAGGTGATGATGACCGGTGGACGATGCTTCCCTGCCCTGTGACGCGCAAAGGAGAGCGCGGTGTTGTCCCCTTCCGTGCCACCGCTGGTAAAGATGATCTCGGCAGGCATCGCGCCGATCAACGCGGCTACATGCGCACGGGCACGTTCAACAGCCACGCGCGCGGCGCGACCGGCTGCGTGGAGACTGGAAGGATTGCCGAATTCCATGTCCAGAAATGGCAGCATCGCCTCGCGCACACGCGCGTCGAGACGCGTGGTGGCGGCGTTGTCGAAATACACGAGGGTGGATGTGTTCACGGCCCGTCCGGTGCATACGAAAGCGTGATATCACCGGCGAGTACCCTCTCCTCCACCCCATCGTCGAAGCGAACGATGAGCGAGGCGTCACTCGCGAGATCCAGGGCCGTCGCTGCTCGCACACCGTGGGAGTCGTGGATGGTAATGCGCCGCCCGAACATGCCGCTACACTGCTTCCAGCGCTCGAGTACCTGCGGATTCCCCGTCTCGGTCCATACGGTGTAGAGCGCCTCCAGACGTTGGCAAAGCGCGTCGAGCAATTGCTCGCGGTCGACGGGTGCGCACAGTTCGCGCGCGAGCGAGGTGGGCGCGATACGATAGTCGCCTTCGAACACGGTTTGGTTGACGTTGATTCCAATGCCGATGATCGCCCAGGGTGTATCGCCCAGCTTCCCCGACTCCAGGAGCACGCCGCAGGTCTTCCTGTCCTTCAGCAGCACATCGTTCGGCCATTTCACCATGGCGTTCAGTCCAGTCTCTTCGCGAATGCACTCCGCCACCGCGCAACCTGCGAGCAGTGGAAGTCCGCCCCAGTCCTCCATCGGTCTCTTGGGATAGACGATGAAGGTGCAGAGGAGATTCAGTCTTTCCATCGCCTGCCACTGGCGATCAAGGCGTCCCCTGCCCGCGCTCTGGAAGTCCGCCGAAATCAGTGTGCCTTCCGGAGGCAATTGCCGGACGTATTCTTTCGCGTAGGTATTGGTGGAATCGATACGGGGGAAATGGATTCTGTGCGTTCCAAACATACAACCTCCTGTCCGTTCAATCTAACGGACAGGAGGCGATGGTGCAACGTGTGTGTGCGCGTAGGCGCGTTCAGATGGTGATGAATTTCTCGCCTTTGAGGCCGCAGATGGGGCACTCGCCGGGTGCGGTACCGAACTCGATATGACCGCAGACGGGGCAGAGATAGAATTCGACCACGTCGAGATCCTTGCCCTGTGCGGCGGCTTCGAGAGCGAGCGCGTAGAGTTTCGCATGTACTTCCTCGGCCTTGACCGCGTAGCCGAACATGGTGCGCGCGCGATGGGCCACAGCTTCGGCCTCCTCGAGCATCGGGGGATACATTTCCTTGT
>JAMIQH010000284.1:0-10217 GCA_035914695.1 Bacteroidota bacterium | reverse complement strand
CGTGGAACACGCCCGACGGTTGCTACAAGGACACCGACGGCAATGGCGTGATCAACAACTTCGACTACATCGCCATCAAGCTGAACTGGCTGAAGAACAACACCATCGTGCCGGCCAAGGCCGCGGGCTTCTCGGCCGCCTCCTTCGCGATGGATCAGAACTATCCGAATCCCTTCAATCCTTCGACCGCCATCCGTTACGCCGTGCCCGAGCGCAGTCAGGTGCGTCTCGTTGTCACCGACATGCTGGGCCGCACCGTGGCCACGCCGGTGGAGGGTCTGGTGGAGCAGGGCATGCACAGTGCGACCTTCGACGCGGCGGATTTGCCCAGTGGCAGCTACACCGCGACGGTGCACATGACCGGTCTCGAGTCGGGTCTTTCCTACTCACGCACCATCAAGATGACGCTCGCGCGCTGACATTACGTGACAAAGAAAAAAAACCGGATTCGCCAGAATCCGGTTTTTTTATGGTAGAAAATCAGTACCTTGCAACTTGTCACCCGCAAGCCGTAACAAATCGGTTGGAACAGTGTTATTCCAGAATGCCGTCGCTTCCGCAATGCGTTCTGTCCGACGATTAGCACCACTCCTCCCGACGCAGCGGAACGAACCCTCAACGGCTGAAACGTGTAACTGAGCTAGCGCATTGATTTTCCGAGTCATCCACACAATACAGAGGAGTTTTTCATGAACACTTCGCGATCGGCTATCATGACGATGCTGACGGTGCTCGCCCTTGGCGTTGCCTGTCTGCCATCGACATCACACGCACAGGGATCGAAGGTGCTGAACCTTGGCATCACCGCCAACAACGGCAACTACGGTACTTCGTTCGAAATCACCGCCATCAAATCCACGAAGCTCTACCGTTTCTGGACGCAGGCCTCGGCTGGCGCCACCACGGTGGAAATTCTGTACAATCCCGGTGGTCTCATTCTCGTGCCAGGCGTCAACAGCGGCTACAACGCCGTGGGCTGGATCAGTCTCGGCACGGCGAACATCAACGGCGCGGGCTACGGCGTGGACATCGAGATCCCGCTGGATCTCAACCTGCTGATGAATCCCGGCGACAAATGGGGTTTCATCATCAAGCTCGTGTCCGGCGCTGGCGTGAGCTATCGTACCGGCGTTGCGCCGTACATTTACGCCGACAGCTACATCGAAGTGAACAACCAGGGTTGGGCCGGCGGTTGGCTGCCGCTCGCAACCACCACCATGTTCTGGCCCCGGCAGTTCTGCGGCCGCGTGGTGTACGACGAGGGCTGCTTCTTCCCCGATGGCGTGATCAGCTATGAGTTGCTCGACGGCAACAATCAACCGACCGCTTTCGCCAACCTCCCGGGTTCGGTGAATGTGCGTTATGTGGTGACCTATCCCAACGAGGCGTCGACGGTGAACATGACGCTGAACCTCCGCAACGTCATCACCAACGCCATCGTGTACACGTACAATTTCTCGGCAAACAAGCCCTCTGGACAATCGCTGATCGGTGTGCAGAGCGTACCCATTCCCGGTACACTCACGGCCGGGTATTACAAGGCCGAAGTGGTGTTCAACAGCAAGAACAGTTGCGGCAATTACGCGGATTTCGTTGCTCCTCCACAAACACTGCTGCTCTTGCCTCCGGGCGCAACGATGTGCATCGTGTGGCCGGGCGACACGGACAACAACGGCATCGTGACCTACGCCGACCGCGCCGCGCTGAACCGCTACATCTTCGACGCCAACATGCGCAGCACCTGGCTCAACGGCCCGACGCGTTACAGCGTCACCGGTGGCTTCGATTACCTCGAGTGGAAAGGTCAGCCCAGCGCTCCGTGGAACACGCCCGACGGTTGCTACAAGGACACCGACGGCAATGGCGTGATCAACAACTTCGACTACATCGCCATCAAGCTGAACTGGCTGAAGAACAACACCATCGTGCCGGCCAAGGCCGCGGGCTTCTCGGCCGCCTCCTTCGCGATGGATCAGAACTATCCGAATCCCTTCAATCCCTCGACCACCATCCGTTACGCCGTGCCCGAGCGCAGTCAGGTGCGTCTGGTGGTGACCGACATGCTGGGCCGCACCGTGGCCACGCCGGTGGAGGGTCTGGTGGAGCAGGGCATGCACAGTGCGACCTTCGACGCGGCGGATTTGCCCAGTGGCAGCTACACCGCGACGGTGCACATGACCGGTCTCGAGTCGGGTCTTTCCTATTCGCGCACCATCAAAATGACGCTCGCGCGCTAATACCCCTTGCGTTCCTTTTTCCAGCGAGGCCGGGCGATCGCCCGGCCTCGCTTTTTCATTTTTTACACTTACCCCGAACGTGTTTACAGTGAAATCAGCGGCCGCAAGCGCCAGTGACGGACGTTGCTCTTTCACTAAAAATTCTCGGGACAAGCGGCGCTCTTTCTTTTTTATAAAAAAACAGGTATTTATGCTTGCATACTCCGTACTCCCGTTCGCTTTTTTGTCGGGTGAATTCGACTGTATTTCCCTATAGACCAACTCATACCCGGAGGATTTATGCGCTACTCTACCAGGATTGCCGTTATGGTCACGGCTTTACTCCTGCTTACCTCGACTGGCAACAGCCAGAGTGTCATCACTCTGGACTGGAGCAACACCATGGTGACCACCGGCTACCAGCTGACCGACGCTCCCTACGCTCACTGGTTCACGCAAACCCGGCATCAATACCTCATCACGCCACAGGATTTCGCGCTGGTGGGGCTTATCCC
This sequence comes from Bacteroidota bacterium, assembly GCA_035914695.1. Lineage (GTDB taxonomy): Bacteria > Bacteroidota > Ignavibacteria > SZUA-365 > SZUA-365 > JAOSJT01. Next base: position 7,486 of record JAMIQH010000284.1, on the reverse strand, counting down.
TTCCGGCCCGGTGGAGTTCACTTCCATCGCATTCTACATCGAGGGCTTCAACAATTCACCCTATGAATTGAACGAGTTCACGGTGAAGATGAAAAACACCACCGCGACCTCACTGTCGGCCTTTGACAATGTCGGACTACAGCAACTCTACGGCCCTGTCAACCAGGTGCGCGCCAACATCCCCGTACCCGGCTGGCGCACGCATGCGTTCTCGTCGCCTTTCGTGTGGGATGGCGCGAGCAACATCCTCATCGACGTGTGCCATCAGAACACGAACGGTAACTACGGTTACACCTGGGCGGTGCGTTACGCCAACGTGCCGGCACCAAGTGGTCGTCAGGTCTACGCTTACGATGATTATTCCTACGGCATTATGTGCGTGAATCCCGGCTACAGCTACACGCAGGCGGGTACCTTGCCGCACATGCAATTCGGTTGCGGCGGCACCTCGTCGATCACCGCGTTCCAGGCCCCGAGCTTGTACCAGGTGCCCAACATCATTCCGGTGAATTACACCGTCGGCCACGCCACGGAGAGTTTTCTCGCAACAATCACCTTCAATCTGAAGACGCCGACCGGCCAGCTCGTGCGCAGCGAAACGTTGAACAACATCAACGTGGTGGGTGGCAGCACAATCAACTCCGTGTACAATTTCAACGCCATGAGCGTGACCCCGGGCTGGTACATCATGGAGCTGGATTTCGAAGTGCTGAATTCCTGCAAATTCATCGACCATGTGTTCATGAAGCAAGCCGTGCTACTGCTTGCTCCTGGAACCACGGTGTGCGAAGTGTGGCCGGGTGATACGGACAACAACGGCCTGGTGAATTACGCCGATCGCGCCGCGTTGAACAAGTACATTTTCGACGCCAACATGCGCAGCAGTTGGTTGCAGGGTCCGCAGCGTTTCCGCACCGACATCGAGATGAATCCCCTCGCCTACCTCACCTGGGAGATGCAGCCGGGCGCCCCGTGGCAGACCCCCGATGGCTGCTTCAAGGACACTGATGGCAACGGTGTGATCAACAATTTCGATTACATCGCCGTCAAGGTGAACTGGATGAAGAGCAGCATCATCGTTCCCGCAAAGGACAGCAAGGGTGCGACCGCCTTGACCTTCGGACTCGATCAGAACTATCCGAATCCGTTCAATCCCTCCACCACGCTCAGCTACAGCGCTCCCGAACGCAGCACCGTGACATTGGTGGTTACCGACATGCTCGGTCGTGAAGTGATGCGCCTCGTCGACGGTACGGTGGAAGCAGGAGTACACAGCGCCACCTTCGATGGCAGCATGCTCAACAGCGGTCACTATATCGCCACAGCCACCATGACCGGCATCGAAAGCGGTCTCACCTTCTCGCGTACAGTAAAAATGACGCTGAGCAAGTAAACCACGCCTCAGCAGCGTTGCGAACGGCCGGGTACGACACCCGGCCGTTCCTTTTTCCCCGCCATCCACCTTCCCACTCAACCTCGCTCGTTTCCCGACTTCGTCGTTGCAGCAACCCATTGTGCCGCGAATGAGCGGTAAGTCATTGAAAATACATACTCAACCTACCATTCTGCCTGGTGCCGCACGGGAGGGCCATGCGTTGGAAGTCACCGAGTCATCATGTGAATCACCCGACTGTGATCCACCCGTGTGCACACGAATGACGTGTCGGTTCAATGCGAACACCTCTCCGTCGGACTTCCCCCGGTGCTCCGTTTTGAAACAGGGCAAATTTTCCCGACCTCGCTTATTTTTATTGACATCCGAACATGGCGTGAACTAAATTCACATCGAGCGCTGTTGTACCCGAGCACCCGTGACACTCACGCGACGATGTTGCAAGCAACATCGTGGCAACAGCAATCACTTGTCACATACCGTTATCCCACTTTGTCGCGAGGTTATCATGACATACAGAACACGCATCACAGCCCTGGCTGCCATTGTGCTGTTGCTCGGAACAGCGGGCAGCGCGCTGGCACAGGTTTCGGCCTTGCCCTTCCAGCAGTACATGGGCACCTACACTCCGCTCGGTGCGAGCGGGACTCCCCTCCCCACCTTGGGCTCGTATGACGACGCTTTCTGGAGCTTCCCGCTCCCCTTCCCCATTCCGTTCAATGGTGTCAATCATGCCACGGTGTACGTGGGTACGAACGGATACATCACTTTCGGTGTGGGTACGACCACACTCACCCCCATCATCGGTTCCACCACGAACTTCGGTGCCGGAGGCGGCGCGATTGCCGCGTTCTCGGCGGATATGCATGGTCGTGGTCCGGTGACCTGGGCGGTGTCCGGAAGTGCGCCGAACCGTGTCATCACCTTCGAGTATGCGAACTGGACGCGCTTTTCGGCCACTGGAACCGGTCTGAACGATTTCTTCAACTGGCAGATCAAACTGTCGGAAGGCACCGGCATGATTGAGATCGTGTACGGTCCGTGGACGCAGGCCTCGGCGCAATACACGGGCAACGTCGGTCTTCGTGGCTCGACCAATGCGGATTTCAACAATCGCGTGTCCACCAGCGGCGTGAACACCTGGGCCACCTCCACCGCGGGCACGGTTGCCAGCGCGACTTCGCAGATCAACTCGGGCTTCCTGCCGCCGAGCGGTCTCACGTATCGCTGGGGCTGCTTCGTGCCGGCTGGCATTGCGGACATTTCCCTGACCGATGCTGCGGGCAATCCGCAGGCGTTTTACTATTTGCCCGGCACAGTGTGCCTGAATTACTCGGTGAGCTATCCACTGAATGAGGCATACGCGGTACCGATCACCGTGCGCTTCTTCCGGGTTGGCGATATGTCTGGAATTCCGGCCCACACGGAAAACCTTGTGGCGCAGAAGCCGGTCGGAGTCCTCAGCGGCTCGCACATGATGAACCTGAACCTCACGCCAGGGTATTACAACGTGGACGTGGTGTTCTCGGTCTACAACAACTGCTTGTTCTACGAAAACGTGACGGTGAAAACGTCCACGCTCTTCATTCTCCCCGGTACGCAGCTCTGCGAGGTGTGGCCCGGTGATACCGACGACAACGGCGTGGTGAATTACGCCGATCGCGCGGCATTGAACAAGTACATCTTCGATGCCAACATGCGCGCCACCTGGCTGAACGGCCCCGCGCGTTACCTGGCCGAAGCCGCGACCAATCCGCTCGCGTACCTGCAGTGGATGCCGCAGGCCTCCATTCCCTGGAATACTCCCGACGGCTGCCACAAGGACACCGATGGCAACGGCGTGATCAACAACTTCGATTACATCGCCATCAAACTGAACTGGCTGAAGATGTCGGGCGGCATGGAAACGGCGAAGCGCGGCGGCTTCTCGGCTTCCACCTTCGACATGGATCAGAACTACCCCAATCCGTTCAATCCAACGACCAGCATCCGTTATAGCGTACCCGAGCGCAGCACGGTGACCATGGTGGTGACCGACATGAGCGGACGCACCGTGGCGACGCTGGTGGATGGCACGGTCGAAGCTGGTGTGCACACCGCGCTGTTCGACGCCGGATCGCTTCCCTCGGGAAGCTATGTGGCGACGGTGACCATGCAGGGTCAGCTCAGCGGCCTGGGGTACTCGCGCAGCATCAAGATGGCGCTGAACAAATAGCGATGTCGCCACGCGCTTGGGGTGCTTCACTCCGACCGCGACCGACATGCTCCGACAATGGAAAACGGGAAGAGCGCGCGCTCTTCCCGTTTTTCTTCGGGCTTGCGAAAGAAAGCGCGTTTTCCGTAATATGGTTGATTGAATCACCAATCGGTACGGTGTTATGAAGAACTTGCTGTTCATCTCCGCTCTCGCCGCGCTGCTGGCGGTTGCTTCCCATGCACAAACTCCCGCCGGTCTCGAGCTTGAGCTGCATTCCGCGGATGCGACGCAGGTCACCATCAAGCCCAAGATGACCATTCTCACCACCACCATGCAGGTGGAAGCGGTGTCGGTGGCGGTGTCGTACAATCCGGCGCATTTCAACATAAATGCCACGACGACGATTTCGAATCTGTTCTTCGATCAATACAATTGGGACGACGCGTCGATGGCCAACTGGGATGCTGACGGTATCAATCCCGACGTGGCGGTGTACGGCGAGTATCATCCGAATTTCGGCACGCAGACCATTTTCCGCGGTGCACCTCCCACGCTGTGCCATTTTAATTTCTACCCGAAAAGTGGAAGTCCTTTCATCACTTCCTTCGTGGTGTACGCCAACAATCCCACGGCCGCGTTGACGTATTATTTCGAGAACAACACACAGAAGAATTTCGACCCTGTGGTCAATCTCATCGACATCACCGTGCCGGTGGAACTCGCGCTCTTTACCGCGGCGCAGCAGGGCGCGGCGATTACCCTTCGCTGGGTCACCGCGACGGAAACGAACAATTTCGGTTTCCATGTGGAGCGTCGAGCGGTGGACAACGGAGTCGATGACGCCTGGGAAACGCTCGGCTTCGTGCAGGGCGCGGGCGACACGCGCTCGGAGTCGCAATACCTGTTCGTGGACCAATCCATGCCGGGCGACGGACTGTACCTGTACCGTCTGCGTCAGCAGGATTACGACGGCAGCATATCGTACTCGCCCGAGGCGCGCGTGGACTACCGCCTCCAGCCCGCCTCTCTCGTGTTGGAGCAAAATTTTCCGAATCCCGTGTCCCTGTCCTCGGGCAGCGGTACCACGTTCACCTACGATTTACCGGAGGCGGCCACGGTGCGACTGACGATCAGCGACATGCTCGGGCGCAACCTCGGACAGCTGTTCGAGGAGCAACGTCCAGCAGGCCGCTACTCCGCGCGTTGGAATCCGTCCGGAATGCCCGCGGGTACGTACATCGCCACGCTCACGGTGGAATCCGCCACGAGCGGCAAGGCGGAATTCCGTCACCTTCGTGTGCATGTGATTCGCTGATCGTCCACACGCTCGTGCGTTGATCATGGCGGACGCCGCGTTGCGACAGCGCGATGACGGCGGTGTTGTCATGATTCCATCTTTTCCCCATTCCCACGCCTGAAAGGACCGGCCGTGTTGCTTGTCGAAATTCGTCCCGACACCTGTGATTTCTGTGGGTGCTGTGTGGGCGTGTGCCCCGAGGATGCCATCGAATTGCGCGAAGCGCGCATCGACATCATCGAGGAGCGCTGCACGAATTGCGCGAAATGCGTGTGGGTGTGTCCCTTCGAAGTATTTCTTTTCCATGCGCCTGCGCGCAAGGGGAACGTGGAATGAGCGGCGAAGCGTACGATGTCATCGTTGTCGGTGCGGGTCCTGCCGGGAGTACGGCCGCGCGTTGGGCGGCATTGGGCGGCGCGCGCGTCCTGGTGTTGGAGAAAGACCGCGACATCGGCATGCCGGTACGCTGCGGCGAAGCGGTGAGCAACCGGAGTCTGGAAACCATTGTGGACATCGATTCGCGCTGGATTGCCGCCACCATACGGCGCTTCCGCCTCGTCTCACCTTCGGGCCATGTGGTGGAACCCGACCTCGGCGGCTACGGCTATGTGCTGGAGCGGCGGCTGTTCGACTATGATCTCGCGCGGCTTGCCGGCGAAGCGGGAGCGGAAATCCGCACCAAATGCTACGTGGGTGGTCTGCTGGAAAGCGATGGCGCATGGACCGGCGTTCGCTACGAGTACAACGGGCACGAACATAGTGTTCAGGGCCGCATTGTTGTCGGCGCCGACGGCGTGGAGTCCCGTGTGGGCAAGTGGGCTGGCATCGACACCACCACGCATATGCGTGACATGGAGACCTGTGCGCAAGTGACCATCGCCAACGCCGATATCGCCGACGATGCATGCGAGTTTCATTTCGGCAACGATGTGGCTCCCACGGGTTATCTCTGGGTGTTTCCCAAGGGCAAGGGCAAGGCCAATGTCGGAGTGGGCATCAGCGGCATGGCGTCGAAGCGCAAGCACGCGTTGCGTTACCTCGAGGATTTCCTTGCGCGAAGGTATCCGCACGCGAGCGTACTGAGCACGATTGCAGGTGGCGTGCCCTGCGCGCCCACGCTCGACACCATCGTACAGCGCAACATCGTGTTGGTGGGCGATGCCGCGCACCAGGTGAATCCTATGACCGGCGGGGGCATTACGAGCGGCATGGTTGCGGGAAAGCTCGCGGGCGAAGCCATCGCGGCGGCGATACGCGCGGACGATCTCACGACACTGCGGCAGTACGAAAAGCAATGGCGCAAGCATCAGGGCAACCGTCACCGCACCTACCATCGCATGAAGACGGCGGTGTACGGCTTCAGCGACGAAGCGCTCGACGACATCGCCGCACGCGTGCTGCAACTTCCACCGGACAAGCGCAGCATTTGGGGAGTGTTCAAAGTCGCACTGCGCCATCAGCCGGGACTGGTATGGGAGATGGTGCGCACCTTCGGATTGTAACCGCCTTCACAAGGGGGCGGCACAGGGTTTCACGGCCTTTCTAATACGACATACGCATCTCATATTTGGCTCTCCCCGCGCGTGCGCGTTGCTAATGCAACACTAATTCTTTGTAAATCAATAATTTACTTGCTTTCCGCGCTCGCCTGGACTATTTTGAACAGGTCTTAATTCAATCACTTGTTTTCCGTGGACGCGCTCACCCACCCTGGATGTGCATGAGCGAACAGGTTTCCACGTTGTTTCACAGGCGCTTGTCGCGTGCGGTCCGGGCTTACGAGGTCGGGATTGTGGTGAAATGCATGCTTCAGGCCAAGGACGATTCACCCGATTATCCATCATACCCAATTATCCTTTTCCCCGGAGTACTCCATGTCCCTCGCCATACACGCTTCCTCACGCGTTTCCACCATTTCTCCCCGTCTTCGCGTTCAGCGCGCGTTCACTTGGATGCTGGCTCTTGCGCTGTTTGCCGCGCTCGCCGCTCCCACCGTCGATGCCGCGTCCAGCGAGCGTCCCGGAAAGAAGCAGATCAAGAGCATTGAAAAAAACATCACCGCCAATCTTGCGCACAAATCCGAGGAGGTTCGTAGCGGAACGATGGAATTGATCATCGATATGCGACGCTCCTGGCCGGAGTTGGATCTGGAGTTCGCGGTGTCGCCGTTGCTCGATGCACTGAAGGATGACGCGAGTGCGGAGTGCCGCATGCTTGCGGCGACAGCGCTCTTCCTTCTCGAGTCGGAGCGCGGCCGTATCGCGGTTGCGCATCGCGCGGAATTCGACGCCTCCGAACAGGTGCGCAGTCACTGCGAAGCCGTGGGAAGTGCCTGGAATGACCGTGCGTCGATGTCGGCGGAGACGCAGCGCGCGCAGTAACTTTCTCGCTGCGAAGCGAAGGCACGAGACCGGCGGCGTTCCTCCCATGCCTGCTTCGCGCTTTCGACATCCGCGACAATTCTCAACGAGGCCCGGCAGCGATGCCGGGCCTTGTTGTGTTTCAAGAGCCGTGGCAGGTGGAAAACCGATTCACCACCATACATCACACACGTTCCGATATATCCTCCCCATCCACACGGGCACGCGACATGGGTACG
>JAMIQH010000283.1:0-1949 GCA_035914695.1 Bacteroidota bacterium | reverse complement strand
CCCAACTTCGACACCTAAAAAATATTTTCGGGTGTTTTCGGGATGAAAGAGGCCCATATGGCTTTGAATCAATGTTGACAGGGGTAAAGTCGATGTAGTGGAAAAATCCCCCCTTGATTCCGGCGTTCGGGAGGGGGTAGATTGCACCATGTATCTTCGAAAACTTCGACGAAAAAGCAGTACCGGCGACGCCCGCGAGTATTGGGCGCTGGTCGAGTCGTATCGCACCGAGCGCGGACCGCGGCAACGGGTGGTCGCCCATCTCGGCGAGGCAGAGGAAAGCGAGCGGGACGGTATTGCCGCGCTGGCCTCGGGTACCACTGCATCACAGTGCGGACTCTTCGAGGAACACGCTCCGCAATGGGTGGAGGTGGACTCGCGTCGCGTGCGCGTCGAACGTGCCAGACGATTTGGCGATGTCTGGTTGGCCCTGGAGTTGATGCGGAAACTCCGCTTTCCGGAACTCCTCGCGGATGTGCTTCCGAGTCCCCGGGCGAAGATCCCGTGGGCGGATTTGGCGATGATTCTGGTGGTCGCACGGTTTTGTGGAGTTGAGAGTGAACTCTCGATCGCCGAGCGGTTCTACGCCTCCACCGCGTTGTCGGACCTGCTGGGAATCGCCCCGGCGGATGTGTATGAGAACCGATTGTATCGGGCCTTGGATGTGCTGGTCGCCCACAAGGACGTGGTGCAACAACGGATCAAGGAGCGTTTCGGCGACCTCTTCGCCATCGAGTACGACATCCTGCTTTACGACGTGACTTCCACCTACTTCGAAGGCGCCGCCATGGCCAATCCGGATGCCCGTCGTGGGTATTCACGCGATGGCCGGTCGGATTGCAAACAGGTGACGGTGGGGTTGGTCGTCACGCGGGAAGGCATTCCGCTCGGGTATGAGATGTTTGAGGGAAATCGCCACGATTCGAAAACGGTGGACGAAATCGTACGGAAAATGGAGACGCTCTACGGAACGTCGAACCGTATCTGGGTTATGGATCGCGGGATGGTAAGCGCGGCAAACCATGTGCTGCTCCAGTCCGGACGGCGGTATATCATCGGAACCCCGAAGAGCATGCTCAGAAAATTTGAACACCAGATGCTGGATCAGCAATGGGAGCAGGTGCACGCGGGTCTCGAGGTCAAGCGCTGCGCTTCGCCGGAGGGAACCGACGAAGTGTTCATTCTTTGTCGCAGCAGCGCGCGACGAGAGAAGGAGCACGCGATGCACGAGTTGTTTCGACGTCGGATCGAGGAAGGCCTCGAGCGCATACGGGAGCAATGCGCCAAGCGTCGTGTCAAGGATGTGGGCGTGGTCGAACGACGGATCGGTCGGTTGATGCAGAAGAACATGCGGGCGGCAGCGATGTTCACGGTCAGCACACGCGAGGAAGATGGGCGTGTGATTGTCGCTTGGACGATGAACGAAACGTCAACGGAATGGGCGCGACTCAGCGAAGGGTATTACATGTTGCGGAGCAATATCCAGGACTGGACCGGCGAGGAACTCTGGAAAGCGTACATCCAACTGACCGAGGCCGAGGCGGCCTTCCGCGTTCACAAGGATGATTTGCACCTGCGTCCGATATGGCATCAGAAATCCGCCCGGGTCAACGCACACATCATGGTCTGTTATCTTGCGTACGTGCTGTGGAAGTGCTTCGGGCAGATGTGCAAACAGGCCGGACTGGGAAACGAACCACGAAAGATTATCGAAGAGATCAAACAGCTGACGCTGATGGATGTGATACTGCCCACAAAATCCGGCGTGGATCTCCGCCTTCGCTGCGTTGGAAAACCGGATACGCCGTTGGCAATACTTCTACAGAAACTCCATCTCCATCCACCGGATCGACTCGAGACGCGCATGCAATTGTAGTGGAAAAATCATCCGGAACATGCCCCATACGCTTCAGAATCGCCGCTTTTTTCAATTAACTGTCGAAGTTGGG
>JAMIQH010000282.1:0-7797 GCA_035914695.1 Bacteroidota bacterium | reverse complement strand
TGAAAAACATTTACATGTACAAGCAGAAAGTGGTGGAAGCGGTGTGGGTGTGGCAAGTGGGAGCCAGCCGCGCATCGGAGACCTTTTTCCTGATTTTCGTGCTGGCGGTGGTCGGCATGGCTCTGCTGATTTCGGCGCGACGTCCGCTGAACGTGCTGCTGAATGCGATGATACTGCTTGCGGGAGTGGCGGCCACGGTGCTCTCGTTTTACCGCACCATTTGGGTGGCCGCCCTGCTCAGCTATGGCATGATGGGTGTGATGCTCGGTCGTCGTTTCTGGCGGCGGGCAATGCTGTACTTCGTGGTGGTGCTCGTTGCGTTTTCCTCGCTCTATCCGATACTTCTGGCGGACGTGGTGCCGTTGGACGTGATGTGGCTTTCGATTTCCAACCGCTTCGGCTCGATTAAAACCTACCGCAAGGATGTGTCGCTGAAGAATCGCGAGGTCGAGGCGGAAATCATGATCGACCGCATCGACGGGCATTGGTTGCTGGGCACGGGCATAGGCACCACGGTACGATTCATGAAAATCATGACGATGACCACCATCGAGCCCACCTGGACGCACAATGGCTACGCCTGGGCGCTGCATCACTACGGGGTGCTGGGCACGCTGCTGCTGTTCGCCTCGTGGCTGTACTACGCATGGCTGGGGTGGCGTACTCTGCGCATGTTCCGCCGCGCGCGGGGCGACGACGACGAGGAAGGATTCCGCCTGCGGCTGTACCTCGCGGCTGGCATTGCGATCATTTTTTCCACCTTCCTCATCAGCTGGACGATCAACCAATTCCTCAGCCAGGAGGCGGGCATTGTCTTCGGTGTGGTATTCGGATTGTTCGAGGCCTGGCATCGCGACGCGCGCGACGAGCTTGCCGCGAAGGACGCAGCGGCGAGCGATGACGCGGGTGCGATCACCGCACCGACGGAACTGTAAGCACTCCCCCATCAACACGGCACGACGTGAGCGAGAACACGGAAGCGATACACGACAATCGAGGGCGCGGCGGCACGGGAGTACTGTCGCAGGGACTGTTGTCGATGATTGCCTATGGTGTGAATTTCGGTGCGAGTTTTCTGGCCATCATCGGCATGATGCGCATCATGGGCGAGGCAACGTACGGCCTGTTCGCGCTCGCCATACAGATTGTGAGTTTCACCGCCATGATCTCCGATTTCGGCATAGGTCCAGTGATCATGCGCCGACTGGCGATCAATCCTTCGAGCTGCGGACGCATTTTGCTCGAAGCCACCACCGCGCGCGGGTTGCTGTTGTTGCCGACGTGGATACTCACGTTGCTGGTGGGATGGCACATGGAGTCGAGCGGCACGTTTTTCGCACTGCTGAATCTCATGCTGCTCAACACCGTCATCAGCTCGAAGCTGCCGGTGCTGCGCGGCACACTCGAATCCTTTTATCGTTCGCAATCGCGCATGGGCGTACCCACCATCACCATGGCGGTGGATTCGCTGGTGCTGCTGGTGGCTGTGGTGAGTGTGCCCGTGATGTTTCGCGATCCCGTCATGGCCATGGCGCTGTACACCGGCAGCAATTTCCTCGGCGCGGCGCTGTTGCTGTGGAGCAGTGTGCGTTTGGCGCGCAAACTGAACACCGAGCCCGTGGGCATTGCCTGGAGCAATGTGCGATCGCTCATCGCCACATCGGCGCCGCTGGCGCTGTATCTCTTGCTCAACGCCTTGCACGTCACCATCGACAGCGTTTATCTGAAGCTGTTCCAGACCTACGAAGCCGTGGGTGTGTACAATGCGGCGCTGCGTATTATGACACCGCTGGCGGTGTTCCCCACCATTGTGGCCATTTCGGCCTCGCCCGCCTTTGCGCGAGCAAGCATGAGCATGGACGACGAGCAGCGGCGTCGCATGTCCTCGCTGTTTTCGCTTGGCATGAAGACGCTGCTCATCGGATCGGTGCTGCTCGCCGGTTTCGGACTGACGAATGCGGATCTCGTGGTGAAGCTGGCATTCAAATCCTCGTTCGCGGACGCGACCGTGCCGATGGCGCTGATGTTTCTCACCTTCCTGCCGATGTCGCTCAACATTTTCCTTGTGGAGATCAACAATGCGCGTGACCAATTGCGCACCAACACCAGCTTCGCCTTTCTGGTCGCGACGGTGAGCCTCACCGTTGGCGCGCCACTCATCATCTGGCAAGGAGCGGCGGGCGCGGCCGTGGCGAAGATGGTCGCGGTGTGTGTGGGGTTGGTGTTTCTGTTGTTGCGCTCGCGCGAGGGTTTGGTCATGGCGGTGAAACCGCTGCTGGGAAAGGTGCTGCTGTTGCTGCTCCTGCTACTCGTTCCGCGCATACTCCTCGACGGCCTGCATCCTCTGCTGTCGAATGGCGTGGCCTTGCTCTGCGTTGTATCGGGCATGGTGTTGCTGCGGATTTACAATCCCGATGAATTGTCGCGCTGGAAGGAACAGCTGCGCGGTTTGAGGCGGGTGGGCGGATGAGCGCGTTGCGGGACATCACCGCCGGCGTGTTGAGCTACAATCGCGTGGACGATCTTCGCATCACGCTCGACGCGCTGCTGCAAATACCGGAGCTGTGCATCCTTGTTGTGGACAATGCCTCCACCGACGGATCGGCGGCGGTGCTGCGGGACTACGCGGCACAACACGGTGCGCGGCTGCGGCTACTCCACCTCGAGAGCAACATCGGCATCGCCGCGCGCAATCTCATGTTCGCGCAGGTGCACACGCCGTTTCTCCTCACGCTGGACGATGACAGTTGGCCACGCGGAGCGGACGACGTGCTGGCCATGCACGCGGCCATGAACGCCGATGCGCGCATTGCCTCGGTATGCGCATCCTGCGTGCATCCCATGACGCGCATTGCCGAAACCGCGGGCATCGAGCGCTTCGCCTCGTCGGGTCCCGCGCAGGGGCTGTGGGATGTGGTGAACATTGCCGCCGGTGGCACGCTGCTGCGCATGGATGCCATTCGCGAGACACGGGGATATGGCGAGGAATTTTTCTGGGGCCGGGAAGAAAACGATCTCGCATTTCAGCTGCTGCTGAAAGGTTGGCGTGTGACGTTTCTGCCGTCGGCGGTGATATGGCATAGCATGTCACCCACAGGCAGGCAGCAGTACGAGCGACTGCGTATTGTGACGCGCAACAGCTTGTGGTTGTTGTGGAAATATTTTCCCCTGCCCGTGGCGCTGCCCATGTCGTTGCTGTTCGCCCTCAGGCGGCTTGCCGCGGTGTTCAACGACACGCGGCGCTTCCCGCATGTCGTGTCGGGGCTGCTGCAGGGCTACGCCGGGATTGTCTCGCGGAGACAGGCCGGACGATTTTCGTTGCGTCAGAGTTGGGGACTTCGCGGTTGGTTGTGGAAATTGCTGTATGAATGACGCAGCACGCACGCGATGAAGAACCGCCTTTCCATATTGCAAATCTCACCACGCCTGCCGTGGCCGCCGGATTTCGGTGGCGCCATTGGCATTTACAACATCACGAAATTCCTCGCGCAGCGTGGGCACGATATCACCTTCGTGTGTTTCGGGCGCGCCGGCAGCGACAGCGGCGATTTGGCCCGCTACTGTGAGTTGCATGTGATCGATCATGATCTGCGCAACAGCGTGAGCGGCGCGGTGATAAATCTCGCCGAGCGTCTGCCGTACACCGTGCGCAAGTACCGGCATGCGGGCATGGAAGAAGCGCTGCGCGCGCTGTGCCGTCGGAAACGCTTCGATGTGGTGCATGTGGATCATGCGCATATCGCGCCGCTGGGCGAAATGCTGCAACGCGAGTTCAGATTGCCCTACGTGCTGCGCGAGCACAATTACGAAGCGCTGATACACGAGCGTTTTGCCCGCTCGCATCGTCTGCCGTTGCTGTCGCAGTGGCTGCGCATGCAGGCCGCGCGATGGGAGCGCTACGAGGCCGAGGTGCTGTGTGCGCCCGATGTGATTGCCGCCATAACTCCGGAGGACAAGGCGATGATTCAGCGGCACAGCGACGCCGAAGTGCATATCGTGCCCGCCGGTGTGGACGCGTTGGCGATGCAGCCCTTTGATTCTTCGGAAGCGGACGAAGCGCATGTCGTGCTGCTCGGTTCGTTGGCCTGGCTTCCGAACCGTGATGCAGCGCAATGGTTTCTCGACGAAGTGTGGCCTTTGCTGCGCACGGCGCATCCGCGCATCCGTTGCACGATTGCGGGAGCGCAACCGCCGCGCGGCATGATACAGCGCGGCGACGATCGCGTGCGTATAGCGGGCCATGTGGACGATCTCGCGGATTTGCTGCGTTCGGCCACGGTCTTGGCTGTGCCGTTGCGCATTGGCGGCGGGATGCGCATCAAACTGCTGGAGTTTTTCGCGTATGGAAAGGCCGTGGTGTCCACGCGCATCGGCGCGGAAGGCAATCACGCGCGACACGCGGAGGAGTTGCTGCTTGCGGACGACGCGAAGGATTTCGCCAATGCCGTGTTGCGGGTCATCGGCGACCACGCGTTGCGTTCACGGCTCGGAGCCGCTGCGCGCGCGTTGGTGCTGTCGCGTTACACCTGGCAGCATACCGCCGGTTTGTTCGAACAGAGCTATTTCGAAGCCATGCGACGTCGGCATGCGAACAGCTCTCCGCCATCCATGTGCTGAGTACGTTGCGCGCGCGACACCTGGAGCAGTTTTTCACCAATGCAAGCGACACTGTGAACATCATTGACACCATAGCCCTCGCCGTCCTTCTCTTCTCGCTGCTGGCGCTTGCCGCGAGCTATGTGTTCTATCCGCTCGTGCTGCGCTGGGCCGCGAAGCGTTACCATCGTCCCTGGCGCATCGACGAGACGCAGCTCCCGAGCGTGACCATGGTGGTGGCCATGTACAACGAGGAAGCGATCATCCCGGAGAAGGTGGCGAATTTCCTGGCCATCGATTATCCACCGGAGAAGTTGACGTTGCTCATCGGTTCCGACGGTTCGCGCGACCGCAGCGAGGAATTGCTCGCAGAGGCCCATGCCGCCAATCCCCGTGTGCAGTGGCGCGCTTACGAGCGCGGGGGGAAAATGCGCACGGTCAATCGATTGCTGAGCGACGTGCGTTCCGATGTGGTGGTGTTTTCGGATGCGAACACCATGTACCGACCCGATTCCATTCGCGCGATGGTGCGGCATTTTGCGGATGCGCAGGTGGGCGGCGTGTGCGGGAATCTTCAGCTCATCGCCACGAAAAGCAATGTGGGTGCGGAAGGCGAGTCCACGTACTGGTCATTCGAAAACCGCATGAAGGCGTGGGAGGGCGGGATATTCACCACCCTGGGCGCTCCGGGTGGCATGTACGCAATCCGCACCGAGGTATTCGAACCCCAGCCCGAACACACGACGGTGGCGGACGATTTTCTCCTTCCCATGCGCATCGCCGCGCGGGGGTATCGCATTGTGTTTGAAAAAGAGAGCATCGCTTCCGAAACCACGTCGCCCGGGATGAAGGATGAATTTCTGCGGAAAATCCGCGTCGCTCGAACCAGCTTCGCGTGCATCCCCTACATCATACGACTGTGGCGGCACTACCCGCGCAGCGTGCGCTGGATGCTGTTCATGCATAAATTCCTGCGCTGGACAGGACCATTCCTCTTGTTGCTGCTCGCGCTTTCCATCACCATTCTGTCCTCGCATGGTTTGGTGGCGGTGTGGCTGTTTTATCCGATGATCGGTGTTCTGCTCGTCGTATTATTGGGCTGGTTGCTGGAGTCCCTGGACATTCATCCGCGCCTGCTGGGCATGCCGTATTATTTTTTCGCCGTGAATGCGGCGCTGTTGCTGGGTTGGATCACCCTGCCGTTGCAGCGGAAGCGCACCACATGGGAACCATCGAAGCGCGGCTGAATACGACATCACGGATGCGTCGTATCGTATTCTTTCGTACCTTGCATGTGCGATAACAAGACCATTCGCTCTGAATTATGGCACCCAGCGTAATCACGTCGACGCACATGCAGGAGTTCATCATGAACAACACCTTTCTCGCCTCCTCACGCGCTTTTCTTACCCTGTTCCTCCTCATGCCCGTTATGATGCAAGCACAGAACGCGCGCTTCGGCGACGCCCTGCTCGGCAGCGGAAGGTACGAGGATTTCGAACGCCCCAAGAGCTGTGCCACGTGTCACATCGATTTTTCGCGGCAATACGAGCAGGCCATGATGTCGCAGGCCTACACGCACAGCTGGGATGAGATCGAGTATTTCAAACTCGCTGTTCCCCACGGAAAGAAGGATCCGAAATTCGATCCGGTACAGAAGGGGTGCAACGGATGCCATGCGCCGCTCGCCTATATCGCGGGCGATGTGCCTCCCCCGAAACCCTTCACCGGCTCGCGCGCGGACGAAAGCGTGTCCTGCGACGTATGCCACACCATCACCGGCAGCGGCGAGGAACCGCCGTTCAACTACAGTTTCACCATTGCGCCCGGCCGGGTGAAGTACGGCAATCGCGAAGGCGTGGTTTCCCCGCATCACGAAACGAAAAAGAGCGCATTCACCACTTCACCTGAATTGTGCGCCAGTTGCCACAACGAGAAGAATCCCTTCGGCGTGTGGGTAAAGAGCACGCATCTGGAGTGGAAGGAAGGTCCGTACAGTAAGGAAGGTGTGCGCTGCCAGGATTGCCACATGCCGCAGGCGGAGGCGCGCAACAGCAAAATGTCGCCGGTGCAGAAAGGCGTGGCGCAACATCTTTTCCTTGGCGCGCATTCGCCGGAAAAACTTGCGGGCGCCGTGGAAATGCGTGCCCATCCCGACGCGCGCGAAATCGTGCCCGGCGAAAAGGTGGTCATCACCGTTGCCGCCTTCAACCACAAGGCCGGACATAAAATCCCCAGCGGGTCGGTGGAGGAGCGGCAGTTGTGGCTGACCGTGAAAGCCATCGATGCGCAGGGCAAGGAATACCATTTGCCGGTGGACAGAAAGGGTTTCCCCGGCGAGGAGTACACCATTTCCTCGAACGCCTTGGCGTTTCAGGACATGGGATACATGATGGATGTGCCCGATTTCAAAGGCGTGGCCCGCGATGCGCTGCCGCACGAAGGCGACCGCGTGTTCCGCATGGCCTATTTCGATCCGGAGGGCCGCATGACCATCGCGCAGTGGAACACCGCGTCGCTCGGTACGGATTACCGCATCGGCCCGCGTGAAACAAAGCTGGAAACCTACACCTGGAAGCTCCCCGAGAATTTCCCGCTCGGCAAGGTGCGCGTGGTTGCGGAGATGCGCTACCGGAGATTGATCAAATCCGTGGGCGACTACCTGGGCGTGCCCGAGGAGGAGATGACTCCCGAATTCATCAATCGTAGCGAAACCTGGTTCGAGGCCGTGGATTACTGAGTCGCGCGCTGTCGACACCGTTCCGGCACACCGCGGTCGCGGCACGAACAGCCGCTCCGCCGCAGTCCATTCGAATTGTTGATCATTCACACGCACCTGGAGGCCTCATGAACGTTCGCTCCATTCTCCTCACGGCGGCGATGCTCGCAGTGTGTGCGGGCGCGCTTCCCACGCAACTCGGCGCCATCCCCGCATTTGCGCGAAAATACAATGTGAGTTGCACCACCTGTCACAGCATGGCACCGAAGCTGAAGGAATATGGCGAAGAGGTGGCCGGTAACGCCTTCAACTTGCCGGACGCTCCCGCGCCCGCCCGCAGCTATGTGGATGCGGGCGACGATTTGCTGATGCTGCATCGCTTCTTCCCCATCGCGGTACGCTTCGACGCCTACGCACAATACGCCGAGCGCGACCGCGGGAAATGGGACATGCAGATGCCCTATGGTGTCAAGCTGATGAGC
>JAMIQH010000281.1:0-5771 GCA_035914695.1 Bacteroidota bacterium | reverse complement strand
ATTCGCTCCTGGTGGCCGACGATTCGATCACCTCGCGTGTGCTGCTGCACGATATTCTCGTATCCGCTGGCTACCGTGTCACCACCGCGGTGGATGGCGTGGATGCATTGACAAAATTGCGCGAGGACAGCTTTAATCTCCTGGTGTCCGACGTGGAAATGCCGCGCATGAACGGCTTCGAGTTGACGCGATCCGTGCGCGACGACGAGCATTTGCACGATCTGCCCGTGATACTCGTGACCGGCCTGGAGACGCAGGAAGACAAGGAGCGCGGTTTCGACGCCGGGGCCAACGCGTATCTCGTTAAAAGCGGTTTTGACCAGAGCAATCTCCTGGAAACCATCGGGAGGTTGCTGTGACGCTCTCGCATGTCCTCGTGATTGCGGCGAGTCCGCAGGAGGCGGCGCCGATTCGGGACGCATTGCGCCTACTGCATGTTGAAGAGGTTTCGTGCGCTTCGTACGGCGATGAGGCATTGCTGACCCTGATCGACGCGCAGCAACCTGGTATCGTTATTCTTGATGCCAGCGCTACAACGGCGGAGGCTATACGCTGCGGCGCTTTCATTATTCAACATCGTCCCATTCCGTTGGTGCTTCTCGCACCTCCTTCGTCGCTGGAGGATTTACGCCGTCACATCGAGGCGAACGCTTTACCTGTGCATGCCGTGTTGGAGCATCCCGGCTATGCAAACGAGGATTGGAAGCAGACCCTCCGCAGCTTGCAATTGCTCAGCGAGGTCAAGGTAATCCGTCGCCGCGGTCCCTCATTGCTTGCCGCGGGCACCGCCGTGGCCGACACGCCGATGCACGAAACGCATGCGAGCGATGCGCGTGCGGTGGTGATGGGGGCTTCGGCGGGGGGGACCAAGGCGTTGCAGGAGATTCTCTCGCGCTTGCCGGCGGATTTTTCCCTCCCCATCCTGGTTGTCCAACATATCGCCGGTGGGTATATTGGAGGACTGGCACGCTGGCTTTCCGATCAAACGGCCCTGCGCATTGTGGTTGCCCAACACGATGAGGAACTGCTTCCCGCAACTGTCTATCTCGCTCCTGATGATCGGCATTTGGTGATTACGAGCACACGGAAAATCGCTTTGTTGGATCAGGAACCAGTGAATGGATTCCGGCCATCCATCTCCATGCTTTTCGCCAGTGCCGCCGAGGCCTACGGTGGGGCGTGCATACCAGTATTGCTTTCCGGCATGGGCACGGACGGAGCCGCCGAAATGCGTATCCTCTTCCAGGCCGGTGCGCGCACCATCGCGCAAGACAAAGAGTCCTCGCTTATCCACGGCATTCCCGGCGAGGCCATCAAACTCGGGGCCGTACGCTATGTGCTGCCCGTGCAGCACATAGCAAGCGCTCTGCAGACCTTCGCACAACGTGGCACGGTACCTCACGCCAGCAGGATCGGTGCGGCGAATGCGGTTTCCAGACTTGAGGAGATCTGATCGTGACAGGCATTGACATTCTCGTGGTAGAGGACAGCCCCACCCAGGCGTTGCGCCTGAAGTACATCCTCGAAAAGCAGGAGTATCAGGTGCGGCTCGCGGTGAATGGCGTCGAGGGGATGCAGGCAATTCGCATGCAACGGCCCACGCTGGTCATTTCCGATGTGATCATGCCGGAAATGGACGGGTATGAGTTGTGCACACGCATCAAGCAGGATCCCGAGTTCAAGGATATCCCCGTCATTCTCCTCACCACCCTGTCCGATCCGCAAGACATCATTCGCGGATTGGAAAGCGGGGCGGACAATTTTCTCAACAAGCCTTACAGCGAAGAGGGCTTGCTCTCACGCATCAAGTACATTCTGATCAATCTCGACGTGCGCACGCGCATGCGCACGGGCATGGGTATCGAGATTTACTTCGCCAATAAAAAACACTACCTCACCTCTGAACGCATACAGATTATCGATCTCCTCCTCTCCACCTATGAGAACGCGGTGGAGAAGAATCGCGAACTCGAACTGGCGAACAAGCAACTACGGCTGGCGCAGGAGGAACTCGAACGCTCCAACGAGGCCTTGCTACGGCTCAACGAGCAAAAAAATATGCTGCTCGGCATGGCTGCGCACGATTTGCGCAATCCGCTGTATCTCATCGAAGGGTACAGCGATTTCCTCATGAAGCACGAAGACCCTCCCCTGGCCGAAGCGCATCGCACCATCGTCGCGTCCATACAGTCCAGCAGCGCCTTCATGGTGCAGATGATCAATGATTTACTTGATGTTCATATCATTGAAACGGGAAACTTCACGCTCAACATCGCCGAAGGGGATTTCCTGCGCGAACTCGACCGCGTGGTGGACATGCAGCGCTTCGTGGCGTCAACAAAGAGTATCGAAATCACGGTCAGCAAGCCGCCTGCGATGGAGCCCTTTGCTTTCGATGCGGCGCGCTTGCAGCAGTTGATGAACAATCTTCTCGATAATGCCATCAAGTTTTCTTTCCCGGGATCGGTGATCGAAGTGACGGTGACCAGCGACGGCGAACAGATGCGCTTCGCTGTGCAGGATCACGGTCCAGGTATTCCGGAAAAGGAAATCCGCAAACTCTTCCTGCCGTTCAGCACCACCAGCGTCAAACCCACCGGCAAGGAAAAAAGTACCGGACTCGGCCTGGCCATTGCAGCCACCATTGTGGAAAAGCATGGAGGCAAGATCTGGGTCGAAAGCACGGTGGACAAAGGTTCGCGCTTCAGCTTCCAGCTTCCCTTGCGCGTCGCCTCGTAGGCATTCGCACGACGGCGGATGCATCCGTCAACCATCACCAACTCCGCAGTCTCTAACTCAAGAGAGCAGTACGGAACATACGCCCTAAAGAAGCTTGCGCTGCTGGCGAACGCGAGATCCCAGTCCAGCCGGCCTCGGATGTCAAGTCGTTTCCTCCGACTCCGTCCGCCCGGTACAATTACTCCTTACTCTCCTCGACTCCTTACTCTCTCTTCAAGAAAGACATGAGGCGGCTGGCGCATCTTCTTGTCATACTTGCATATTGCCTTGCCGCTCCGTATACTTGCATGTATCCTGTCACAACAGAGCGGGTATCGATGCGACTCCTCATTGTCGAAGACGAAGCGAAGGTATCGCAATTTCTGAAAAAGGGCTTCGAGGAAGAACTCTTTTCCGTGGATACCGCGGCGGACGGTGAGGAGGGCTTGTTCCTTGCCTTGAGCGAGAGCTACGACTGTGTCATCCTGGATTTGATGCTGCCGAGGCGCTCGGGTGTGGATGTACTGAAGGAATTGCGCAAGGAAAAGTCCACTCCTGTGCTCGTGCTCACCGCCAAGGGGCAGCTCGAGAGCAAGGTGGAGGTGCTCAATATCGGCGCCGATGATTACCTCACCAAGCCCTTCGCGCTCGCCGAATGCATCGCGCGCGTGCGTTCGCTGCTTCGCCGTTCGCAAATGGACAAACCAAGTAACACGCTGTCGGCCGACACGCTCGAACTCGATCAGATTCAGCATATCGTGCGACGTGCCGGTGTGGTTATCGATTTGACGGTGAAGGAATTCAAGCTGCTTGAATATCTCCTCCGCAATAAAAACACGGTGCTGACCCGCTCGGCCATCATCGAGCACATTTGGGAAATCACCTTCGACACGGGCACGAATGTGCTTGACGTGTACATGACGCGGCTACGGAAAAAAGTGGACGACGATCACGAGGTGAAACTCATCCACACCATCCGCGGCGTGGGCTACATTCTCAAGGACGACAGCGCATGAGAATCTCGGAGCGGCAACGGGCGGTGTTGTTGTACGGCTCCACGATTTTTGGCGCGTTCGCTCTGATCCTGCTGTTGATCATCACCGTCTTTTCCCGACATTTCTACACGCTCAACATTCTCGATCCCGGCGTCATCGAGCGCTACAAGACCATGTTCACCGGAATCGGGATTCTCTTTATTCCAGCCGGGCTGTTCTTCGCCTACGCCATCGGCTGGATCATTTCTCAAGAGTTGTACCCGCGCCGTTCCCGCCAATCCATCACCACCTCGCCGGGTGGCGCGCCCACGGACGGCGGCGATCCCGCGCAGTTCCGCGAGCGCATGCACAGCGTGCGCAGCACCATCAGCAACATGCAGACGGCCTACGAACAGATTCAGAATTTCTCGGCCAACGCCTCGCATGAATTGCGCACGCCCCTCACCATCATGCGTGGTGAAATTGAGCTCGCGTTGCGGCGCGCGAAGACGGTGGAGGAGTATCAGAATCTCCTCGGCAGTCTGCTCGAGGAAATCCTCCGCCTCTCCCGCATTCTCGACGACCTCCTTCTCATAGCCAAAACCGAAATCGGCGAGCGTCCTCTCGAAACACAGCCCGTGGATCTGCGCGAACTCGTCGAGGAAATCGCCGACGAGGCCTCGCTCTACGCCGAGCAGGCCGGTGTACGCTTCATCCTCGAAGGCACTGTGGACGCCTGGATCGATGCCGAGCCCTTGCGCATTCGCCGTGTGCTGTTGAATCTCGTGGACAACGCGGTGAAGTACAACCGGCAAAACGGCACCGTGTCGATTTCCATGCGCAAGGAGGAGGACATGGTGGACGTGAGTATAAAGGACACCGGCATCGGAATACCCCCCGAGGCGCTGCCGCGGCTGTTCGAACGCTTCTACCGCGTCAATGACTCGGGCGCCGCGGCCAAGAAGGGCACCGGGCTCGGTCTGTACCTCGTGCAATGGATCGTCAAGAACCACGGGGGCTCCATCACCGTCGATAGCGTGTTCGGTGAGTGGAGCGAGTTCACCGTGCGCCTCCCGTTGAGGAATAGTAGAGTATAATCTCTGATAAAGAAAATCCCGCCTCCCGCCATCCTCCCCCCGGCATCGCGTTTACCTTTCACTCTTGTAATGCACGATTAAGTCTCCTGTAAGAATACCCTCCTAAATTTGATCTCAGAATTCACTGAGAAAGTTCAGGATCGTATTCGGAAGTAATCACCAACTCACTCTCTCTCTCAACACTCTCACAGGAGATTTGTCATGGGTACTCAACAGCTGCTTCTCATCGTTCTCGGTGTCATCATCGTCGGTATCGCGGTGGTGGTCGGTATCAACATTTTCGGCAGCAACGCCGAGCAGGCCAACAAGGATGCGATCACGCAGGATTGCCTCCGCATCGCCTCGGCCGCCCAGGGTTACTATCGCAAGCCGACCATGCTCGGTGGCGGTAACAACGCGTTCGATGATATCGAAATCACCGACTGCGGTATGAGCGACAACGGCAGCGGCGCCGGCGAGAACGTCAACGGATCGTACGAGATCACCAACGCGGCGGGTGACGCCTTCGAGGTTACCGGTACATCGGCAAACGATGCTGCCAAAACGGTGGTCGTGGCGGTCGATATGACCCAGACCACGGACGAAGATCGCGTGACCGTTACCTACGCTGGCTGGTAAGCACAGCGCGGCGAGGGCCGCAGCAACCACCCTCCAGATTCGTATCCAATCCTGTCAACACCGCCACCCCTCCCGGGTGGCGGTTTTTTTTCCCTCCCCCCGGAATCCCCGTACGGGCGGACCTGCGTGTCCGCCCGTGTGGCCGCGTCCCGGGATCTCCACCTGCGGGGATCTCCGCCTGCGGGGATTGCCGCCTGCGGGGATTGCCGCCTGCGGGGATTGCCGCCTGCGGGGATTGCCGCCTGCGGGGATTGCCGCCTGCGGGGATTGCCGCCTGCGGGGATTGCCGCCTGCGGGGATTGCCGCCTGCGGGGATTGCCGCCTGCGGGGATTGCCGCCTGCGGGGATTGCCGCCTGCGGGGAT